>NZ_JALHBH010000098.1:0-109974 GCF_022836805.1 Pseudomonas sp. RGM 3321
TGGATGAATCGGTGCAGATCTACAATAGGGAGCGGCCACACTTATCCCTGAAATACAAAACGCCCGATGCGGTGCATCGGGCGTTTTGAGCGTGAAACAGGTGTAAACCTATTTCAGGACTAGACATTGATGATGATCGCTGATTATCGTTCCCACGCTCCAGCGTGGTAACGCCGCTCTGGACGCTCTGCGTCCGGTCATTGAGTCAGGCGCTGGACGCGTGCACGATCGACGGCGAAATCTGCTTCAGCCTTTACGCGTGCGGCCTGATACCCGGCGATATCGGTTTGCAGTTTCTGCTGCTGATCGCGCAAGTCATTCAACTGATCGACCAGCCCCTGCTGAACCGGACGCCCCGCGCGCTCCAGGTCGGCTGCCTGGCCTTGCAGATTGCGCTGCTGAGCCGCCAGCCCCTGAATATTGCCTTGGGCGACGCCAATAAGCGCATCCAGCTCGGCCAGTTTGCGGGCCTTGACGCGGTCCACTTCATCGACGCTGCTGTAGAGGCTCAGCAGTTGCGCATCAGCGGCGGCCTGGCGTTTTTCTGCTTCGGATTGGCGAATCTGCTCGGCAGTCGGCGCGGGCGGTACGACTTGTATCACCCGGCCACGACCATTGAGCACTTCGTAGCCTTTGGCAACGTAGTCGGGCGGCACGCCTTGCGTATCGATCACGGTCACGCCACGGCTGTCGACGTAGCGATAAAGGAGAGCTTCAGGCGCGTCGGCCGCTTGAGCGTGCAAAGGCGCAAGCATGCCAAGAGCCAGCAAGCCCCCCAAAACGCCCAGTACGCCTGAAACCGATGCCCGTCCCGTGCCGCTGACTGCCATAGGCTCGCCCTCAGATTCCGTATTGCGCGCGATAGGCTTCGACGGCAGGCAGATGCTGCTTGAGCTGCGGATCGTCGGCCAGGAACTCAAGCACTTGATTCAACGACACGATACTCACTACCGGGATGCCGAAGTCACGCTCGACTTCCTGAATCGCCGACAGCTCGCCATTGCCACGCTCCTGACGATTGAGCGCGATCAGCACGCCCGCAGCTGTCGCGCTCTGATCCTTGATGATCTGCATGACCTCACGAATCGCAGTGCCCGCCGTGATCACGTCGTCGATAATCAGCACATTACCCGCCAGCGGGGAGCCCACCAGACTGCCGCCCTCGCCGTGCGCCTTGGCTTCCTTGCGGTTGAAACACCACGGCAGATCACGGTCATGATGCTCGGCCAGCGCCACAGCAGTTGCCGAGGCGAGCGGAATACCCTTGTAGGCCGGGCCGAACAGAACGTCGAAGGCAATACCGCTTTCAACCACGGCTGCTGCGTAGAAACGCCCCAGCTGTGCCAGTGCGGAACCGGTGTTGAACAGCCCTGCATTGAAGAAGTACGGGCTGGTGCGCCCGGACTTGAGAGTGAACTCACCGAAGCGCAGAACACCGCGATCGATGGCAAAACGAATGAAATCGCGCTGATACGCTTGCATGGAAAAAGCTCCGGATACCACGGATTTAGCTAATTAGGTAGAGCTCGGGTATCATACACGCACGTGATTTTTGGGGCCATTTATGCGGATCATCAGTGTGAACGTAAATGGCATTCAGGCTGCAGTCGAGCGTGGTTTGCTCAGTTGGCTGCAAGCTCAGAATGCCGACGTCATCTGCTTACAGGACACCCGCGCCTCCACCTTTGAACTGGATGATCCAGCCTTTCAGCTGGATGGTTACTTCCTCTATGCCTGCGAAGCCGAGGTTCCCGCTCAGGGTGGTGTGGCGCTTTATTCGCGGTTGCAGCCGAAGGCGGTAATCAGCGGCCTCGGTTTCGAGACAGCCGACCGCTACGGGCGCTACCTGCAAGCAGATTTCGACAAGGTCAGTATCGCTACCCTGCTCTTTCCGTCAGGGATGAATGGCGATGAAGACCTGAATCAGAAATTCAAGCTCATGGACGATTTCGGCAAGTACATGGACAAGCAACGCCGCAAGCGTCGCGAATACATCTATTGCGGATCGCTCTATGTCGCGCAGCAGAAGCTCGACATCAAGAACTGGCGTGACAGCCAGCAGTCTCCTGGCTTCCTGGCGCCTGAACGCGCCTGGATGGACGAGATTGTCGGTACCATGGGCTATGTCGATGCCCTGCGTGAAGTGAGCCGCGAAGGTGACCAGTACAGCTGGTGGCCGGATAACGAACAGGCCGAGATGCTGAATCTGGGCTGGCGCTTCGATTATCAGATCCTGACTCCAGGCTTGCGCCGCTTTGTGCGTAGCGCCCGCCTGCCGCGCCAGCCGCGCTTTTCGCAGCACGCGCCGTTGATCGTGGATTACGACTGGACCCTGACTATCTGATAGCCAGGCAAGGCAGCAAACACGAAAAAGCCGACTTGAAGTCGGCTTTTTGCGCTGCCTGAAGTGATGCTACTTGATCAGGCGCAAGGTGAACGGATAGCGATAATCGACGCCGTCATTGGCTTTTATCCCGGCAATGATCGCCAGCACTCCGGCTCCGATGCCCACCAGCGTCAGTAACGCAAAGCCGATGATCAGTAGCACCAGCAGCATGCTGACGGTGGCCGCGATAGCGACTGTGATCTGAAAATTCAGCGCTTCCTTGCCTTGCGCGTCGATAAATGGATCGGTGTCTTTCTTCAACTGCCAGATAATCAGCGGGCCCAGCAGATTGCCGAACGGAAACATCAGTCCGGCAAACGCCGACAAGTGACAGAACATCGCCCACTGGCGAGCGCTTTGCGGCGGTTTGCTGAACGGTTGCAAGCTGTCACTCATTATCGGACCCCCTTCTGGGTATCAGTCGGCCAACGCGGCGCGCTGCAATTCAAACAATTCGGTCATGCCTTTCTGCGCCAGCGCGAGCATCGCGTTCAGCTCTTCCGGCTGAAATGGCGCGCCTTCGGCGGTGCCCTGAACTTCAATGAAACCGCCTGCACTGGTCATGACCACGTTCAGGTCGGTCTCGGCAGCCGAGTCTTCGAGGTAGTCGAGGTCGAGCACCGGCTCGCCCTGATACATGCCGACCGAAACAGCCGCGATCATCTGCTTGAGCGGGTCGCCGCCTTTCAGGCCGCCGCGCTTCTTGATCACCTTCAGCGCATCGGCCAGGGCCACCATCGCACCGGTAATGGACGCGGTGCGAGTGCCGCCGTCAGCCTGAATGACATCGCAATCGACGTACAGGGTGACGTCGCCCAGCTTGGACATGTCCAGCGCAGCACGCAGCGAACGACCGATCAGGCGCTGGATTTCGAGTGTACGACCACCCTGTTTGCCACGGCTGGCTTCGCGCTGGTTACGCTCGCCGGTAGCGCGTGGCAGCATGCCGTATTCGGCAGTCAGCCAACCCTGGCCCTGGCCTTTGAGAAAGCGTGGTACGCCGTTTTCGACGCTGACGGTGCAAATCACCTTGGTATCACCAAACTCGACCAGTACAGAACCCTCGGCGTGTTTGGTGTAGTTGCGGGTGATGCGGATCGAGCGGAGCTGATCGGCGGCGCGACCACTTGGACGTTTCATCTGGGATACCTGTACTGAGACGGAAAACTGCTGGGCATTATAGAGGCCACAGCTGTCGCTGGGCATCTCTAAAAGCCGTCAATGCCGATCCGGCGCAACCAGAAGGCCCTGGATCAAGGCTTTCGACGCGCAGATGCGGGGTAAAACAACGCCTTGCGTCACCTGCCACACTGTCGGATTGGGAGCCTGCGCCGCACTGCGCTACAATCCTGCGCCTCTACAGCCAGTCGGCTTTCACGACGCCCATGACCGCCACTTCTGCGCGCTCATGAACCAAACCACGCTTTTGCAAGCGAACCAAGAGGTATTTCCCATGGTGCACAGCATGACTGCCTTTGCCCGAGTAGAGCGGGCCGGTGCCCAGGGCACACTGAGCTGGGAACTGCGCTCGGTCAATCACCGCTATCTTGAGCCCCACCTGCGCCTGCCGGAGTCGTTTCGCGATCTGGAAGGTGCGATTCGCGAAGCGCTGCGCCAGGGGCTGTCGCGCGGCAAGGTCGAATGCACATTGCGTTTTGTCGAGGAAACCGCTGGCAAACCGCTGCAAGTGGATCTTGAGCGTGCAGGCCAGTTGATCGCCGCAGCCGAATCGGTTGCCGGCCTGATCAAGCAGCCTGCCGCGCTGAACCCCCTTGAAGTTCTGGCATGGCCCGGCGTACTGGTGGCTGATGCCAGCGACCCGCAGGTGTTGAACACCGAAGCACTGAAGCTATTCAATGATGCGCTGACCGAATTGAAGAGCGGGCGCGGGCGCGAAGGTGCAGACCTGGCCAGACTGCTTGATGACCGGTTGTCTTCCATCGTCGAAGAGGTTGCCACCCTGCGCACCCTGGTGCCGCAGATGCTGGCAACTCAGCGCCAGAAAGTACTGGATCGCTTTGCCGACATGAAAGCCGAACTGGACCCGCAGCGCCTTGAGCAGGAAATGGTTCTGTTGGCACAGAAAAGCGATGTTGCCGAAGAACTGGACCGCCTCAGCACGCACGTCACCGAAGTGCGTCGCGTAGTCAAGGCTGGCGGTCAGGCAGGCCGGCGCCTTGATTTCCTGATGCAAGAGCTTAACCGCGAAGCGAATACACTGGGCTCCAAGGCCTTTGACCCACGCAGCACGCAGGCTGCCGTCAACCTTAAAGTGTTGATCGAGCAGATGCGCGAGCAAGTGCAGAATATTGAGTAAGGCTGAACCTGACATGACCCATATCACTGGCACCCTGTATATCATTTCCGCCCCGTCCGGCGCGGGCAAGACCAGTCTGGTCAAGGCGCTGATGGACGCTCAGCAAGAGCCTCAGCACGGCGCGCAGGCAAAGATTCGCGTCTCGGTCTCGCACACCACCCGGGCCATGCGCCCCGGCGAAGTAAACGGCGTGAACTACAACTTCGTCGATCGTGCCGAGTTCGTGCGCATGATCGAGCACGGCGACTTTCTTGAGCAGGCCGAAGTCTTCGGTAATCTGTACGGCACCTCGCAGAGCCACCTGCAGCAGACCCTTGACGAAGGCCACGACCTGATTCTGGAAATCGACTGGCAGGGTGCCCGGCAGGTTCGTGCGCAAATGCCGCAGGCCCGGTCGATCTTCATTCTGCCGCCTACCCAGCAGGCATTGCGTCAGCGCCTGACCAACCGCGGCCAGGACAGTGACGAGATCATTGAAGCGCGGATGCGTGAGGCGGTCAGCGAAATGAGCCACTACAACGAGTATGAATACGTTGTGGTCAATGACGATTTTGCCGGTGCACTGGAAGACCTCAAGGCGATATTCCGCGCCAATCGTCTGACTCAGGAGCATCAGCAAGAGCAATACAGCGAGCTTTTTCAGGAGTTGCTGGCTTGATCGAGTCGTTTCCAGACATCAGGCAACAGGTTAAAAGCATGCCGTTGGTGGCTTGCCGCTTGATGCCTGGTGCTGTCCGCTTGTAAACTATCGAGTCCGCTCGCCCATCCGGGCATCGCGCATCCGCATTTGCTACGAGGAATACCCATGGCCCGCGTAACCGTTGAAGACTGCCTAGAACACGTGGATAACCGCTTTGAGCTGGTCATGCTCTCTACCAAGCGTGCCCGTCAACTGGCAACCGGCGGCAAAGAACCAAAGCTGGCCTGGGAAAATGACAAGCCTACCGTTATGGCGCTGCGTGAAATCGCGGCTGGCCTGATGGATTACGCTGTAATCGCAGAAGCCGAAATCGTTGAAGATGAACCATTGTTTGCAGCGTTCGAGGACGAGTCCAACGAGGCCGTCTAAGCCTATGCCAGGTCGACGTAGCACGGCGCAGGGTAAAAGCCATTGGCAAGGGGTAGCGCCTTGCCGAGCATAGACGCCCTCGCCGAAAGACTGTCGGCCTACCTCGGCAAGGACCAGGTCAATCTGGTCCGCCGAGCGTATTTCTACGCCGAACAAGCCCACGATGGCCAACGCCGTCGTAGCGGTGAAGCCTACGTCACCCATCCTCTTGCGGTGGCGAACATTCTTGCCGACATGCACATGGACCATCAGAGCCTGATGGCTGCGATGCTTCATGACGTCATCGAAGACACCGGGATTGCCAAGGAAGCGCTCAGCGCACAATTTGGCGAAACCGTCGCCGAACTGGTCGACGGGGTCAGCAAACTGACCCAGATGAATTTCGAGACCAAGGCCGAAGCCCAGGCAGAAAACTTCCAGAAAATGGCCATGGCCATGGCGCGCGACATTCGCGTGATCCTGGTCAAGCTCGCCGATCGCCTGCACAACATGCGCACGCTGGAAGTGCTGTCGGGCGAAAAGCGTCGGCGTATCGCCAAGGAAACCCTCGAAATCTATGCCCCCATCGCCAATCGGCTGGGCATGCACAGTGTGCGCATCGAATTCGAGGACCTGGGTTTCAAGGCGATGTACCCGATGCGATCCTCGCGAATCAACCAGGCGGTCAAGCGCGCCAGGGGCAATCGCAAGGAACTGGTCAACAAGATCGAAGAGTCCCTTAGTCATTGCCTGGCCGTTGACGGCATCGAAGGCGACGTGAGTGGGCGGCAGAAGCATCTTTATGGCATCTACAAGAAGATGCGCGGTAAGCGTCGCGCCTTCAACGAGATCATGGATGTCTACGCATTCCGCATCATCGTCGACAAGGTCGATACCTGTTATCGCGTGCTGGGCGCTGTGCATAATTTGTACAAGCCGTTGCCCGGCCGCTTCAAGGACTACATCGCGATCCCCAAGGCCAACGGCTACCAGTCCCTGCATACGACTTTGTTCGGTATGCATGGCGTGCCGATCGAAATCCAGATTCGCACCCGCGAAATGGAGGAGATGGCCAACAACGGGATCGCTGCGCACTGGCTGTACAAATCCAGTGACGACGAGCAGCCCAAGGGCACTCACGCCCGTGCAAGGCAGTGGGTCAAAGGCGTGCTGGAAATGCAGCAGCGTGCGGGCAACTCTCTGGAATTTATTGAAAGCGTCAAGATCGACCTGTTCCCGGACGAGGTTTACGTTTTCACGCCCAAAGGCCGGATCATGGAGCTGCCCAAAGGCTCCACGGCGGTGGATTTCGCCTACGCGGTACACACCGATGTCGGCAACAGCTGCATTGCCTGCCGGATCAACCGCCGGCTGGCGCCGCTTTCCGAACCGCTGCAAAGTGGCTCGACCGTCGAGATTGTCAGCGCCCCAGGCGCACGTCCGAATCCGGCATGGCTGAACTTCGTCGTCACCGGCAAGGCGCGTACGCATATTCGTCACGCGCTCAAGCTGCAACGCCGTTCCGAGTCGATCAACCTCGGCGAGCGCCTGCTGAACAAGGTGCTCAACGGCTTCGAATGCAGTCTCGACAAGATCACTCAGGAACGCATCCAACTGGTGCTCAACGAGTACCGGGTCGAAGTGCTGGAAGACCTGCTCGAAGACATCGGGCTGGGCAATCGTATGGCCTATGTCGTCGCCCGCCGCCTGCTGGGCGAGGGCGAGCAGCTGCCAAGCCCTGAAGGTCCGCTGGCGATCCGCGGTACCGAAGGCCTGGTGCTCAGCTACGCCAAATGCTGCACGCCAATCCCGGGCGACCCTATTGTCGGCCACCTGTCCGCAGGCAAGGGCATGGTTGTGCATCTGGATAACTGCCGCAACATCAGCGAAATCCGTCACAACCCGGAAAAATGCATCCAGTTGTCCTGGGCCAAGGATGTCACCGGTGAATTCAACGTCGAATTGCGTGTCGAACTCGAGCATCAGCGCGGCCTGATCGCTCTGCTGGCCAGCAGCGTCAACGCGGCCGACGGCAATATCGAAAAAATCAGCATGGACGAACGCGATGGTCGCATCAGCGTGGTCCAACTGGTGGTCAGCGTGCACGACCGTGTGCATCTGGCTCGTGTGATCAAGAAACTGCGCGCCCTGACCGGTGTCACACGCATCACCCGGATGCGCGCGTAGGCCATCCCATCATCAGGAGTTCTCATGACCAAGACTGTCATCACCAGCGATAAAGCCCCTGCGGCCATCGGCCCATACTCTCAGGCCATCAAAGCTGGCAATACCGTCTACATGTCCGGACAGATCCCGCTGGACCCGAACAGCATGGAGCTGGTCGAAGGCATCGAAGCGCAGATCACCCAGGTCTTCGAAAACCTGAAGTCTGTTGCCGAAGCGGCGGGCGGATCCTTCAAGGACATCGTCAAACTGAACATCTTTCTGACCGACCTGGGCCACTTCGCCAAGGTCAACGAAATCATGGGCACCTATTTCACCCAGCCTTATCCGGCTCGCGCAGCCATCGGCGTTGCAGCATTGCCGCGTGGCGCTCAGGTTGAAATGGACGCGATTCTCGTCATCGAATAATCCCCCGACGGAGCGTGCCTTGCGCTCCGTTCTCCCTGAAGGAAGGAATCCGTTATGCGCTCCGCGCTCGCCATCTCGCTGCTCGCCGTCATTCTGGGCGGCTGCGCCAGCCACGCCGACCGCAATCCGGACGGCACCTGGATCAACCAGACCGCCATCGACGCCGCCGTCAAACAAGGCAACCTGCGTCAGGCACTGCTCGCCAACGGCCCCAATCTGGAGTGGAAAATAAACTCCAAAGCCAATCAGGCCATTTACTCCAACGGTTTCGAGCTGGGTGAAGGCAAGATCGTCAGCGCTGCTGAAGGCAAGCTGCACATCGACTTCTACGGCAACTTCTTCGAAGACCTGAGCGTGAAGGGTGATGAACTGGTTCAAGCGGCCAGCGAGTCAGGCCCTGAACAGCACTTCCAGAAGCCGGAAAACCCGGCACCGGAAGGCGCTCAGCCTGGCACCAGCTTCGAGAAAGCCTTGTATAGCGCCTACATGGGCGGCAAATGGACTGTCGTGGAGGGCGATGGCCAAGGCAACACCGTGCAATTCATGCCTGACGGCAGTGTGCAGGGGCTTCCCGAAAACGATCGCTACGCACTATGCCTGGCGGGCGATTGCGCAGCCATGAGCGGCGAATATGACAGCATGTGGCTGGAGAAAGCCGAAAAAGGCAACCCGTGGATCTTTGCGCGCAAAGGCAAGCAACTGGAGATATTCCAGGCTATGAACAATGCCGGTGCTGACCAGATGCCCGAGCTGCGCCCAGGCCCACGTCGCTGGTTGCTCGAACAGCAATAAGCGACTCACGCGTCAGGAGCGCCCTTCAAGGCGCTCCTGACGGCGACTTGTTTACCCCAGCAATGCCGCATAGCCAGCCCGATAATCCGGGTACATCGGCACCCATCCCAGTGCGCGCGCCCTGGCATTGCTGCAACGCTTGCTGCCCACGCGCTGCACGCTGACTTCCTCCGACCATTCGGTCACTCCCAGATATTCACGTATCCACGCCACCACATCGGCCAGCGCAGCCGGATCGTCGTCAACGCCTAGATAGCAATTCTCCAGTGCCACACCTCGTTGATCCGCCTGAAGCAGATGCTCCAGCAAGCTGGCGGCATCATCGGCATGAATGCGATTGGCATAGACCGGCGGATCAACTCTGACACTGTGCCCCTGACGCACGCGGTTCGACAGATCACTGCGTCCGGGCCCGTAGATACCGGTCAGTCTCACTGCCGTGGCTGGCAGTCCGCTGTTCAGCGCGAGCTGCTCGGCTTCCAGCATCACAGTGCCGGTGTAGTTGGCCGGTTCGGTGACGGAGTTTTCATCAACCCACTCCCCGTTCTGCTGACCGTAGACACCGCTGCTTGAGACGAAGATCAACCGCTTTGGACGCTGCCCGGTCTGCTCAAGCCAGCTCAATACATTGCGCAGGCCCTCGACATAAGCCATCCGGTAACCCTCTTCGTCACGCTGCGAAGGCGTCGCGCAATACACCACATAGTCCAGTGCCGCAGTGGGCCACAGGGCAGGCTTGCGGGTATCGAACAAGTCGCCCGCCACACCGTGAACACCGGCAGGGAGCTCGGAAACAGTGCGCCGCAGCCCATGCACGGTCCATCCGTGGGGCAGCAGGCGGGTCGCGAGTCGCGAACCAATGTCGCCACAGCCGGCGATCAGAAGCGAAGGAGCAGTCATTCGGTATCTCCAGAAAAGGCGGTGTCAGTATCGTTAAAAACGCTCATCGACAGGCAAGCATTCGGCCGAATATGTAAAAAAGATACTGTATTACTTTTGTTAACAAGAACGATTTGCAATAATGGCAGCCCATTTGTTCCCTGTGAGCGTCGAGAGCACTGAACGACGCACTGGAACCATCCCCCATTTTCTCTCAGGTCCGGCCAGCATGACACGCATTCAATCAATCGCTTCGCCTACCCGGATGCCTCGCCTGCCTCGTGCATGGCGCGGTGTCGCAGCCCTCGTCTTGAGCCTGATGTTCGTACCTATGGCCCTTGCAGATCAATCGGCACCGACTGCGGCACCTGCAGCCTCTGCCGCCCCTGCGGCGACAGCTCCTGTCGCGCCTGATGCCGCAGCCCCAATGCAGGCTCTGGAGCCTGCAGCCGAAGACAACAGCCTGGGCATGGCCCATGACCTGTCGCCGTGGGGCATGTATCAGAATGCCGACGTCGTGGTCAAAGCTGTCATGATCGGCTTGGCCATCGCATCGATCATTACGTGGACCATCTGGATCTCCAAGGGTTTCGAACTGCTGGGTGCCAAGCGCCGGTTGCGTGGTGAAATCGTCAACCTGAAAAAAGCCCGCTCCCTGAACGACGCGAGCGCGACGGCCAGCAAGGAAGGCACCCTAGCCCACCTGCTGGTGCATGACGCCCTTGAAGAGATGCGCCTGTCGGCCAACAGCCGTGAACGCGAAGGGATCAAGGAGCGTGTCAGCTTCCGCCTCGAGCGCCTGGTCGCAGCCTGCGGCCGCAACATGAGCATGGGCACCGGCGTGCTGGCGACCATCGGTTCGACTGCGCCGTTCGTGGGTCTGTTCGGTACGGTCTGGGGCATCATGAACAGCTTCATCGGCATCGCCAAGACCCAGACCACCAACCTCGCTGTCGTGGCACCGGGTATCGCCGAGGCCCTGCTGGCCACGGCACTGGGTCTGGTTGCCGCAATTCCTGCGGTAGTGATCTACAACGTGTTCGCCCGCTCCATCGCCGGTTACAAGGCTCAGGTTTCCGATGCTTCGGCGCACGTTCTGCTGCTGGTCAGCCGCGACCTGGATCATCTGCCAGAACCGACCGAGCGCAATCAACAACAACCGCACATGGTCAAGGTGGGCTAACACGTGGGCCTGCATCTTAACGAAGGCGGCGATGATCTCGCCGAGAACCATGAAATCAACGTGACGCCGTTCATCGACGTCATGCTGGTGCTGCTGATCATCTTCATGGTGGCTGCACCGTTGGCGACCGTGGACATCAAGGTCGACCTGCCGGCATCCACTGCCACGCCACAGCCCAGGCCCGAGAAGCCGATCTTCCTCAGCGTCAAGACCGACAAGAGCCTGTATCTGGGCGAAGAGAAGGTTGCCCGCGAGCAGATTGGTCAGGTTCTGGACGCCCGGACCAAGGGCAAGAAGGACACCACGATCTTCTTTCAGGCCGACAAGGGCGTGGATTACGGCGATCTGATGGAAGTCATGAACACGCTTCGGGGTGCGGGTTACCTGAAGGTCGGTCTGGTTGGTCTTGAGACGGCTGGTAAGAAATGATCAGTACGCGCCAAAAACTGACGCGCTATAGCGGTAGTCTGTTGTTGGTGCTGGCCGTGCACGCTATCGCGATCATTATCGCCGTTCGCTGGCCCGCCTCTCAGGCGATCGAGCTACCGCCAGCGGCCATGATGGTCGAGCTTGCGCCTCTGCCCGAGCCGGCACCGCCGCCACCACCAAAAGTCGTTCAGCCACCTCCGCCGCCAGCCCCTGAAGAACCAGAGCCCATGCCGGAAGTCGCGCAAGCGCCGAAGCCGGAAATCGTGGTGCCCAAAAAGGTTGAAAAGCCCAAGCCAAAGCCGCAGCCGCCAAAGCCGCAGAAGAAGCCTGAGCCACCTCAGGAAAAACCTGCTGACGAAAAACCGGTCGACACGCCGCCTACGACTGCCAAACCGGAAAAAGCAGCTGCTCCGAAGCCCGCTCCTGCACCTTCGCCGCCCAGCAATGCGCTGCCAAGCTGGCAGGGTGACCTGTTAAGTCATCTGGGCAAGTACAAGAAGTATCCCGAGGATGCGCGTCGTCGTGGCATGCAGGGTGTTGCCCGCCTGCGCTTCGTTGTCGATGCTGACGGCAACGTCCTGTCTTACTCGATTGCCAACAGTTCAGGCAGCCCGGCGCTGGATCGAGCGACCATGGAAATGATCCGTCGCGCTCAGCCACTGCCCAAGCCGCCCAAGGAAATCCTCAACAACGGCACCATTGAAATCCTCGCACCGTTCGTTTATTCGCTGGATAAACGCTGAATTGTACTTTTGTTACTTGTGAGTGCTTCTGATAACGTGCGTCTATCGATCGCACCCGCTATGCTGGGGTCGCAACTTCATGGACGCACGTTATGACTCTTACAGAATTACGCTACATCGTCACGCTTGCCCAGGAGCAGCACTTTGGCCATGCGGCTGAACGCTGCCACGTCAGCCAGCCAACGCTGTCGGTGGGTGTCAAGAAACTCGAAGACGAACTCGGTGTGCTCATTTTCGAGCGCAGCAAGAGCGCCGTGCGCCTGACACCGGTCGGTGAAGGTATTGTTGCTCAAGCGCAGAAAGTGCTGGAGCAGGCTCAAGGTATTCGTGAGCTGGCCCAGGCAGGCAAGAATCAGCTGACCGCGCCGCTGAAAGTTGGTGCTATTTATACCGTCGGCCCTTACCTGTTCCCTCACCTGATTCCACAACTGCACCGGGTTGCTCCGCAGATGCCGTTGTATATCGAAGAAAACTTCACGCATGTGCTGCGCGACAAGTTGCGCAACGGTGAGCTGGATGCCGTCATCATTGCCTTGCCATTCAATGAAGCCGACGTGCTGACCCTGCCGCTTTACGACGAGCCGTTTTCCGTTCTGATGCCGGCCGATCACCCCTGGACTCAGAAAGAGACCATCGACGCCTCGGCACTCAACGACAAGAGCCTGTTATTGCTGGGCGAAGGTCACTGCTTCCGTGATCAGGTTCTGGAAGCATGCCCTACTCTGGGCAAAGGCAATGAAGGCGCCAGGCACACGACGGTGGAATCCAGCTCGCTGGAAACCATTCGGCACATGGTCGCTTCCGGGCTGGGTATTTCGATCCTGCCGCTTTCGGCCGTCGACAGCCACCACTACGCGCCCGGCGTGATCGAAGTCCGCCCGCTGACGCCGCCTGTGCCTTTCCGCACGGTCGCCATCGCATGGCGCGCAAGCTTTCCGAGACCCAAAGCCATCGAAATTCTCGCTGACTCTGCACGCCTGTGCTCGGTGGCACGTCCGAAACCAGTCGCAAGTTAGGCAGAAAAGAAATGAGCGAGCTTTCCAGGGTCTCGGTCACGGCGCTCAAGGGCGTCGGTGAAGCGATGGCAGAAAAGCTGGCCAGGGTCGGACTGGAAACCCTGCAGGACGTGCTGTTCCATCTGCCGCTGCGTTACCAGGACCGGACCCGCGTCGTACCGATTGGTGCATTGCGCCCTGGCCAGGATGCCGTGATCGAAGGCGTGGTCAGCGGTGCCGATGTGGTAATGGGCAAGCGCCGCAGCTTGCTGGTAAGGCTTGGCGACGGCACAGGTGTCGTCAGCCTGCGCTTCTACCACTTCAGCAACGCGCAGAAAGAAAGCATGAAGCGTGGCACGCACCTGCGCTGCTTCGGCGAAGCGCGTCCCGGTGCTTCCGGACTGGAAATCTATCATCCGGAATATCGGGCGATTACCGGTGATGAGCCTGCGCCCGTCGAACAGACCCTCACGCCGATCTATCCCACTACCGAAGGCCTCACCCAGCAGCGCCTGCGCCAGTTGTGTCAGCAAAGCCTGGCGATGCTCGGCCCCAAAAGCCTGCCGGACTGGCTGCCGGATGAGCTGGCCCGCGACTATCAGCTGGCCCCGCTGGATGATGCGATCCGCTATTTGCATCACCCGCCCGCCGATGCCGATGTGGAGGAACTGGCCCTCGGGCATCACTGGGCGCAGCACCGGCTGGCTTTCGAGGAACTGCTTACCCACCAGCTTTCCCAGCAGCGTCTGCGTGAAAGCCTGCGCTCACAGCGCGCACCGGCATTGCCTGTTGCGAAAAAGCTGCCGAAACAATTTCTCGCCAATCTTGGCTTCTCGCCGACGGGTGCACAGCAGCGGGTCGGCAAGGAAGTCGCCTACGACCTGAGCCAGCCTGAGCCGATGCTGCGGTTGATCCAGGGTGACGTCGGTTCGGGCAAGACCGTGGTCGCCGCGCTGGCTGCCTTGCAGGCGCTGGAAGCGGGTTATCAGGTAGCGCTGATGGCCCCCACCGAAATTCTCGCCGAGCAGCACTACATCAACTTCCAGCGCTGGCTAGAGCCGCTGGGCGTGGGCGTGGCCTGGCTGGCGGGCAAGCTCAAGGGCAAGGCGCGCGCGACGTCTTTGGAGCAGATCGCCAGTGGCACGCCCATGGTGGTGGGCACCCATGCGCTGTTTCAGGATGAAGTCCAGTTCAAGAACCTCGCGCTGGTGATCATTGACGAGCAGCACCGGTTCGGTGTTCAGCAACGTCTGGCGCTGCGCAAAAAGGGCGTCGGCGGCCTGATGTGTCCGCATCAATTGATCATGACCGCCACACCGATTCCACGCACGCTGGCGATGAGCGCCTACGCCGATCTGGACACGTCGATTCTGGACGAACTACCGCCCGGACGGACGCCGGTCAATACCGTGCTGGTTGCCGACAGTCGCCGTCTGGAAGTTGTGGAGCGTGTGCGCGCTGCTTGCGCCGAGGGTCGCCAGGCCTATTGGGTATGCACGCTGATCGAAGAATCCGAAGAACTGACCTGCAAAGCCGCTGAAACCACCTACGAAGAACTGAGCAGTGCCTTGGGTGAGGTTCGCGTCGGGTTGATACACGGGCGTATGAAGCCCGCAGAAAAGGCCGCGATCATGGCCGAATTCAAGCAGGGTGCGCTGCAATTGCTGGTGGCAACCACCGTAATCGAAGTGGGTGTCGATGTACCGAACTCCAGCCTGATGATCATCGAAAACCCCGAGCGCCTCGGTCTGGCTCAATTGCACCAGTTGCGCGGGCGCGTCGGGCGCGGCAGTGCGGTCAGCCATTGTGTGTTGCTCTACCACCCGCCGCTTTCACAGATCGGACGGCAGCGGCTGGGCATCATGCGCGAAACCAACGATGGCTTTGTCATCGCCGAAAAGGACCTTGAACTGCGTGGTCCCGGTGAAATGCTGGGAACCCGACAAACGGGCCTTCTGCAATTCAAGGTCGCCGACCTTATGCGTGACGCAGACCTGCTACCGGCCGTACGCGACGCGGCTCAGGCCCTGTTGGAGCGTTGGCCCCAACATGTCAGCCCACTGCTCGACAGATGGCTGCGTCATGGCCAGCAGTATGGCC
The DNA here is from genome assembly GCF_022836805.1 of Pseudomonas sp. RGM 3321. Classification (NCBI taxonomy): domain Bacteria; kingdom Pseudomonadati; phylum Pseudomonadota; class Gammaproteobacteria; order Pseudomonadales; family Pseudomonadaceae; genus Pseudomonas; species Pseudomonas sp. RGM 3321. The sequence continues at coordinate 15,465 of NZ_JALHBH010000098.1, forward strand.
AGGTGTGATGCAGGCTACGCTTTGAACACCACGTGCGACCGAAAAGGAATAACGTGGTTATACTTCAAAAAATGTAGGAATTTGGACATAGCTCATGACAGAAGTCGCCCACGTCAATGATCCGCAGCATGCGCCGTCGGTAATCCGGCAGTTGCTTGAAAAATTGGCTATCAGCTACAACGAAGTCATGGACGACAAAAGCTTGCCCCCGGCGCGCAAGGTTCAGGCTGTGCTGGTCGAGGACGCTGTCGGTGCGCTGCTTATCCTGTTCCCGCAGAGCCAGTTGCTCGACCTCAGCCGAATCACCGAGCTGACTGGGCGCCAGCTGACCGCTGTGCCGCATGATCGCTTGCAGCGCATGCTCACCAAGCACAACCTGCAAGTGCTGCCGGGGCTCCCGGCACTGACCAGCTCACCGTGCCTTTACGATGATCGCCTGCTGCAAGAGCCGACACTGCTGGTGGGCTCGGGTGAAAAGGGCCTGTTGCTGGAAATCAGCAGTGACGACTTCAAAGGCATGCTGAGCAAGGCCAGTGCGGCGCACTTCGGCCAGTCGGTCGCAGCCATTCGTCCGAACCTGGATCGTCCTGACGACGATCCGGCAGAAATCACCCAGGCCATGCATGTTTTCACGGCGCGTCGTATCCAGCAGCGTCTGGAAGCGACCCTGGAAATACCACCGCTGGCCGGAACTGCACAGAAAATCATCAAGCTGCGGGTCGACCCCGATGCGACCATCGATGATATCACCGGCGTAGTCGAAACCGACCCTGCGCTGGCGGCACAGGTCGTGAGCTGGGCGGCATCGCCCTATTACGCGTCCACCGGCAAGATCCGCTCGGTAGAAGATGCAATCGTTCGCGTACTGGGCTTTGATCTGGTGATCAATCTGGCGCTGGGCCTCGCGCTGGGCAAAACCCTGAGTCTGCCCAAGGACCAGCCGCAACAGACCACGCCTTATTGGCAGCAATCCATCTATACAGCTGCCGTCATCGAAGGCCTGACCCGCGCCATTCCCCGCGCCAGCCGCCCGGAAGCTGGCCTGAGCTACCTCGCCGGTTTGCTGCACAACTTCGGCTACCTGCTGCTGGCCCATGTGTTTCCGCCACACTTCACCCTGATTTGCCGCCAGCTGGAAGTCAACCCGCACCTGCACCACAGTTTTATTGAACAGCATCTGTTGGGCATCAGCCGCGAACAGATCGGTGCCTGGCTGATGCGCTATTGGGACATGCCCGATGAACTCGCCATCGCGTTGCGCTTTCAGCACGACCCCCACTACAAGGGCGAACATCACGTCTACGCCAATCTGGTCTATCTGGCCGTACGTCTGTTGCGGGTGAACGGCATCGGTTCCGGGCCTGAGCAGGAGATTCCTGACGAGTTGTTCGAACGCCTGGGCCTGTCCCGCGAAAAAGCCAACGAGTCAGTGAAAAAAGTGCTGGAGGCCGAGGTCCTTCTGCGCGAACTGGCTTCGCAGTTCAGCAAGTAGCCTGCGGATGTAACGTACGAATAGTGCCGAAGGCTCCGGCCTTGGCACTCTCCCCTCGAACCTTAGAAAGGCTCGCCTTCAACCCCCGGCAGGTGCTCATCCAGGCGTAGCCAGGGAAGCCGGTTCTCTATCCAGATGTGTCGAGAGGGCGTAGCCAGCTCCGGTTGGTCAAGCGTCGCAATGGTGACGTCGATCTCGTCCGGACTGTTGCGCGTGAACAACGCCATGTGCGCGCCGCACTTGCCGCAGAAATAGCGGACGCAGCTGGGTGCGGAGTCATAAGCGCAGGGGCTGCCGGTCAGCCACTTGAACGAAGCCAGCGGCACGCTTATCCAGGTTACGGCCGTTGCACCTGAGGTGCGTCGGCAGATGGAGCAGTGGCAGTGAGCGATGTCCCGCAACGGCGCATCGAACTGGTAACGCAGCCTGCCGCAATGGCAGCCACCCGAGTGTATCTCGTTCATCCGTGCCTCTCCTGTTCATGCCCGTAACCCCTGTGACAATAAAATTCCGGCAACTGCCGAATGAAAGCTCGGTGAAAGCTTGGCCAATTAGCATCAGCCCACTTCCGGCAAAAAGACCGGCTAGCCAGGAACGGATTCCAACGTGTTTCAGGCCCAATTAACAACAATAATGGTGATTCCGATGCTTGCTGACTTCTCGTTCCATACCCTCCTTGCGCCTCCACTCCACGTACCGATCTGCTGAGCTGACTCGTTCATTTCACGTTCTGTAGCCGTATTACGTCTGGAGTATTCCCATGCTGACTTTCCTTGGCTTTGCCATGGTTATTGCGTTCATGTACCTGATCATGAGCAAGCGTCTGACTGCGCTGATCGCCCTGATTCTGGTTCCGATCATCTTCGCTCTGTTCGGTGGCTTCGCAGCCCAGATCGGCCCGATGATGCTAGCGGGTATCACCAAGCTGGCGCCAACCGGCGTGATGCTGATGTTCGCCATCCTTTATTTTGCGCTGATGATCGACTCCGGCCTGTTCGACCCGGCCGTGCGCAAGATCCTGAAAATGGTCAAGGGCGACCCGATGCGCATTTCGGTCGGCACCGCCGTGCTGGCGCTGGTGGTGTCCCTCGACGGTGACGGCGCGACCACCTACATGATCTGCGTTGCCGCCATGCTGCCGCTGTACAGCCGCGTCGGCATGAGCCCGCGCATCATGGCCGGCCTGATCATTCTGGCCGGTGGCGTGATGAACATGACCCCGTGGGGTGGCCCGACAGCTCGTGCGGCCAGCGCCCTGCATGTCGATGCATCCGACATCTTCGTACCGATGATCCCGGCAATGCTTGCCGGTGTGGTTGCGATTCTGGCAATTGCCTACTTCTACGGCAAACGCGAACGCGCCCGTCTGGGTGAACTGCACCTTAAGGGTGATGAAGTCGATCACAGCGAAATCAGCGTCTCGCAGTTCCCGGATGCACGTCGTCCAAAGCTGATCTGGTTCAACGGCGCGCTGACCTTCGCACTGATGGTCGCCCTGATCATGGGCCTGCTGCCCCTGCCGGTCCTGTTCATGATCGCGTTCAGTATCGCGATGATCATCAACTACCCGAACCTGCAGGACCAGAAGGACCGCGTATCGGCCCACGCCGGTAGCGTACTGGCAGTGGTCGGCCTGATCTTCGCCGCGGGCATCTTCACCGGCATCCTGTCCGGCACCGGCATGGTCGACGCGATGTCGAAAAGCCTGCTGGCCGTGATCCCTGATGCGCTGGGCCCGTACCTCGCCGTGATCACCGCGCTAGTGAGCATGCCGTTCACCTTCTTCATGTCCAACGACGCGTTCTACTACGGCGTACTGCCAGTGCTGTCCGAAGCCGCTGCCCACTACGGCATCAGCCCGGTGGAAATGGCCCGCGCTTCCATCGTCGGTCAGCCGGTCCACTTGCTCAGCCCTCTGGTGCCATCGACCTACCTGCTGGTTGCGCTAGCCGGTATCGAGTTCGGCGACCACCAGCGCTTCACCCTGAAATGGGCGATTCTGGTGTGCATGTGCATCCTGGTTGCCGCACTGCTGATGGGGATCTTCCCGTTCTATAGCAGCATGTAAGCGTCTTTAGCTGTCCCAGGACTCGCCGTCGACTTGATCGTTGACGGCGAGTTTTTGCGTTTGGGCGATCAATTGGTTGAAGGCCGATACTGCAAGGCCTCGGCCAGATGACTGCGGTTGATCGCGTCCACCTGCTCCAGATCCGCCAACGTCCGCGCCACCTTCAGCAATCGATGCGCCGAGCGTAATGACAGGGTCAGACGCTCGCAGGCCGTCTCCAGCCAGCTTTCATCGACACTGGACAGCGCGCAGTGCTCGCGCAGCCCCGGTAGGTCGAGAAACGCATTGGCACAGCCCTGACGACGTTGCTGCCGTTCTCTGGCCTGCGCAACCACCGCTGCCGCGCTTGCAGTGTTCTCACTGGTGGTCGGGTCGGGGTTGAGGGCTGTCGCTTCGCGGGCGACCGTCAGGTGCAGATCAATCCGGTCCAGCAGCGGGCCGGACAACTTATTGCGATAGCGCTGCACCTGCTCGGTGGAACAACGGCAGCGCCCGGTCGGCTCACCAAGATATCCACAGGGGCACGGGTTCATCGCCGCTACCAACTGGAACCGCGCCGGAAAGCGCACGCGATCCCGCGCCCGGGAAATCACGATATGCCCGGACTCCAGTGGTTCGCGTAACACCTCCAGCACGCGGCGATCGAACTCCGGCAGTTCATCAAGAAATAGAACGCCGTGATGCGCCAACGTGATCTCGCCAGGTTGCGGACGACTGCCACCGCCCACCAACGCAGGCCCGGACGCCGAGTGATGCGGTTGTCGAAACGGTCTCTGCGGCCAACTGGTCAGCGGCACCTGACTGGCGACCGACTGAATCGCCGCCACCTCCAACGCTTCGTGCTCATCCAGCGGCGGCAACAAACCCGGCAAGCGGCTGGCGAGCAGCGTCTTGCCGGTGCCGGGCGGCCCGCTGAACAGCAGGTTATGCGCCCCGGCAGCGGCAATCACCAAGGCACGCTTTGCGGCGGTCTGGCCCTGCACTTCGCTTAAATCCGGATACGGCTTGGACTGGTGCAGCAGGCCGCTGGACTGATACGGCGCAATCACCGTACGCCCGTTGAAATGCGCGACCAGCTCCAGCAAATGACTTACCGCAATCACCCGCAGCCCCGAGGCCAGACACGCTTCTTCGGCGTTCACCGCCGGGATGATCAGCGTCCGCTCCGCAGCACGCGCCGCCAGCGCAGCAGGCAGCACCCCCTGAATCGGCCGAATCGCCCCCGACAGCGCCAGCTCGCCCAAGCATTCAACATCCTGCAACGCAACCAACGGCACCTGCCCGCTGGCGGCCAGCAAACCCAGCGCGATCGCCAGATCGAACCGCCCGCCATCCTTGGGCAAATCAGCCGGCGCAAGGTTGAGCGTGATGCGCCGCGCCGGAAAATCCAGCCCGGAATTGAGAATGGCACTGCGCACCCGGTCCTTGCTCTCCTTGACCGCCCCCTCCGGCAACCCCACCAGCGTCAGGGCCGGCAGGCCGTTGGCCAGATGCGCTTCAACAGTAACCGCCGGGGCTTCCACCCCGACCTGGGCACGACTATGGACGATAGCCAGCGACATGGATCATTCCTTGATATGAGCGATGGGCGGGTATCGTGCTTTATTTGCGGGATGGGGGTGAGGGGGGAATGGATACAGGGTGTGAGTGGGGAATTGCCTCTGACAAGCGATCCCCTCTGATTGGCACAGAAAAATGACTTTAATGATGCTCCTTACATCTCCACCACGCATAATGGCGGGTGGCCATACTTCGTAGTCAATCCCTGGCTAAAACCTTTTATGGCTAACCATACTCAAAACCACGGAGCTCTAATGACCATGGCTGATCAAGCACCCCCTGACGCATCTCCGCATGCTGCTAGCTCACCACGCAGTAAGCTTTACGATGGCACTCTAGCCGCCACCATCGCCATTGCTATTATATTTGCCGTTTCCAGCATTGTCCCCCACGCCTTTGAGAAACCTATACCTGCCTGGTGGTTTGGCATTGGCGGGATAGCGTCGTTCTTTATCCTCTACGCCCGGTTGCGCTCAACCAAAGTGGCGACCGCATTTGAATCCTGGGAAATCCTCGCTCTGGTCGCCAATAGCAAACCGGCTCAATTTTTGATCACTGCATTCAGCATTGTTCCTATGATTGTCTCCATCGCCAAAACCGCTGGTGTGCAACAGCAAATCCCGTTCACGGTTTATTTATACTGGGCCAGCGGTCTGGCACTGTTTATATTCCTGCTACTGTTCAAAGCGACCGCTCCGCTTGTGTACCGATATAAGTCATATCAGGAGGTGCTTGACCAGAGTGGCGGGCTTGAAGTCTTTCGTGAGGAACTGCTTGAGTTGCAAGTCATGGCGTCTAGCAGGACAGCACCCTTCGATAAGGCTAATGATCATATCTTCCTGGCTGACGATATCGTCACGATTCAATGGTTGCGCATCAGCGACAAAGCAGAAGCTCCAGAACTGTACTTCCTGATTCGCAAGTATTCTACAGGGCTTAAAGTAGGCTGGCGCCGAGCGTTGACACCCTTGCTTTTCATACCGGCGTTTGTCTTGGTAACTACGACGTTGGGTAATACATTAAAAGTCGGGGTTGAGGCTGCCGCTCAAGCTCAATGTTCCGGTGGGCTGATCAAAAGCATCTACGGCGGCATACTGTCGATTGATCCTGATTACAAAAAAAATGCCAAGCCGCCTGAAGGATGCGAGAGGTTCGATGCCCGGTACAGGTAGGCTCTGTAGGCGAATGGGGAATACTTCTTGTGCACATCAAGCGATGTCCAATGGTAAGGCAGTCGACACAATGCTCAGCTCTTTGAATACCTGTGATGCGCAGACTTTTGCGCATCCAAAGTCCGGGTGACACAGGCAGCGCTTTATATTCAAAGCGCTGCAACACACATGAAAGAATTCGCACGTATGCGCAAAAGCTTGCGCGCTTTTTAGCGGTTTCTTGGTTGAAAATTGATCAACTACTTCGCAGAAAATCTTTATCTATCTGTTTTTACTAGATAAAAATCTTCTCGGCACACATCTTGGAATGTACTTCTGCATACAGCGGGCGAAATTGCCCGTTTCTGCGCAGAGAATTTCCCGCATGACCGATAAAAACGGTACACACCAGCAACGACGCGCCGCACTGTTTCCCAAGACCCCGGCGGCAGCCACCAGCCTTTGCCCTTTCAGAGGGCCGAACGTCGCCATCGTGCCGGTGCGCTACGCGCTGGATCGCTCCCGCTACGACGCTGCGCCCGAGCAGTTGAAGCCATTGCCGAAACAGGGCAAATGGGCGCTGATGCCGACACTGAAAACACGCAGCTACACCCTTCGCCAGCTGTACGACGGCTACGTCTATGTGTTCGACGAAACGGCCGGGACGCTGCATGAATATGTCGCTTCAGCAAACAACGGCCATCTGAACCGCATCGTCTGGACGGACGCGCAGATCGGCAGTGATCAGCGAATCGGCCCCAGTGATGGCAAGCCCTTTCTGCTCTACCCGAGACGTAACACACTGCACATCGCCTTTTCCCCGCAGCAATGGACGTGGCGAATTTGCGAACACATGCGTTCCAGCGCCCCAAGCCGCGCGCTGTGGATGAAAGCGCTCGACCTGGCCAGCTACTGCATCACCATGGCCGAGCCGGACACCCTGCCGTTGAACCGGATCGCCGAGGCCGTGGCGGACATCGATAAGGGCCATGTCATTGACGACGGCCGTTTCGCTGACTCGGCGATCCCCACTGCTCGCCCTCTGTCGGAAGACGCCGAAACACATCCGTTATGGGCACCACTGGGTGCTGATGTTTTTTGGCAAGGCAGCGTCGACGATCAGGACAGTTCCCTGCTCATCGCCCTTGATGACCCGCTGGCTGTTTTCAACGATTTGGGCATGCAACTCGCCGCTGATCAGGCGGCTTTTCGCGACTGGCAAGCCGAGCACGAACACAAGATTCAGATCGCCCAGACTGTCTCCGGACTGTGTGGTGCCGAGAGCGACCCGCAAAAACTGCCAGCGTCGGTGCGCGGCAATGCGGCTCGCACGCACCAGTACCTGAGCGAGGTCGAAGCGTACTTCGAGCAATGCATCCTTGAAGAGGCACAGATCAGCAGCAGCAACGTTCCCGGAGATTTTCTGCTGCTGCCGGACATGTTCAAGAGCCTGGACATGCGCAAATCGATCGAGGCACGTTACGGCAGCGTCCCTACCGAAGAGGCCGCGCAGGCCTGGAAAGATCGCCACAAATGGAGGCGCGAAGTCGATCTGGCCAGCGCGCGCCAGTATCTTCAACAGCATCTGCCAAGCGGAGACGTACGGTTGCAACAGGTACGTGACACGCAACGCGACTTTCAACTCTGGGCAACACATATCGGCACAGACCCGTCCAAACTGTTTATCGACACCACCCGCCCAACACAGCTGCTGTACCTGCAAACGATCATGCTCAACCTGCAGATCATTTACGCCCAGGACAGCGCAGCCACCACCTGGCTGGCCGAGCAGGAAGCCAACGCCAGCACGCTGTTTGGTACCTTGCGCTACGGCTTCTCAGCCGCGCTCAAACAGGCGCTGCATCAAGAGGCCGACGCGCTATTGAACGGCCTCGGCGACGTCACCAACCTCGCCACACGCATTGGCGAACTCAATGGCGCCCTCAATCACCAGGGCTTTGCCGACAAGCCGTGGATGAAGGTGCTGAAGCAACCTGTTCAAGGTACCTTCAAGGCTCTCGGCGAACTGGCCAGTGGCGCAGGCAAGGCAACGCTTGAGAGTATCCTGCTGGCCTGGGTACCCATCGACAGCCGCATGGCCCTTGGCAAACAGCAGAACATCGTCGCATTGCTTCGCACCCTGTTGATCGGCCAGATTTTGCTTGGTTCGAAGGCGCATATTGCAGTCGATCAACAGGTATTCACCAAGTTAAAAAAGTGGACCCGCGAATGGCAGGTACTCAACAAGCAGATCAGCGATATCCGACGCAATTGGCTATATCCGAACGCCTACAACACACGCCAAAGCACTGCTCACAACCTGCACACCCATCAACAGAAACTGCGCGTCCACGAACTGAGCATCCCCGCTCTGCTCGACTTCCAGAACAACGAATACGCCAAATTACTGCAGGACGAGATTCGCCAGTACTTCCAGTCCGGCAAAACCTTGGCCAAGGACTGGCTGGCCCAAGCCAAACGCTGGACCGACCGGCTCGGCGGCGCTGCAGGCTCGATCACTTGGGGTGTGATCATGCTCAATTTCATCAATACCGCGCTCACTTACCGGGACCTTACTCAGGATGGAGACTTCAGTGCCAAGGATATTGGCAAGGTGACGTATGGACTGGGGTACAGCTTCAACCTGTTGATGGCGGTGTTTGTTGAAGCGCCGTGGAGCGTGATCAGGGATGCGACACCGGTGCTGATTGATGGCAAGAATGTAGGAATTCTGGACAGGTCCAGTGCGTATTGGAAAGCCAAGGGAAATATAACCTGGGGTAATGCAATACGTGGGTTCAGGGTTTCGATGGTGGCGATGGGTGGGTTTGGGATAGCGGCTGCTGCTTTAGAAGTCTTGGATATCCAAAATGACCTAACGCAAGCCAAGACTTCCGAAGAGAAGATAGTGATGCAGGTAAAATTTGCATCAGTGCTCATGATGGGAGCAGGCAGTGCCATTCAGTTCATTGCAGGGCTTTTTCCATCGATCACCATCACTGCTGTGGCGATGAGCCCGTGGTTTAGTCTGACTTTACTGCTTATAGGTGCAGTGTACCTATTCGCTACAACGGCCTTAAACTACTTCAAGCAGGATAGTATAGGTTGGTGGTTGCGAAGATGCTGCTGGTCCAAATCGATTGACTCCCGATACTCAACGGACGCAAGAGGCCAGCACGAAGAAAAGCTTGCCCTACTCAAAATCCAGTTAAGCCCTCAGGTTCACGTAAAAACCACCACGCGCATTGAAAGTCGTTATCTTGGCAAAGGTGACTACTACAGCACACCCGTGCAAGACGGCGCTGGCGTGCAGATTCTTTTGCCAAGCGCGGTACGCGGACAATCAGTGCACTTCAATATCATCAGTAGCAAACGCCCATGGGGGGTGCTTCCCGTGGAAAAAATAGATTCTCCGGTGCAGCAGCCATTCCTGGAGCGAGGGCAGTTCAAGCAGTCTGGCCATTTTGGAAAACTTGACAATCAAGCGGCCCGAAACGCTTACGAGGATTTTACCTTTCCGCTTATGCCCCCTGAAGGTGAAGACTTGATCTGGGAAACCTGGATTCCTCTTGAGGAAGAAGCAACCTATCTGGAACTACAAATATGGTATTCCGACAGCCTGATTAAATTTAGCCAGCAGGACATCGGCTACCTGTATCAACTCGGGCTAAATAGCGAGGGCGATACCAAGGTCGACGGCTTGGCCAGTGCTGAACCGGGAATAACATTGCTCGACCGAAGCCACGCCTTGACACTTGAAATAGCGGAATAAGGTATGACAAAGAAACTACCCCACCCGATCAGTCCGAAAAAATTCAACAACATCACGTGCGAATCAGAAGCTTGTGGAATATCCAAACATTATCAAAATGGTAAGGAAATATTGAAGTGGTCAATAAAAACTATCGCAAGACCGCCAAAAGAAATACTCCTCGCTGAGTTGGCAATGGTTTTCATCTATGCAACGATACTGAGCTTTGGCCTATGGGCAGGTTGGGAATTTTATTCAAAAGATCCATTGCAAGCAATTTATATTGTAGCGAGTACCAGCGGCGGAGCAGTTTACTTTATTCTCCTAGGTGTGCGCCAAAAAACCATCTACAACTACACCATAAAAACCAACTGTGCCCACCTGGAGTACTACCTCCACTACCCCGACTTCGCCTCGTCCTTCTTCAAGGGCATTGCGATAGCCTTCATCCTGATATTCGTCTTCATCGCCGCGCTCACCGGCTCACTGCTCTTCCTGATCGGCCCGGCAGCCATGGCCTGTATCGCAGCCCTCAAGCTACTAAACTGGGAAAACCCCATTCACCATGAACAAAGCCTGCCTTGGGATGAGTACAACTTTGTAACCGTCGACCGTAAACGCCTGATGATCGTCATACACCGCACGGATGTCACACTGGGCTTCGAGGCCCGTTTTCAGAACGAGATATTGTTCAACAAGTACCTGAACTTCCTCCACACCGTACTGCCCCCAACTGCGGAATTCACCGAAAAAGCCTGGAAGTGGTAGCCGCCTTTGCAACCCAATTAACCGGGAGTGGGCCAAGTTCGCCAACGTGTCTGGTGCTGTCTGCAATCAGCGGCCGGGCGAGGCCAACCGCGCATATTGGTCCTGACTGATCCACCCGGTAAACGAGCGATCATCGGCATTGATGAACTCGACCTGAGCCGCGCCATCCTTGAATGCCAGAACCCCGACCACGTCATCCTTGACGATATAGGCGCCTCGGGTGGCCTTGGCATTCGGTGTTTTTTGCAGCCAGGCCTTGTCCGCCGTGACGGTCACCAGACCGACCCACTGCTTGCTGGCGGTCCGGGTCAGGTCCAGGCCGGTGGCGATGTCCGGCGCCATCACGCTCATGCAGCCGGGGTGCTGCCGGCCTTGCTCGATCGTCAGCACCACGCCATCAGCCGAGGCCTTTAGTGTTCCTGGATAGACGTCATCCAGCCAGGACGACACCGCTGCGCCCTTCCCGGCCTCGACCTTGCCTTGCAGATAGAACGCACAGCTGAATGTTTCGCCGCGCGTCTCCGAGTAATAACCCTCGACCTGATGATCAGGCGTTACGGCCAGCATCAACTGCTCGTACTTGCCGGAATGCAGTGCCGTGTCCTGAGCGAAAACCGACGTGCCGACACACAACCACAGGGTTACGGCCAGGGAGCAGCGAGTAAGGGGACGTTTGTCAGTCATGCTTCCATCCATAGAACGTTCGAATAGCCGGGAGGAGTGGCCAGCCCATGACTGGCGCGCCGAGACGTTAGCGTATTTCGGCGCGCAACTGTATCACTGAAATCCGGAGCGATTCATGGCTGCGACGCGAACGCCAGTACACGTTTGAGCATCTCGTCACAGGCGTCAAGTTGCGCGACGCTGATGAACTCGTCCGGCCTGTGCCCCTGCTCCATGCTGCCCGGTCCGCAGACCACTGCCGGAATGCCTGACTGGTCGAACAACCCGCCTTCGGTTCCGAACGCCACCGTGCCGAAAGTCCGGGAGCCACAGAATCCGGCGATCAATTCCGCCGCCTGGCTGTGCAGGGGAATATCCAGCCCCAGATAGCTCGACAGTTCAGTGAAGCGAATCTCGCTCCGGGCACTGACCGCCTGCATGACCGGCAACAGTTTTTGCTCGGCGTAGGCGTGCATGGCAGTGACGATCTGCTGCGGATCCAGGGTCGGGAGCGCGCGCACTTCGAAATCGAAACGGCACTGCTCGGGCACGATGTTCAAGGCAGTCCCACCGCTGATCACGCCGGTCTGGATGGTCGAAAACGGCGGATCGAAACGCTCGTCAAGGGCATCAGTTGCCCTTAACGCCTCGCCCAGGCGACCCAGCTCACCGATCAACTGCGCCGCATACTCAATGGCGTTGACGCCACTGGGCGCGTGGGCCGAATGGCAGGCGGCACCGTGTACATCGCAGCGCACCGCGACCTTGCCCTTGTGGCCGAGCACCGGCTGCAACTCCGTCGGCTCGCCGATCACACACAGCATCGGCTTCACCGGCCGCGCCCGCAGCGATGCCAGTAACGAGCGTACGCCCAGGCAACCCACCTCCTCGTCGTAGGACAGCGCGATATGCACCGGCATGTGTAGCGATGCCTGGGTCAACGCCGGGACCAGCGCCAGCACGCAGGCAATGTAGCCTTTCATGTCCGCAGTGCCACGGCCGTAGAGTTTGCCATCCGCTTCGCTCAGTTCGAACGGCGGGAACGTCCATGGCTGGCCGTCGACCGGCACCACGTCGGTGTGACCGGACAACACGATGCCTGGCACGTCAGCCGGGCCGATGGTGGCGAACAGATTGGCCTTGGTTTTCTGCGCGTTGTAGATCAACTCACAAGAGACGCCGAAGCGTTCGAGGTATTCACCCACGAAGTCGATCAGGGCCAGATTCGATTCGCGACTGGTGGTGTCGAAGGCCACCAGCCGCGCCAACAGCTCGCGGCTGGAGTTCATCGCTCGTCTCCCGGCACGCCGTAGCCTGGTGCGCCAGCCGGGTTCAGGGCGCGGTCGAGGTAATCCTGCATTTGCGGCTGATAGGCCTGCCAAAGACTTTTCAGCTCGCCTAGCGGATCGTGCTCGGCCCAGTCGACGCGCAGATCGACGATGGGCCAAGACTGCTCGCCCACGACTTTCAGCGCCGCCGAATGGACCGGCCCTGCTTCGCCACCTGCTGCCAGACCGGCCTGCATCGCCTGTAACAAGCGCTCTGCCAGGTGCCCGGTTGCCTGCTCGAAGCACTGAATCATCGCGTCGATGACGGCCTGGCTCGCCAGCATGTTGCCAGCCACCACGCATTGATCGCCGCTGCCCGCGTTGTTGATGCCCAGTGTTTCGCTGCCGCTGAAATGCGCGACTCGCCCCTGATGATCAATCGCCGTGATCTGCCGATACTCGCTGAACGGGCTGACGTTCATGACCTGATCCAGCGCCTGAGAGGCAGATATGCCCTGCTCCATCAGGTCCAGCGTCTGCGGTCCCAGGGCCGGTAGTGTGATGTTCTGCGACGACACCGCGCCGACACCTGCGCGCAGCCAGGGGCAACGCGCGCCTACGGCAATGCTCGATGAGCTGATGGCAATGCCCAACTGGCCGGTTTTGGCACAGCGGGCGGCAATGGAAAAAGTCATGGGCAACAGTCCTTATTCAGGGATCACGGCGATCACGTCGATTTCCATCAACCATTGCGGCTGCCCCAGCGCAGACACCACCAGCCCGGTGGAGATCGGGAACACGCCTTTCAGCCATTTGCCCACTTCGTGGTAGACCGGCTCGCGATAGCGCGGGTCGATGATGTAAGTGGTGGTCTTGACGATATGCGACAGGTCACTGCCCGCCTCTTCAAGCAGTTGCTTGACGTTTTTCATCGCCTGCTGCGCCTGTGCAGCCGGATCACCGAGGCCGACCAGATTGCCGTCGAAATCGGTGCCGACCTGGCCCCTGACGTACACGGTATTGCCCGCGCGCACCGCCTGACACAGGTCGTTGTTCAGGCTTTGATTGGGGTAGGTGTCCTTGGTATTGAACATGCGGATACGAGTATGAGTCGGCGTAGTCATGGGTAACTCCTGTGGGCATTGAGCGCGATGATCAACCGTTGACGTTGCGCAACGGCACGACGGGGGTCGCACGTTTGCCCACGTCATAGGAACGGTATTTGTGCTGCGTGGCGATCTGATCGGCGACGTGTCTGGCGTCGTGCCATACGCCCCAGATAAACGCGGAACCGCGTCGCGACAGCCATGGCAGGCCGACGAAGTACAGGCCTTGCTCGCAGGACACGCCACGCTGGTGACGGGGTTTGCCTTTGCTGTCGAAGGCATCGACCTGTAGCCAGCTGTAATCCAGGGCATAGCCGGTGGCCCAGATGATCGACGTGACGCCTGACTCGATCAGGTCCAGTTCGCGGAGCGGATGGGTGATGCACGGCGCATCCGCCACGCGTTCACGGGCCGACGGCTCCAGCGGCAGGTCCAGGCCGTTGCGTGCGGCGTAGGCATCAGCGGCATCGAGCAGGGACAGGTAATTCGCGTCGCCACTGTCGAGGTTGCTCACCAGATCGTTCTGGAAGCGCACCTTGTTGCCGACGAAGCTTTCGGTCAGGCCCACGAGGTTCATTCCGGCCTTAGCCAGCCGACGGAAGTCGACCGTGTAGCCGCCCCTTGCACCACTGACCGCAATGGTCACGTGCTCTTTGCCGGGCTGCATGGTTTCGCTGTCCCACAACCCCAGCACACCCATCCACCAGCAGAAATCCCGGCCGCGATAGGCGCGTGGCGGACGGTCGTGAGGACCGACCGACAAGTACACCTTGCGACCCGAGAGCAGCAGCTCTTCGGCGATTTGCACACCCGAGGAACCAGCGCCGACCACCAGTACGCCGCCCTCCGGCAGTTGCTGCGGATTGAAATAGTGCGCCGAGTGGATCTGATGAAGCGCCTCGTTAACGGGCGCAATCGGCGGGATGACCGGCTTCTGGAACGGCCCTGTCGCCGAGACCAGATGGTTGACCACATAGGTGCCGGCACTGGTTTCGACGGTAAAACCTGCGCGCCCGGTGTTGCGGGTGACGCGTTTAACCTCGACGCCGGTCTTGATCGGCGCGTTGAATTTGCGGGCATAACGCTCGAAGTACTCGGCCACCTGCTCCTTGCCCGCGAACGCGTCCTGATCCATGGCGAATTCAAGGCCGGGAAACCGGTCATGCCAAGCCGGACCGTTGGCTACCAGCGAGTCCCAGCGGCCACTGCGCCACGCCTCGGCAACGCGGTGTTTTTCAAGCACCAGGTGCTCGATGCCAAGACGGCTCAGGTGTTCGCTGGTGGCCACTCCGGCCTGTCCTGCACCTACGACGAGCGTATCGATTTCTATGATTTTTTCTGTCATCTCGGCATCCCTCGACAGGTGGCTTACGACCTGTTGGACGTAATGAAAAGTGTTGAAACGTCGATGCGCGGGCGCAAAAAGCCCTACGCCATCCGCAGACGCGCATCCAGTCAGTAGCAGGGGCGATCAGTCGACCAAAGAGGGATCAGCCTGAATCATGAGCAGTTTCATTTCCTCAAAGTGCTGACGAGAGAAATCCGTAATCTTCTGCCAGTCACGGGCGGTCTTCTCGGCGACATCGTCCGCCAGCACCTTGAGCGGCTGGCCGGTGGACCAGGCCGTCACCAGAATCTGGCAGGCACGCTCCAGGGTCCAGATGTCATCGAAGGCTTCGCCAACGGTCGGCGCGGTGACGATCACGCCGTGGTTGCCCATCAGCAAGCGACTCTTGTCCTCCAGCAAACCGGCCAGTCGAGCACCTTCGGCGGTCGTGTCGGCCATGCCGCCGTAAAGCTCGTCCACCGCAATGCGGTTGAAGTAGCGCGCGGTGTTCTGATCGATGGGCGGTATATGCGGTTTGGCCAGGCAAGCCACGGCTGTGGTGTAGACCGGGTGCAAGTGCAGCACCACACGCGCATCGGGCAGACGCTGGTGGACCTGCCCGTGAATGGACCATGCCGTCGCATCGACATCGGGGCGATGCGCCGCGTCGGCATCATCGGCGTCGAGCAGCAGCAGATCGCTGGCGCGCACGCGTGAAAAATGTTTCCACTTCGGGTTGAGCAAAAACTGTTTGCCATCCGCCGAAATGGCCGCGCTGAAGTGGTTGGCGACCGCTTCATGCATACCCAGATGGGCGATGATGCGGAACGTAGCGGCCAAGTCTATGCGCGTCTGCTCTTCGAAATTAAGGGCCATGCTAATTGCTCTCCGGTCGAGCGTGCCTGCCGAACCTGCCAGGCACGTCCTTTGGTTGTCAGGGCTTGGGCATCAGGGCGGCGATGTCATCGGCTGTCGGTGCCTGAAACTTGTATTTCTCCAGCAGCGCGGCGTATTCCGGGGTCTTGCTGTACTTCTCAAGACCGTCTTCCAGGGCCTTGCGGACCTCGTCGTTGCCCTTCTTCACGCCAAAGCCGTTGAGCACCGGGTAGATCAGGGTTTCAGAAGAAATCACCACCCGGCTACCCAGTTTTTCGACCACGCCGCGTGCGACGGCTGCGTCAGTGATCTGCGCTTCGACGGCATGGGCCAGCATGGCCTGGGTGGTCTGTGGGTCGGTGCCGTACTCGCTGATGGCGATCGGTTGCAGACCGTTCTTCACGCAGTAGTCGGTCGAGAGTTTCTGCAGTTGCTGCAGCCAGGAAGTGGCCGCCATGGAGCCGATCTTGTGGCCACAGAAGTCCTCTGGCGTCCTGGGCTGATAGTCGCTGCCCTTGACCGACAGAATCGCCTCACCGCTTTTCAGGTAAGGAATCATGTCGATGACTTTCAGGCGGTCGGCGGTGATGTACATCGACGAGTTGGTGATGTCGAAACGTCCGCCCTGCAGCCCGCCGATCAGATTGGGAAAGCGCGTGTCGATGTTCTCGGCCTTGAGCCCCATGACCTTCGCCAGGCCGTCGAGAAACTCGATGTCAAAACCGGCGGGACGGTTCTTGTCCATGTACTCATAGGGAAAGAACGTCATGTCCGAGCCGGCGATGATCTTGCCGGGCTGCTGGAAGGCCGAAGCGGCAGACGAGGACAAGGCAACCACCGCGCCCAGCACAGCCAGGGCTACGGGACGAACAATCAGAGCTGACAGCTTCATAGGTATTCCTCGTGGAGTCATAGAGATCAGGCAACGGCGGCGTCTTTTCCGGCTTGCTGCACGAAAAATGAAGCACCCTTGGGTTTCTGCGGCAGGCGGATATGGTTCTCGGTGCTGCGTACCAGACCGCTCTCCTGGCCCGCGACCATCAACCCGGCATGCTCGCTGGGCAAAGGGTTCTCACCGAACGGCAATGCGTCTTCAGCGGCATAGACGCTGATGAACAGCGTGCGCGGGAACTCGGTTTCATTGGGGCTTGAAGCATGCAGCAGGCGTGTGTGCATGAAGCACACCGAGCCCGACGGGCTATAGCAGGCGACCGGTTGCTGGCAATGCTGTTCAACCACTGCATCGTCCACGGCACCGGTGAAACGCTCGTTCTGCCAATGCGACCAGAGCGCGTGCTTATGGCTGCCCGGTGCCACGTTCAGCGGGCCGTTTTCGGGAGTCACATCGCTGATCATCAGCAACGCGGTAACCAGGTCATCATTGCTGTGCGGCGTGAAGAGAAAGTCCTGATGCCACTTCACCTGAGTCGCGGTGTGCGGCAGCTTGGAGTTGATCTTGCTGTGATGAAAACGGGTGCCGTTGCCGCCGATCAGTTGCGCCGCGATGGCTGCCATCCGTGACTGAAACGCCGCATGCTGGTAAGCCGGCGAGATCTCCGTAGGCGAAGCCACGCGGCGCAGCGACGGATGATCCGGCCGATGATCGCTTTCGATGTCGAAGCGCGGACGCCCGTCCTGAGTCTGCCCCCAGGCCTGACTCTGACTGCGGCTGTCGTCGACCCACTGGTCGAAGTCCTGTTGCAGCGCTGCCACTTCATCGGCTGCCAGCACGCCTTCCACGACCAGAAAACCCTGCTCATGAAACTGGTCAATCTGCCATTGCTCGATCATGTTCTTCTCCTCTTCAACAAGGCCTCAGGCCAGTGAGACATCTTTAAGAAAGGCTTCAACGCGGGGGTGCTGGCCGTCGCGCAGCGCCTGGGGTTTGTCATCGCAGATCACGCGTCCCTTCTCCATAAAGACGATGCGGTCAGAGACCTTGAAGGCGAAGTTCATTTCATGGGTCACGATGACCATCGTGATGCCTTCCTGGGCCAGGGTTTCAATGACCTGCAACACCTCGTTGACCTTCTCCGGGTCGAGCGCCGAGGTGGGCTCGTCGAACAGCATGATTTGCGGGCGCATCATCAGGGCGCGGGCGATGGCGACGCGTTGCTGCTGGCCACCCGACAGCTGATGCGGGTATTTCCAGGCGTGCTCCAGCATCCCGACCTTGTTCAGCAATTCGTAGGCCTGCTGCTTGAGCTCAGATACCGGCGCCAGGCGGTGATAACGCGGGGCCAGCAGCAGGTTGTTGAGCACCGTCAGGTGCGGAAACAGGTTGAAGCTCTGAAACACCATGCCGATATTCAGGCGGTAGGCGGCGTTCTCCACGTAACGCGGCTTTTGCGCGCCCTGGCGAACCAGGTGAATGAATGGCTGGCCGTTGATCTTGATGTCGCCGTTGTCGATCTGCTCAAGGCCATTGAGCAGCCGGATCAGCGTGGTTTTGCCCGAGCCTGATGGGCCGATCACCGACACCACCTCGCCGGAATTGATCTGCAGGCTGACCGCACCGAGCACTTCGATGTCGTTGTATGCCTTGTGCAGTCGGGTCGCTTGCAGTGCCGGCCCTTCGAAGTCGATGACAGGACGAGCGACAACTGGCGATTTGCGGCTGGCCAGCTCGAGTATTTCGGTGTCCGGCGTGCGTGTGACCTTGTGCTGCGTGACGTCCAGATAGCGTTCCAGGCGTTTGAGCAGGAAGTCGAATACGGTCACGATCAGCACGTAATAGAACGCCACGGCCGCCATGGTTTCCATCACCAGAAAGTTCTGCGAATACAGGCGCTGACCGACCATGAGGATCTCGGTCAGCGAGATCACGGAAACCAGTGAACTGAGTTTGACGATGGAAATGTATTCGTTGGTCAGCGACGGCAGCGCCACACGCAGTGCCTGTGGGATCACGATCCGCCATTGCGTACCGACGAAGCGCAGGCCCAGTGCCCGGGCAGCTTCGGTCTGGCCCTTGGCGATGGACAGCAGGCCGCCGCGATGAATTTCTGCGACATAGGCTGTTTCGCACATCACCATGGCAATCAGGCCGGCCCAGAACGGATTGGCCAGCACGGCAGAAGTGGCGGGCACGGCCTGCGGCAAGTTGTAGACAAAGATCAGCAGTACCAGTAACGGCAAACTGCGAAATAACCAGATATAGGCTTTGGCCGGCAAGTTGATCAGCGGCAACGATGATTGTTTGGCCAGTGCCAGAACAAAACCCAGAACAATACTGATAACCCAGGTCAGTACACTGAGTTGAATGACCGTCCAGGTGGCCATCCAGAATTCCGTATCGCTGAACAGGCCAAACATGTATTTCCAATCAAACGTCATTGTCGGCTCGCTCGGCAAATTGAATAGTAATGGGCGACGTCCTGTTCAAGTTGAAACGGGACGCTGTCCGTTTGCCCTTCTGAAACCATCATGATTGATGCCAGGTCCGGCAGACAAATAGTAAGTTTTGGCCCGCAGCATAGGAAAATCCTAAGCAGATACGCCGGTATTCATCTTCAGGGCTGCGTCGCGTTGAAACGGGTTAGTTGTGCCTTAGTGTCACAGCGCATTGATTGCACACTTTTAGGGCGATTGAATAAAGCGGCAGCGATAAGCGCTCGCAATAGGTGCGCAGCCCGGTTTTTCGGGCTTTTCTGGCAAGAGTCTATTATTTTCGGGTATTACTGAGTGACCATGGCCAGCGGCGCGCCCGGTGAATCCGCCAAGGCGTGAGCGGCTGGCACGCTCCTCGCTAAGCATAGGTAAAAGCTATTCAAATGCAGCCGTCCAGCGTCTGCTCATCACGAGGTATTACGTGGCTCACTTTACCTTGAAACAGCTTAAGTATTTCGTGACAGCAGTCGAAATGGACAGCATCGCCGAAGCCTCGCGACAGCTGCATATTTCACAGCCATCCATCTCCGTCGCCATCAAGAACCTCGAAGAAGCCTTCAATCAGCCGCTGTTTGTGCGTCACCATGCACAAGGTGTTTCGCTAACTTCCGGTGGCGGGAAAGTGTATGAGAAAGCCAAAGAGTTGCTGCGACTTTCCGAAGAGCTTGAACAAAACTCCCGGGCCGAAAACAAACACGTCTCCGGCACTATCGCCATTGGCTGTTTTGAATCGGCCGCGCCGCTTTACATGCCCAGGCTGGTGGCCGGTTTCAAGCGTTTATACCCGGACGTCACCATTCAGCTCTATGACGGCGAGCAACATGAACTGATGCACGGGCTGCACCGTGGGCGCTTCGATCTGGCGTTTCTGTACGACCTGGAACTGGGAACCACGATCAATAAGGAGGAATTGAATGCACCGCACAAGCCCTATGCGCTGCTGCCAGCAGCCCACCCTCTGGCGAAGAAAAAAACCGTGACTTTGCTGGAGCTGAGCCGCGAGCCGATGATCCTGCTCGACGCCGTGCCCAGCAGGACCTACTTCATCGATATCTTCACGGAAAAGGGCTACACACCCGTGGTCGCGTACAGCTCCCCATCGATCGAAATGGTGCGCTGCATGGTCGGCCAGGGCCTGGGGTTTTCGGTGCTGGTCACACGGCCCAGAACCAACATGACCTACGACGGTGAGCTGCTGGTGCAGCTCGATATCGAAGACGACATGCCCGCCTCCACGCTGGTCATGGCCTACCTGCGCAACAACCAGCCAACCCGTGCGACGCGCCTGTTCATGGATTACTGCCGGACCATCGAGCTGGCACCGCCTGCAGCCTGAAGGCGCTTGCGAAGCGTGCAACGAATGCTGGCTGAACCTGCAACTTACTCACCACCAGGGCAAGACAGAAATGGAAAAGGCCGTTCAGATTCGCGAGCAGGTCAGGTGCCTGGCCCGCTGTGCATGACAATGTTCAGCGCTGCAGCGCACTGACAGCAAAACAAGGAAAGCTTATTCGGCTTTTTCCGTCCCTGCGGCCCCGCCAGCCTTCTCTTCCAGCTCGGCCATCTTGGCCTCCAGCGCCTCCAGGCGGGCGCGGGTGCGGGCGAGGACGGCCATCTGGCTGTCGAACTCTTCACGGCTGACCAGATCCAGTTTGCTGAAGCCGCTTTGCAGCAGGGCCTTGAACTGGGTTTCGAATTCGCTGCGCGATACAGGCGTTTCGCCATTGAACAGGCGAGAGGCGTGGCCGCTGAGAGCGTCGAGAAAGGCTTTGGGCGCGAGCATGGTTATTTTCCTGAATCAGAGGGCGGCAGTGTAACACGCAGTGTCTATAGTCAATCCCGAGGGCGCAATGCACGCTTATGGAGCGCAGTGACGGGCACATGAGCACCATTGCTGTGCATTAGCTCCATGATAGACCCTGCAAGGTCGTGCCAAACCAGCCCAAGGGCCTGTATTCAATGAATATTCACGAGATGGCAAGCTTTCTGCTTAGTGGCTTATGACCCATGCACTGATGCAGTCGCTGTGACGAATGCAGTGCGGCAGGCGGAGCGGGGAAGTGTTTCGTCAGAAGCGGTTTTCTGGAGTTGGTCTGGCCTGATCAGGCGGCCAACACGTTACAAAGCCAGGCACTGCGCTTAGACTTGAGTCGGGTTTGTTTTCCTGGGGCAAGTCCACCAAATTCGGGAGAAAGTTTTCATGAAGCTAGTCACTGCCATCATCAAGCCGTTCAAACTGGATGACGTTCGCGAGTCGTTGTCTGAAATCGGCGTGCAGGGCATCACCGTCACTGAAGTCAAAGGCTTCGGGCGTCAGAAGGGTCACACTGAGCTTTATCGCGGTGCTGAATACGTCGTCGACTTCCTTCCCAAAGTGAAGATCGATGTCGCCATCGATGACAAGGATCTGGATCGTGTCATCGAAGCCATAACCAAGGCCGCCAACACCGGCAAGATCGGTGACGGCAAGATTTTCGTGGTCAATCTGGAACAGGCCATTCGCATCCGTACCGGCGAGACCGATACAGACGCTATTTAAGCCGCCAAACCCAACGCCCCAGGAGAAAACAATATGACTCTGCGTCAATTCGCAGGGCTCGGTGCCCTGTTGTCCCTCGCATTACCTGGTCTTGCCCTGGCGGCTGACCCAGTGGCCGAGCCGGTGCTGAACTCTGGCGACACTGCATGGATGCTGACCTCGACCGCTCTGGTTCTGTTCATGACCATCCCCGGTCTCGCGCTGTTCTACGGCGGCATGGTTCGCTCGAAGAATATTCTGTCCGTGATGATGCAGTGTTTCGCCATCACCGGCTTGATCAGCATCCTGTGGGTCGTCTACGGCTACAGCATTGCGTTCGATACAACCGGTATGGAAGCGGGCGTCGTCAACTTCAATTCCTTCTTTGGCGGTATGGGTAAAGCGTTCCTGGCAGGCATCACGCCGGCAAGCATTACCGGTCCCGCTGCGTTGTTCCCTGAGGCGGTGTTCGTCACCTTCCAGATGACCTTCGCGATCATCACCCCTGCCCTGATTGTCGGCGCTTTCGCAGAACGCATGAAGTTCTCCGCAATGCTGGTGTTCATGGGTATCTGGTTCACGCTGGTCTACGCGCCAATCGCCCACATGGTCTGGGGCGGCGTCGGTGGCTTGCTGTGGGACTGGGGCGTTCTCGACTTCGCTGGCGGCACTGTGGTGCACATCAACGCCGGTGTAGCCGGTCTGGTGGCCTGCCTGGTACTGGGCAAGCGCAAAGGCTTCCCGACCACGCCGATGGCTCCGCACAATCTGGGTTACACCCTGATCGGCGCGGCAATGCTCTGGGTCGGCTGGTTCGGTTTCAACGCCGGTTCCGCCGCTGCGGCCAACGGCACTGCCGGTATGGCGATGCTGGTGACTCAAATCGCTACCGCTGCCGCCGCACTGGGCTGGATGTTCGCCGAGTGGCTGACCCATGGTAAGCCAAGCGCTCTGGGCATCGCGTCGGGCGTGGTTGCCGGTCTGGTCGCTATTACCCCGGCTGCCGGTACAGTGGGCCCGATGGGCGCGCTGATCATCGGTCTGGCAGCAGGCGTGATCTGCTTCTTCTGCGCCACCAGCCTCAAGCGCAAGCTTGGCTACGACGATTCCCTGGATGCGTTCGGCGTTCACGGTATCGGCGGTATCGTCGGCGCAATCCTGACCGGTGTGTTCGCAGCACCTGCACTGGGCGGCTTCGGCACTGTGACTGACATCGGTGCTCAGGTCTGGATTCAGTTCAAGGGCGTCGCGTTCACCGTCGTCTACACCGCGATCGTGACCTTCATCATCCTTAAAGTACTGGATGCCGTGATGGGTCTGCGCGTCACCGACGAAGAAGAGTCTGTCGGTCTGGACCTTGCGCAACACAACGAGCGTGGCTACAACTTGTAAGCAGCCGCAGATGCAAAAAAGAATGCCCGGTCTCCGGGCATTTTTTTTGTCTGATGTTTGCGGATATACCGCGGTTTTTTGCTGTCATTGATGTTGCCCGCGTCAATGATTTCGGCACCGTGACGCAGCGCAGGTACCGATGTATCGACAGTCTTCGTCAACTTGCAGGGAAGCCGGTTTATTGCGCGCTTTGCTTTTTTCTCAGTCGAGTTAGAATGCGCGCCGAAGGTGCGGAGAACGGTATGTGGCATCAATCCAGAATTGCCTTGCGGGCCAGGCCCCGAGGGTTCCATCTGGTGACTGACGAGATAGTCGCGGGCTTGCCCCCGTTGCGCGATTGCCGTGTCGGGCTACTGCATGTGTGGCTGCAACATACCTCGGCTTCGTTGACCATCAACGAAAATGCCGATCCGGCAGTACGTCGTGACTTCGAGCGTTTTTTCAACCGTCTGGTGCCTCAGGGCGTGGACGGCTACGAACATGACGACGAAGGCCCTGACGACTTGCCAGCGCATTTCAAGGCCAGTCTGCTGGGCTGCCAGTTGGTTCTGCCGGTGACTGCAGGGCGACTGGCGCTGGGCACCTGGCAAGGTATTTACCTGGGCGAACATCGAGACGCTGGTGGGTCTCGTAACGTCCTCGCCACCCTTCAGGGTGAGTGGATATAACCGCTGGAGTCAGCGGTTATGGAATTTTTCTGATCGCCTTAGCATTTCCGGGCGGTTGGGCTATAACTAATCAGCTTTCGCAAGTCATGAGGTAGAACATGAGCGACGACGACGATACTAACGACGATCTGGTAGACGATCTGGAAGGCGAAGACGGTGAGGAGCTTGCAGCAGCCTCCCCGGAAGACGACGCAGCCGAGCCAGACGATTCCGACGTTCCAGCAGCACCCGCAAAAGGCAAGGCTAAGGCCGCTGTCTCGGTCGATGAACTGCCTAGCGTAGAAGCCAAGAACAAAGAGCGCGATGCTCTGGCGCGTGCCATGGAAGAATTCCTGGCGCGTGGTGGCAAGGTGCAGGAAGTGGAGGCCAACGTGGTCGCCGATCCGCCCAAGAAGCCTGATAACAAATACGGTAGCCGCCCGATTTAAGGCTGCATGGCTGTATGAGGAAAGCCCGCCGTCGCTGCGGGCTTTTCTATGTGCGCTTGTCAGTGTGCTTTCAGGCCCAGCGTGCCAGGACTTCCGGCAACTGCGACAGGTTGTGGATCTCGGCATCCGGCAGCCGGTCTGCGTCCCAGGCTTTGCCTAGCGGGTTGTACCAAATGGCGCGCATGCCAGCCTGCTGGGCACCTGCGATATCGTCCTTGGGGTGGTCGCCTACGTGCACGGCCGCGCCGGCATCGACATTTGCGCGCCGCAACGCTTCCACAAACGGTGCCGGGTCGGGCTTGCCGATGCCCAGGTCCTCGGCGCACAGCGCGAAGGCAAAGTAGTCTGCCAGCCCCAAACGACGCACATCGGCATTGCCATTGGTAATCACGCCCAACGTGAAGGTCTTGGCGAGAATTTCCAGCATAGGTTGCACCTCAGGGAAAATCTGCACCTGATGGCGGCCATGCAGGAAGACTTCAAAGCCCCGGTCGGCAAGGTCCTGCGCCTCGTCCGGGTCGTAGCCGGCATCTTCGAGCGCATGGAACAGCACGCGGCGTCGCAAGGCGCTTATGCGGTGCTTGAAGGACGGGTCTTCAGCCACCAGGCGCGAGCGAATTTCCCACAGGTGCTCGACAGGAATCGCCCCCAGCCTGGGCGCGTTTTCGCCCAGCCAGTCACGCAGTGTGACTTCGGCACCGGCAATGGCAGGGGCGGTGTCCCAGAGCGTGTCGTCAAGATCAAACGTCACCAGCTTAATCATCTGCAGCTCCTTTACGTTTGGCTCGGGGATGGGCGCTGTCATAAACAGTAGCCAAATGCTGGAAGTCCAGGTGCGTATATATCTGCGTGGTCTTGATATCCGCATGACCCAGCAGCTCCTGCACGGCGCGCAGGTCCTGTGAAGACTCCAGCAGGTGGCTGGCGAACGAGTGACGCAGCATGTGCGGGTGCAGATTCTGCCCTAACTCCCTCTCGCCGGCCGCCTTTAGCCGCACTTGAATCGCGCGCGGGCCGAGGCGCTTGCCTTGCTGGCTAACGAACACGGCGTCGTCCTGCGGATTGGTCAAGGCACGCAGCGGCAACCATATTTCCAATGCCTGGCGTGCCTTGCTGCCGACCGGCAGTACGCGGGTCTTGCTGCCTTTGCCCAGGACCTGCACCAGCCCGTCACGCAGGTCCAGCTGGTCGAGGTTCAGGCCGGTCAGTTCGGACAGTCGCAATCCTGATGAGTAAAGCAGTTCCAGAATGGCTTGATCGCGATGAGCCAGAAAATCATCTTCAACACCACCGTCCAGCAATTGCGCGGTGCGGTCGGTGTCCAGCGTCTTGGGCAGACGCCGTTCGCCCTTGGGTGGTGACAGGCCGTTTGCAGGATCGTGCTGGCAGATGCCTTCGCGATTGAGGTACTTGTAGAAGCCGCGCACCGCCGACAGCATGCGCGCCAGACTGCGTGAAGACTGGCCCTGCTGATGCTGGCGGGCGGTAAAGCTGCGCAGGTGCTGGATATCCAGATCGTTCCAGCTCGACAGCTGCGCCTTCTGGCAATACGCCAGAACCTTGCCCAAGTCGCGCCGGTAGGCTTCAAGCGTATGAGGCGACACCTGGCGCTCACTGCGCAGGTGCATGCAGTAGGCGTCCAGATGCTGTTCCATGACTAGCGGACCGAGCGTAAAGAGTGAGCGAAACGTGGCAACAGGCGGCTCAGGACATCGGCGATGTAACTGAGGAACAGAGTGCCGACCGAGCTTTTGTAATGCTGCGGATCACGACTGCCGATGGCCAGCACGCCATGCAGGCCCAAGTGATTGAGGCTGGCGATGGCGGTAGAGCCGACTTCCTTGCCTTGCTCTGCGCCAAACAGGAACGCCCGTTCATGCTCACGCAAAGCGCCGCAGATGATCTTCTCGCCAATCAGGCCGCCGATGGCTTTCTGCGCTTCGGCGCTGCTGACCCATCGCCCCACTTGCATCGGGCTGTCGCTGAACAGGATCAGGCTGACGAAGGGCACCTGAAAGTCCTGACGCAGGCTGTCTTCGACAGCGATGACCAGTTCGTCCAGGCTGGTGGCATCCATCAGGGCGAGGTTCAGGCGTCGGGTCTTTTCGAACAGGCGGTCGTTGTCCCGTGCGACGTCCATCAGTTGCGACAGGCGATGGCGCATTTCGATGTTGCGCTCGCGCAGCAGCTTTAGCTGACGCTCGACCAGCGAAACGGTATTGCCACGCTGGTGCGGGATGCGCATCGACACCAGCAGCTCGTCGTGCTCGGCGAAGAACTCCGGGCGCTCAAGCAGAAAGGCGATGACCGCCTCTGCTTCAAGGTCTGGCGCTGCGCTATCGACAGGCGATTCGCAGGGTGTGCCTGTTGAAGCGGGAGGTTGATCGGTCATGGCAGTTACTCACTCAAAGACGAACTTGGCCTTCATAAACCCTGACGGCGGGGCCGGTCATCATGACAGAATGTCCCGGGCCAGCCCATTCGATGGACAGGCGACCTCCGGGCAGGTCGATCAGCAGCGGCGAATCCATCCAGCCTTGGCTAATGGCAGCAACCGCCGCCGCACAGGCGCCGGTACCACAGGCCTGGGTTTCCCCGGCACCACGCTCCCAGACACGCAACTGCGCACGCTGACGATCCACCACGTGGAGAAAGCCCACATTGACCCGTGCCGGAAAGCGCGGGTGATGCTCGATCTTCGGCCCCAACTCGTGGACTGGCGCGTTATTGATGTCATCGACCCGCAGTACGGCATGAGGGTTGCCCATGGACACAGCAGCCAGTTCGATATTCTGCCCGCCTACTTCGACGTTGTAACGGGTGGCCTGCTCCGGAGCTTCAAAAGGTATTTCTTCCGGGACAAACCTGGGTGGCCCCATATCGACGCTGATCTGCCCGTCGCTGCGGATATCCAGCTCGATGATGCCGCTCTTGGTCTCGACGCGTATCTGCTTCTTGGCTGTCAGGCGCTTGTCGAGTACGAAACGGGCAAAGCAGCGCGCGCCATTGCCGCACTGTTCGACTTCGGAACCATCGGAGTTGAAGATTCGATAGCGAAAGTCCACATCCGGGTTGTTTGGCGCCTCGACCAGCAAAAGCTGATCGAAACCGATACCGGTATGGCGGTCGCCCCATTGTTTGGCATGCTTGGGCAAGATGTGCGCGTGCTGACTCACCAGGTCCAGAACCATGAAGTCGTTACCCAGCCCGTGCATCTTGGTAAAACGCAGCAGCATGGGATTACTCCGGCAGCAGGCTTTCGCCAGCGAACAGCTCGGCCACGGTTTCGCGACGACGCACTTCAAAAGCCTGGGAACCGTCGACCAGTACCTCAGCAGCACGGCCACGGGTGTTGTAGTTCGAACTCATGACGAAGCCATAGGCACCGGCTGAATGGACCGCCAGCAGATCGCCTTCGGCCAGCGCCAACTCGCGCCCTTTGGCAAGGAAGTCGCCGGTCTCGCAGATCGGCCCGACGATGTCATACGCACGAGGTTCGCCGTCGCGCGGACGCACCGCTGTGACGTCCATCCACGCCTGATAAAGCGCTGGGCGGATCAGGTCGTTCATCGCCGCATCGACGATGGCGAAATCCTTGTGCTCGGTGTGCTTGAGGTATTCGACACGGGTCAGCAGCGCGCCTGCATTGGCCACGATGAAGCGCCCCGGCTCGAATAACAGCCCCAGATCCCGACCGGCCAGTCGTTCGCGCACGGCCTTGATGTAGTCGGCCGCCAGCGGAGGCTCTTCGTCGCGATAACGCACACCAAGACCGCCACCCAGATCGATATGGTGCAGGTGAATGCCGCAATCGCCCAAGCGATCAACCAGGTCCAGCAGGCGATCCAGCGCATCAATGAACGGCTCGAGCGTGGTCAGTTGCGAGCCGATATGGCAGTCGACCCCGATCACTTCCAGGTTCGG
The DNA here is from genome assembly GCF_022836805.1 of Pseudomonas sp. RGM 3321. NCBI lineage: Bacteria > Pseudomonadati > Pseudomonadota > Gammaproteobacteria > Pseudomonadales > Pseudomonadaceae > Pseudomonas > Pseudomonas sp. RGM 3321. Next base: position 43,815 of record NZ_JALHBH010000098.1, read on the forward strand.
CAGTTGCGAAGCGCGAATGTAGACGTCTTCGGCATCTGCAATGGCGATGCCGAACTTGTTTTCTTTAAGGCCGGTGGAGATGTAAGGGTGAGTGCCTGCATCCACATCCGGGTTGACCCTCAGCGATATCGGCGCACGAACGTCGAGTTCGGCAGCCACTTCCTGCAGGCGCTCAAGCTCGTCGCTGGATTCGACATTGAAGCAGTGCACGCCGACTTCAAGGGCGCGACGCATGTCTTCACGGGTCTTGCCGACGCCGGAAAACACGATCTTCTCGGCTTTACCGCCTGCGGCCAGCACACGCTCCAGTTCGCCGCGCGAAACAATATCGAAACCGGCGCCAAGACGCGCCAGGACATTGAGCACACCCAGGTTGGAGTTGGCTTTTACGGCGAAGCAGACCATGTGCGGCATGCCGCTCAGCGCATCGGCGTAGGCACGGTATTGCGCTTCGATATGAGCGCGCGAGTAGACATAGGTCGGCGTGCCGAAGCGCTCGGCAATGGCAGACAATGCTACCCCTTCCGCGAACAGCTCACCGTCGCGGTAGTTGAAGGCGTCCATTGAATTCCCTTAAAGGTGCTTGTGCGATTGCGATTTGGCTTGTTCATCCGGAGTTTTGGTGTCATCCGGCAGATACAGCGGGCCTTTCTGGCCGCAGGCCGTAACAAGACAAGCGACCGCGACAAGCGCAGCAAGCGAAGAGATCAGGCGCTTCATGGCGAAATCCTTTGTAAAAGCATTAATAGCGCCAGAGTATACCGACCACCCGGCAGCTTGCCTATGCGAGGGATCTCCCGTCTGGCGGGGCTTTGCCGTGAATGTCGGGGCAGAGCGATGGTTGACGGGATTAATGCGCGCATACGTCGCCGATGGCGGGTAAGCTTTGCATTTGCCTGGCAGCGTCCGTATCTTGCCCCTCTGCGCCATCAGCAGACACTTATCGAGGTTCACGTAATGAGTTTGACCGAAGCCCGTTTCCACGACCTCGTCGATGCGACTCAGCAGAATATCGAAGATGTTTTCGATGAAAGTGGACTGGATGTCGACCTGGAAAACTCGGCCGGTGTACTGACAGTCAAGTTCGAAGGCGGCTCGCAGCTTATTTTCAGCCGTCAGGAGCCGCTGCGTCAGCTCTGGCTGGCAGCCCGCTCGGGTGGTTTCCACTTCGATTATGACGAAGAGAACAGCCGTTGGGCGTGTGACACCAGCGATGAGCTGCTCAGCGAGATGCTTGTGCGCATGACGCGTGAACAGGCTGACGTCGACTTGGACTTCTCCGAGATCTGATTGTGAGCCAGTCCCCCGTTCGACCGCCCAAACCGCTTTTCAGCAACGTCAGCCCGGCTGTGCCGTCGCCCTGTATCAGCCTGTGTAGGCTCGATGAGCAGAAGGTTTGCCTTGGGTGCTTCCGCCATGTCGAAGACATCCGCGAATGGCGCTCGGCCGATGACCATCGTCGTCGACAGATTCGCCATGAAGCGGATCAGCGTCGAGCCAGCGCGGGCCAGACCGCAGGCTGATACTGCGTCGGGTTGTGTATTTACCGCGCTGTGTTAGTGTCGGACTCTGCTTCTCCAGATTGAGAGGCCTGTAGAACCCCGCCCACCCCGGCGGGGTTTTGTTTTATTCATGGAGAATAAAGGAGTCTGCCCAGACCATGACCACAGCACCTTCGATCATCCTCACCCGCCTGGACGTACAGCGTCTCGAAAGTTTTATCGCCAGCCAGGACGAAGACACGCCGGGCATCCAGGCATTGCAGGCCGAACTGGACCGCGCCGACCAGGTAGTGGGCCACGATGAAGTGCCTGCGGGCGTTGTGACCATGAATTCGCGCGTGCATTGCCGTGAAGAAGTCAGCGGCAAGGATTACCACCTCAAGCTGGTTTATCCACAGGATGCAGGCGAAGACGGCACCGTCTCGGTCCTCGCCCCAATGGGCTCGGCGTTGCTGGGTCTGCAGGTCGGCCAGCACATCGACTGGCCAGCACCGGGCGGCAAGACCCTCAAGCTGACCTTACTGGCGGTGGAATATCAGCCGGAAGCCGCAGGCGAGTATGAGTAATCGAAGGCGCGCATCCATAGAGCGTCTCCGCACTCAAGAGCGTCCAGAACGGCATTCCCACGCAGAGTGTGCGGAACGATAGGCGCACCAGAGACCACCTATCGTGCCAATGCTCCGCGTTGGAACGTTAGGCGCGCGGTGCAGGACAAGCGTATGTCACGCTTGGTCCATCGCTTCGTTCAACAGCTTTTCCAGCTCGGCCTTGTGATGCAGGAAGAGGATGCTTTGTCCATGCCGGTCATCCAGCAGCCCGGACAGGTCCAGGTCGGTGATGTAACAGCGATAGCGCTGGGGTTCCAGGCGTTTGCCGAGAATTTGCCGGGCAACTGCGGCATACAACTGATCGCCATATTCCAGCTCGGAGAACTCGCAGTTGTCGCAGTACAGCGTGGCGCTCAGCTGTCCGGGCGAGGTTTCTTCGATGATTGCCTGCACGTCATAAAACGCTTTGTCCGCCGCAGTCGGTGCCAACCGATGTTCGACACGCCGGGCCAGCCCAGGGCCGGAAGGCAGCACTTGGTAATAAAGGGTTTCCAGCGAAACCGGCTCGGACGGGTCGTCCAGCGGCAATGACGCCCCTCGGCGATAAACCAGCGAGTGAAGAAAACGCTGCAGTGGCGTCAGCAGGCTTTGTTCGTCGTGATACGGCAGGCGCTGGTGCCAGAGCGAATTGTGTTCGTCCAGCAAATACACGTCGGCATCCGGCTCGTTGATTCGGTAGAACACCTGAATACATTCAGGCTGGCCAAGTGGCAGGATCAGGGCCAGATCGTGGCCGTCGAGCGCCTGAGGGTCCAGATGCAAAGGGCTGTACAACGGCAGCTCTTCACCCAGGTACTTGAACAGGCCTGGCAGGCTGTTGACCACTACATGACCGACCTGCCCGGGTTTGATCTCCAACACGTGATACTGCTGCTGCACCTGAATCAGATAACGGTGGTTCAGTTGACTGGCGAGTAATAACCGGGCCGTGCTGATCAGCTCTTCAACCCGCTGGGCGATGGCAGGTGCACGGTTATGGCAGAAGCAACGCACGCGAATCTGCGGCTGTTTACCGCTCTGCGGCAGGCTGCCAAGCAGCTCGCTCATGCAGTCGAGCAGGGCATGCGGGCCGTCATAGCGGCTGACCAGTGTTTCGTTCCAGGTATTGAGGGTGATCTGGTCCAGCGTCAGCACCAGATTTTCCCGGACACCCGCGTAACTCAGCGAGTCGGTGCGCTCGGTGGTCATCAGAATATTAAGGTCGCGGTGATGCCTGAGCGGGTCGACGCCGACATTGACCAGCAACAGTATCTCGCTGGGTGTACTGGGCAGGAGCAGCTCGTCGTCGCTGACCTCGGGCAGCGGCAGTTCAATACTCTGCTGCAAGGCACCCAGCAGGTTGAACAACTCGAACTCGCTCAAGTCACTGGCGCCCGGATGCAGCGCCACGCGGGTCGTGGTGTCGATCACGTTGTTGCGGTGGCACCAGGTCAGCAGCTCGAGCAATTCCCGGCTGCGCTTGATCGGCGAAAAGTTCGGCCACTCGTGAATACCCAGGTTGCCGTTGTACAGGGCCCACTGATGCTTGCCTGGCTCGCGCTTGTCAGGGGAGTGCACCAGCGTCAGCGTGTCTTCTGCAAGGTCCGGGGCGATGCCCGGATTGATGAACTCGACCTTGCCCGCCTTGCGCTCGAAAGCCGCATACAAACGCCGACCGAGTATGGTCAGGTCACGAGCATTGAGGGCATCGGCGGTGCTTTGCGTTCTGGCGAACCGGGTCTGAAAGCGATAGCTGTAATTGAGCTCGTTAACCAGCGCACGACGCTCGCTGGCCACCTGGCGGACTTTCCACTGACTGCGGCTGTCGAGCAGCGCCAGTTGTCGTTCATCCCAGCCCCACTCAGAGGTCAGGCGCTCCAGCAGCAGGCGTTGCCAACCGATGTTGCGCTGACGGCTCGAGCCGGTGAGCTTTTTGTTGACCTTCAGGTACAGGCTGCGCCGCACCAGTTCCAGACGCTCTTGCTCGTTGCGTGCCTGTAAATGCTCTTCGATACGCCGGTACAGAACCACGTACGGGTCCAGCTCATCCAGGTCCAGCTGGTTGGCGAACACCGCTTGCTTGAAACGCAGGCTCAGACACTGCACGCGGGGATGTTCACTGGAGTAAACCTCCATCAGCAGCAGCTTGAGAACAGACTTGTAGGGCGACTCGATACCCTTGAACAACTGCCACAAGCCGGCACCGATAAATTCCGCCGCAGGAATGTACGACATCGGCCCGAGGTCGAGCACTTCGTTGGCGCGGATGAAGCGTTTGCTCAGCAGGGTATGGGTGTAATCCTCATAATTCTGTTCTTCATAGACCGGCACCAGCCACCAAATCGGGGTGCGCCCTGCGAGCCAGATCGCCGTGCGATAAAATTCGTCGAGCAACAGGTAATGCTGGGTAGTGCCGCAGTCGTCAGAGCTGAGCTGCGAGTCGCGGTCCCCGCGCTTGAAGCGTTGCGGGTCGATCAGGAAAAAGTGCGCTTCTGCCCCCATAGTGGCGGCCCAGGCTTCAAGGGCCTGGCATTTTTTGCGCAGTTCGGCGACGGCCTCCGGCTCCAGCTCGCTGTCGTGGCAGACCCATACGTCCATGTCGCTTTGTTCAGCCTGGGCCAGCGTGCCGAGGCTGCCCATCAGGAACAGGCCATGAATCGGCAGGGGAGCGTTACCGCGCCGGGCTTTGTACGAGAAGGAGCGCGTCAGGCGTTGCGCTTCGGCCAGTGCCAGCGTGTCCGGTTCGTACTGCGAGACGCCAGCAGGCGTGCTACTGGAAACGTAACCGGGCAGCAGAGGGTGGTTGACGTGAAAGAACAGCGGCAGCAGCGTCAGAACGCTTTGCTGACGCGTCGACATGCCTTCGAGGGCACGCGCATATCGCCCGTCATTGAGCGACAGGAAACGGTTGCGCAGCTGGCTGAGAACCTTGCGGTCGATGCCCTCATCCAGGTCGGGGCGAATTTCAGGATTACGCGTCATCGCAACTCAAGGCATCTGGCCTGTGCAGGCATGGAATTACTGAGCAAGATGGCGGAGAAGGTTTGCAGCCGAGAGAAGAGGATTCAGTCGGGTTGTTATTCTGACGCCAGAATCCTGTATCGACCGGCGTTCAGATAAGTGAAGGGCCTGCCACGCTTTTTTGTGCGCAGGCCCTGCAACCGTCAAGCAGCTTGTTTGGAAACGTTGAGGATGGTCAACAATGATTGGGCATGTTGAGCGGCCTCAAGCCCGAGGCTGGTCAGATAACCGCCATCGACCTGGGTCGTCAGTCCTTTATCGAAGAGTCTTTGTGCTGCTGCAACGGCAGTGGGTGCCGCTACGTGGTGGACTTTCAGGCCTTCCTGGGTATTTCCCAGATTGTACAGTGCAAGGATTTCCAGTTCGGCAACCAACTCAGGGGTATACGACATAGGTACTCCAGACTTTTTTAGTAGTACGACCTCGCCGGCTGGCGGGTGTGCTCTGGAATCGACGTGTCCGATCTGCGCTCGTCGGTTCTGGATGACCGTTGAAGCCGGTTTGGCGTGATAGCCCCGGAGGTTCATGCGGCAGCGGGGCATTTGCAGTGTAGTCAGCGTCTGGAGTGTTTGCAGCATATATCTTGCTGGCACGATCTGACCGCAGGGTTACTTTTCCGGTGGCAGCTCGGGCAAGGCGCGCAGCGCTGCTTCATACCATTGCGTGTCGAACGGACGGTCCTGCTCCAGCAGGGCGTCGATTTCGATGGCCAGGACGTGCGCCATCATTTCGAGAATGTCTTCACGCTCATAATTAACCAGGGTAAGCATGTTGAAAACGGCCTTGGCTGCGGGCGGGTTACCGGATTCGATCTGGTTCTCGATGGCTTCGATCAGGGTCGAGGCGGCAAATTCTTCTTCGTCATTGTCGAGTGCGTCGTTCATGTTCATTCCTCTGGTAAGGCGGACAGTCTAACCGGATTCCTTCGGCAGGGCAGTCTTGCAGGTCTGTATCCCCTCATGTAGGACACGTCTTTAAGCCCCCTGAAATTGACGCAAGTCACTTATATATATGCTCCTGCTGGTAGCGTTCAGCCTCCGCGATCAGAAGGATCAGGCTAAGGAGGCCGACAATGCTGAAGCTCTATGGGTTTGCCGCAAGCAACTATTTCAATATGGTCAAACTGGCGCTGCTCGAGAAGCAACTGTCGTTTGAGGTAGTACCCTTGTTTGGCTGCCAAAGCCCGGAAGTACTTGCCGTCAGCGCTCGCGGAAAGGTGCCCGTGTTGGGGACGGATGACGGCTTTATCAGTGAAACAGACGTCATTCTGCGCTACATAGAGGAAACCTCACCGCAACGGCCGCTACTGCCCGAAAGCCCGTTCGCGCGTGCTCAGCTGTGGACCATTGCCAAGGAAATCGAGTTGTACATAGAGCTGCCTGCGCGCCTTTGTTACGCAGAGGTGATCTTCGGTGGCCGTCCAACGCCTGCGGACCTGAAGGCCAAGGCACGTCGTGACTTGATCAAGGGCTTTACTGCACTCGCCCAGCGTGGTCGTTTTGCCCCCTATGTGGCGGGCGAGCGATTCACCGTGGCGGATCTGTATTTTCTGTACAGCGTCGACCTGGCCCGGCAAGTGGGAGAGCAGTTGTTTGAACTGGATTTGCTGGAAGGAATGCCCAAGGCGCAAGCGCTCTTGGCGCGGCTTGCACAGAACCCGAATGCACAACGGGTAGCTGCCGACCGGGATGCAGACTGGCCAGTATTCATGGCGCGGATAAAAGGGTTAGGGCGGACTGCGAGTTAGCGTGATGATCGTTCCCCGGCATTATTGAGGAACGATCATCTATCAGCGTGCGGAAGATCAGTCAGCCGTCGGCTGGCCCATCGGCACAGGTTCCTTGCTGCGCCAGTGCGGCAGGGAGTTCCAGTAGCGCTCGCCCTTGGCATCGTCGTACATGCCTTCCCAGCGCGAAATGACCAGTACGGCCAGCGCGTTGCCGATCACGTTCAGGGCCGTACGTGCCATGTCCATGATCCGGTCGACGCCTGCAATGAACGCCAGACCTTCCAGCGGGATACCGGCGCTGCCCAGCGTTGCCAGCAGCACCACGAAGGAAACACCCGGCACACCCGCGATACCTTTGGACGTGACCATCAGGGTCAGTACCAGCATCAGCTGTGCACCAATCGACAGGTCAATGCCATACAACTGAGCAATGAAGATCGCCGCAATGCTCTGATAAAGCGTAGAGCCGTCGAGGTTGAACGAATAACCCGTCGGCACCACGAAGCTGCAGATCGCTTTCGGCGCGCCGTAGGCTTCCATCTTCTGGATCACGCGTGGCAGTACGGTTTCGGAGCTGGCGGTGGAGTAGGACAGAATCAGCTCGTCTTTGAAGATGCGCATCAGCCTGATCACCGAGAAGCCGAATGCCCGAGCGATCAGCCCCAGCACCACGAAGGCAAAGAAGGCGATGGCCACGTACACCAGAATCACCAGCTTGGCGAGCGGCAGCAAAGAGGCGAAACCGAAGTTGGCGACAGTCACCGCAATCAGCGCGAACACGCCGATCGGCGCGTAGTTCATGATCATGTGTGTGACCTTGAACATGGTTTCCGAGACGCCCTGAAACAGCTTCACCAGAGGCTCACGGACCTCTGCCTGCAGGCTGGAAAGCCCCAGACCGAACAGCACCGAAAAAAAGATGATCGGCAGCATCTCGCCACGCGCCATGGCAGCAAAAATGTTGGATGGGATCAGGTTGAGAATGGTCGCGATAAACGCGTGATCATGCTGAACTTCAGCAGTGGTCTGCTGATATTTGGAAATATCCACCGTACCCAGCGTGCTCATGTCGATGCCAGTGCCCGGATGGAACACATTGGCCAGCACCAGACCCACCAGAATGGCGATGGTGGTCACGACTTCGAAATAGAGGATGGTCTTCAGACCGATGCGTCCCAGTTTCTTGGCGTCGCCCACACCCGCGATGCCTACAATCAGCGATGCGACAACGATAGGAATAACGATCATCTTGATCAGACGAATGAAGATATCGCCCGCAGGTTGCAGGAGATTGGTGATCCACCAGGCCTTCTCGGCGCTGAAATGGTTGAGCAGCGCACCCACCGCGATACCCAGTACCAGTCCGATCAGAATCTGCCAGGCCAGACTCAGCTTTGCCTTCTTCATATTATTACCCTTGTTCAAAGTGGCTTGGGCAAGTCCAAGACCGATGCGCCGAGCGTGCTTTTCAAAGCAGTTTCAGGGCAGGGGATCCCTTTGGAAATGTCCCGAGAAGGTCACCGCAGACGAGCATCCCGGCTCTGTAGCAGGCGAAAAAAGTCGCAACTATTCCCATGGCACGCGCATACGTCTAATGCCGTAAACGACTACCTCATGCTCAATCGGCATACAAATAAGCAGAAATGTGTTGATTTATGTCACGAGGCGAGAGGGCTATTCGGCGCGAAGGTGGCTAAAACGTCGTCTTCGGCCTAATAGAGAGAAGCGGTTTTGCAGGAAGGACGTAGCGCTGCTGAATCGATTACTCGGCGCATTTAACAGATGTACGGTAGTGCAATGCTCAGGCCAGCTTATCCGCAGACAAGCTCATGGCCTGAGCGATTGGGTCGAGTCGCCCGCCCGGTCAGCCTTTCCCTTTGGTGCGGGTCATGTGCGGGCCGCTGTTTTTCTCCAGATACTCGATAATCATCCCGGCCACATCCTTGCTGGTGGTGACTTCGATGCCTTCCAGGCCAGGTGACGAGTTGACCTCCATCACCAACGGGCCGTGATTGGAGCGCAGAATATCCACACCCGCCACACTCAAGCCCATCACCTTGGCTGCACGCAATGCAGTCATGCGTTCTTCGGGGGTGATCTTGATCAGGCTGGCACTGCCGCCACGGTGCAGATTGGAGCGGAACTCGCCCGGTTTGGCCTGACGCTTCATCGAGGCGATGACCTTGTCACCGACAACGAAGCAGCGAATATCGGCACCGCCCGCTTCCTTGATGTACTCCTGCACCATGATGTCCTGCTTGAGGCCCATGAAGGCTTCAATCACCGATTCGGCTGCCGTGGCGGTTTCGCACAGCACCACGCCGATGCCCTGAGTGCCTTCCAGCACCTTGATGACCAGCGGCGCGCCGTTGACCATCTGGATCAGGTCGGGAATATCGTCCGGCGAATGGGCAAAGCCTGTAACCGGCAAGCCGATGCCCCGGCGTGACAACAATTGCAGCGAGCGCAACTTGTCGCGCGAGCGGGCAATGGCGACCGACTCATTGAGCGGAAACACGCCCATCATTTCAAACTGACGCAACACCGCACAGCCATAGAAAGTCACCGAAGCACCGATGCGCGGAATCACCGCATCGAAGCCTTCCAGAGGTTTGCCGCGGTAGTGGATCTGCGGCTTGTGGCTGGCGATGTTCATATAGGCGCGCAGGGTGTCGATCACCACCATCTCATGGCCACGCTCAATGCCAGCTTCGACCAGACGACGGGTGGAATACAGACGCGGATTACGCGAAAGCACAGCGATCTTCATGCAACACCTGAGGAAGTAGAGGCCGGGAACACCGGCTTGTCTTGTACGTAAGTTATGCCCGGATTGACCACCAGTTGGCCGTCGATCAGCGCTTTGGAACCCAGCAGCAGTCGATAACGCATCGACTTGCGGCAAGCCAGTGTGAATTCCACTGGCCAGATACGATCACCCAGGGCCAGCGTGGTGCGAATGACGTAACGCACCTGCGCGTGGCCGTTGGAGCTTTTAATGGTTTTCATGGCAACCAGTTGCGCCTCGCAGCGGCGATGGCGCAACTGAACCACAGTGCCCAGATGCGCGTTGAAGCGCACCCATTTCTGGCCATCGCGTTCAAAAGGTTCGATTTCGGTGGCATGCAGGCTTGACGTGCTCGCGCCGGTATCGATTTTTGCCCGCAGGCCCGCCACCCCCAGATCGGGAAGCGCCACCCACTCGCGCAGGCCGATGACTGTCAGATGGTCGAATGTCTTCAATGCGATTCCGTATTTCTCAAGACTTCCGCCAGGCGTCAGGTGCTATCTGCGCCAGGGCTTTGAATGCAGGTTTGGCGAACAGATAGCCCTGCATCAGGGAAATGCCGCAATCGGCGAGAAAGTCCCGCTCCTCAACCTGCTCTATACCTTCGGCAATGAGCTTAATCCCCAAGTCCGAACACATTGTGACAACCCCACGAACAATAGCCTGACGCGCGCGATCACGATGAATGTCGCGAATCAGGTTCATGTCGAGTTTTATCAGGTCTGGCTGAAAGTCCGCGAGCAGCGTCAGCCCGGAATAACCGGCACCGAAATCATCGATGGCGGTCATAAAGCCGAACTGGCGATATTCGCGCAGAATATTGCTCAGGTGGCCATTGTTATCCACATGCTCGCTTTCGATGGTTTCGAAAATCAAACGCTCGACAGGAAAGTCATGCTGCCTGGCGGCCTCCAGCGTACTGCGGATACACAGTTCGGGACGATACACGGCGTTGGGCAAAAAGTTGATCGATAAACGCTCGTTCATGCCCAGTTTCGCGGCACCGGCAATGGCCGTGGTCCGACAGGACTGATCGAAGCGGTAGCGGTTCTGGTCGTTGACCTGACTCAGAACAGACAGCGCACCTTCGCCATTGGGGCCACGAACCAGCGCCTCGTGAGCGAAAATCGACTGGTCGTGAAGGTTCACGATCGGCTGATAGGCATAGTCAAACGAGAAATCCAGTTCCGGACTGCCCGTGCATCCCGCGCACCCTTTTCTGGGGGCGGTCAACGAAGTTGGAAAATCTGTCACGTCGCGCTCCATGTAGGGGTCGGGCAATGAAAAGGGGAATAGCTGTTTTTGACAAGCAAGGATCGGTTACTTCATGTTCGTGTGGGTATGTACACATCAGGCGAGCGACGCAGTCGCGTTTCCTGATGAGCCCGATAACGTTCAGACTGCTGCACTGATGAGGAATTCAAATGGCGCAAAAGCCGGAAGAAGATGACAAGGTCCGTCTGGATAAATGGCTGTGGGCCGCACGTTTTTTCAAAACACGCGCATTGGCCAAAGCAGCTATCGAAAGCGGCAAGGTGCACTGTCGCGGCGAACGTTGCAAGCCCGGCAAGGAGCCTCGTCCAGGCGACGAGTTTCAGATTCGCATGGGCTTCGATGAGCGCACGATAGTGGTCGAGGCGTTGTCCACCGTTCGCCGGGGTGCGCCTGAGGCGCAGACGCTGTATAGCGAGACACCCGACAGCATCGCCAAAAGAGAAAGCGCGGCCGCTCAGCGCAAGGCTGGCAACCTGGGTGTTACTACCGACGGCAAGCCCACCAAGAAGCAGCGCCGGGAGCTTTTTGGTTTTCGTGCCAGCCACAACAACGACTGAAAAGCAGGCCTGGCGGCCCCGGCGATCAGCCCGAAGGGCCAACCCGCTTGGAAGCACACCGGATAGCTCCTAAAATGCCGGTCAATCCGCATGGCCACGGCGCTTTCGAGTGCCGGACGGTGCTTGCTCAGCCGCGTGCCATCCAATGTCATTACTTCAGATACCTTCCCTATGCATGATTTATCGGACACCGATTTCACCCAGCGCTTCATCTTCGACGAAAGCGACGTTCGTGGAGAGCTGGTAGCCCTTGAACGCAGTTATGCCGAAGTGCTCGCCAAGCACCCGTACCCGGAGCCGGTCGCGCAGCTGCTGGGCGAACTGATGGCTGCCGCCGCTTTGCTGGTCGGCACCCTCAAGTTCGACGGACTGCTGATTTTGCAGGCGCGCTCCAGCGGCGCTGTACCGCTGTTGATGGTCGAATGCTCCAGCGAACGCGAGCTGCGCGGCATCGCACGCTATGATGAAATGCTCATCAAGCCAGACGCGGGCCTGCAGGACCTGATGCCTGATGGCTCGCTGGCATTGACCGTCGACCCGCACAAGGGCAAGCGCTATCAGGGCATTGTGGCGCTGGATGGCGTCGACCTGTCGGAAAGCCTCTCCAACTACTTCGTGATGTCCGAGCAGTTGGGCACCCGTTTCTGGCTCAAGGCTGACGGTCATCGCGCCCGCGGCCTGTTGCTGCAGCAACTGCCCGCCGCACAGATCCCCGACCCGGAAGAGCGCGATGCCAGCTGGGAGCATGTCATCACCCTCGCCAGCACCCTGACTGCCGAAGAAATGCTCAGCCTGGACAATCAGACCATTTTGCATCGCCTGTATCACGAAGACCCGGTACGCCTGTTCGACGCCCAGCCGATCTGCTTTCGCTGCAGTTGCTCACGCGAGCGCTCGGCCAACGCGCTGGTCAGTCTTGGGCTGGAGGACGCGCAGCAACTGGTCATCGAGCACAACGGCAGCATCGAGATCGACTGTCAGTTCTGCAACGAGCGCTACCTGTTCGATGCCACTGACGTTGCACAGCTGTTTGCTGGCGGCGGTGTCGATTCGCCATCTGACACGCGCCATTGATCAACGCGTAAAGCCCCTCAGAATACGGTATGGGCCCTTGTAATGCTGTTCTGACAGGAGGGTCCTACCATTTCTGGGCATTTCTGGCATAATCCGGCCCACTTTTACGCTGTAGTAGTGGTTGTTTTTTTACTACAAAACCGTTTGGAGCACTCGGCTACAGGCCGACGGGGAACCTCATGACGCAAATCAACAACGCTGTGCACACCGATCTGAGCACCGACGAACTGGTCAAGGAAGCCCTTGCCCGTAACGAAGGCGTACTTTCCGACACTGGCGCACTGGTTGTGGAGACAGGCCATCGTACTGGCCGTTCGCCGGTCGATCGTTTCATTGTTGAAGAGCCGAGCACCCAGGACGCAATCGCCTGGGGCCCGATCAACCGCAAGTTTCCGGCCGAGAAATTCGACGCCCTGTGGAACCGCGTCGGTGCGTACCTCGCCGAGCGCGAGCGTTTCGTTTCCCACGTTCATGTAGGCTCCGATCCTGCGCACTACCTGCCCGTCAAGATGACCACCGAAACTGCGTGGCATAACCTGTTCGGCCGCTGCCTGTTCATCAACCCTGAACAGTACAACCCGGCTGGCAAGGACGAGTGGGAAATCCAGAACGCGCCATGGTTCGTCTGCGACCCTGAGCGTGACGGCACTAACTCCGATGGCACCGTCATCATCAACTTCGCCGCGCGCAAGGTACTCATCGCAGGCATGCGTTATGCCGGCGAAATGAAGAAAGCCATGTTCTCGGTACAGAACTTCCTGCTGCCAGCTTCGGACGTGCTGCCGATGCACTGCGCCGCCAACATGGGCGAAGAGGGCGATGTAACCCTGTTCTTCGGCCTGTCCGGCACCGGCAAGACCACCCTGTCCGCCGATGAAAGCCGTTACCTGATCGGTGACGACGAGCACGGCTGGGGCGAAGGCGTGGTGTTCAACATCGAAGGCGGTTGCTATGCCAAGTGCATCGACCTGTCCGAGAAGAACGAGCCGGTCATCTGGAAAGCCATTCAGCACGGCGCCGTACTGGAAAACGTCGTACTCGACCCGGTTACCAAAAAAGCCGACTACGCCGACAGCAGCCTGACCCAGAACAGCCGTGCGGCCTACCCGCGTGAACTGATCGAAAAACGCGCACCGAAAAACCTCGGCGGCGAGCCAAACGCCGTGATCTTCCTGACCTGCGACCTGACCGGCGTCCTGCCACCAGTATCGATCCTCAGCGAAGAACAGGCTGCTTATCACTTCCTGTCGGGTTACACCGCACTGGTCGGTTCGACCGAAATGGGTTCGGGTTCGGGCATCAAGTCCACCTTCTCCACCTGCTTCGGCGCCCCGTTCTTCCCGCGCCCGGCTGGCGAATACGCTGAACTGCTGATCAAGCGCATCCGCGGCTTCAAATCCAAGGTCTACCTGGTCAACACCGGCTGGACCGGCGGTGGCTACGGCGTCGGCAAGCGCTTCAACATCCCGACCACCCGTGGCGTGATCGCAGCGATTCAGAGCGGCGCGTTGATCGGTGCCGAAACCGAACACCTGGACACCATCAACCTCGACGTACCGAAATCGGTACCCGGCGTCGACACCGGCCTGCTCAACCCACGCAACACCTGGGCTGACAAAGCCGCCTACGACGAAGCCGCCAAGGCCCTGGCTGGCCTGTTCGTGGAGAACTTCAAGAAGTTCGACGTGAGCGACGCCATCAAGGCTGCGGGTCCGAAGTTGTAATTAAACATCTTCAAGCTCACACGCCCGTGTGACCCTCGAAAATGCTCAAGCAGACGCCTCGACTTGTCGGGGCGTTTGCTTGTCTGGAATACTGATTTCCATTTGTGACGATGGACAAGGAGGTGGTTTGTGACAGCGACCGGAATTCAGGTACGTCGTTTTGTGCCGAACGATGAGCAAGGTGTGTCGGCATTGATCCTGCCCATCCAGCGTGAAGAATTCGGTATCCCTATTACCGCCGAGGATCAGCCTGATCTGAAGGCGATTCCGACGTTTTACCAGACCGGCATAGGTGATTTCTGGGTCGCGGTGCAAGGTGATCACGTCGTCGGCAGCATCGCGCTCAAGGACATCGGCTCAGGACAGGCAGCGCTGCGCAAGATGTTTGTCGCCGCGCCGTTTCGCGGCAAAGAGTTCTCGATTGCAGCCAGGCTGCTGGACTGCTTGATCAAGGAGTCCAGCCGCAGGGGCGTTACTGAGGTGTTCCTGGGCACGACCGACAAGTTTCATGCCGCGCATCGCTTCTACGAGAAGCACGGCTTTCGGGAGATCGAAAAAAAGGACCTGCCAGCGAGCTTTCCGCTGATTGCGGTGGACAGCAAGTTTTATACGTTGGCCCTGAGCCACGACTAATGAGATGGCCGTATTGCCGTTGTGCCGGCGAGCGGCAATTCAGCAGAACGCCGACAACCATACCGGGCACGCGAAACCGCGTGCCCGGTCATAGGCAATCAAGCCTCCTGAATATCTGACTGGCTTTTCCGCGCGTTGAAAATGTCCATGGCCGAGCTGTCGTCCGATGTGATGAGCGCGGCGTAATTGGCGGGGTATTGTGCTTTTTCTATGGGTGGCAACTGGTCGTAGTGGGCGAGAAGCATGACCAGTGTTTGAGTGCTTTTGCCGGTTTCGTTGTATTCGTCGGTATACCTTTGGCATATGGCCCTTTTCCATACTTGCTCTTGAGAGTAGTTTTCGGAGTACGCGGCATTTCTTTCGTTTATTGTGAAGTCGCCACCCTCGTCATAAATAATTAACCTCAGTTGATCCTGAGATAAACCCGCAAATGGGTTTTTTCCTGCCCCGTTGTTGAACGAAGTCGCTTGCATGGCTCTTTCGAGCAATGCAGGGTCGTCCGTATCCGGAATCTCTGCGTCGTGCAGTTTTCTATTGGCGTAATAGCTGTTGCCTGCAACTTTATCACTAATTTTTTTTGCCAAGGCCCCCAGGTTTTTGAAGTCAAGACTGCTGTCGCGGGCTTGGGCTCGTGCTGCGCTGCTACTTAATTGAGTGGACAATGTCGAGAAGGTGGCACCATCAATGAAGAGTGCAGAATCAAGTTCTTTTAGGCTGGAGTTTAAAGGCGTGGCGGAGGTGCTTTTCTCGACCGCTGTTAGTGCGGTTTTATGGGTGAGGTGTTTGAGGGATTTTGTATCAATCATGCTGCGTCCTCGCGGCAGAGGCCAATCCGTGGCTTTATATTCACTCTTTGTATCGGCCCAGCCAGACATCGCTTTAGTTTTCCGCTGAAAAGCGTGCGTATCAAAATGCGACACGCACGCTCCGGGGCTTATTTCATGGTGAATTCAGCAGCCCACGCGTAGGTGGAGAGATTGGTAGCACGAGACGTCGCTGTGCAGACAGCACCGCCTTCAGAATTTGCACTCCGGTTCCATTTAGGCACCTTGGCCCCGCCTGCACCGGGAAGCTTTATGAAGGTGGTCGAGAATACGCAAACCTTGGAACCCATGACGTAGCGAACACTGGCGTAGCTGGTATCCGGTGATAGAGTGCTTTGCATCGAGTAAGTATCTGAGCCTCCCGGGGGGACTGCAGAGTTAATCGGTGATTTAGCATTCAGCCTGGCAGAGATCTCATTACGCGTAACGGGTTTATACTCCGCCACCTCAGAGCCCAGATTTTTAAATGTAACAGTGACTGCTGGTCCCGCTTGCGCCGTAACGCTGATGAACAGTGTTGCAAAAGCAAGGAAAGCCAATAAGGTCTTGTTGATTTTCATAGGGAATAGTCCTTGAGTTAAATGAGTAGCTTCATAGCGTTTTGAATAAGATAAAAGCGCGACGAAACGGGGCAGCGGTCGTTCGTGCCCATACGGATCGTTCAGCTTATAGAGTGTCGCGGAGGGTTAGTAAGGCGTGCGCACAGTGAATGCGTCGGTCAGATAAAGTATCTCCAGTTAACATGATAGGTAAAGGTTAAAACGATGCATGAAGCGCATGGCTGCCTTGCTGTGCCCGTCAGGAGCAAATTTTTACTTGCTGACATTCGTCGTTGTTTTTTAACACAGGCGATAAGGAAGGCAAGTAGGAAACGTCTGATTCTTCGCGCATTGGCAAAAGATATTTTTTATTCTTGTCTTTTAGCGCTGCATTGGATTAACTGCGCTGGCGAGAGTTAAACATGTAAGCATGTTGCGCCCTGCAAGCCTGAAGGGCGCAATAACTTTCTTCACGTCACCGCATAAAACTTGCGCACATACCCCGTGCTGGTCCATTTGCAGGGCGCGCCCTGTGCAACGAATACGGTATCGCCGGTATTCACAGTCAGGCTTGGGCCGTTTTCCAGGCTCAGCACCACGCTGCCTTCGATCAGGTTCATCAGTTCATGGATTTTGTGCGGACGCGAGATGCGCTCGTAGGGGGTGGAATCCCAGACGCCGATACGCAGGGTGCTTGCGGTGTCTTCGAACAGGTTGTTGCTGCGGCACTGTGGCAGCGCGCTGATCATGATCGCCGGGTCTGGCGGTGAAGACGGTGTGAGCATGGCGAGGCGGTCAAGGGCGGTGACACCGGGTTTGTCGGGACCGCTGGCCTGGGTGGATGTGCAGAACGCCCAGAGGCTGTCCGGTTGCGCTTCGATAAGTACTTGCGTGCCACGACCGATCACTGCACTTTCACCGGTCTTGATCGTGATGCTCTCGGTGCCGGAGGTCAGGATGACGGACCCGCGATGCATTACCAGCATTTCGGTGTAGGGATAGGCTGCAACTGACAGTGAAGTGCCGAAGTGCACGACGCCAGCCGCGATGCCCTGATCATCGATGAACGCTGTGCGGCGGTCATTATCGAACGGGTCATGCGCATCGATGGGGCCAGTGGTGAATTCGGTGTCTACCGGGCTGAGGTCAGCGCGGGCCAATAGCAAAACAGTGGGTTGGGGCATTGGGGCGGGCTCCTGAAGTTGAAGCATTGATGATCGTTGCCACGCGCCGGACTCAGCGTTATACACAAATCCGCTTTTGATTCTGGCCGCAGGCCGTAGGAGCGAACTTGTTCGCGAAAGGACCGGTATAATCGTCTGTCTTCGCGAACAAGTTCGCTCCTACGCCCTGCGGGCAGAAGCCTGAAAGGCACGTATTCGGGCCTCTCCAAGACTTATATATAACGATGAGCGCTCTGCGTGGTAATGCATGTCGTGACGCTCTGCGTCACCTGTTCGAGACCGGACGCAGAGCATTGACACGATGATGTTGTTCCGGGTGGTCAGCCGATCGCCTGGGTAATCAGCGCAAACTGGCGCACGCCCTGGCTGGCTTGCGGGACTGCGCCCATGCTCATGCAGGTCACGCTGTCGACGCACTTGAGGCCGGCTTCGTCCAGCCAGTCCGCCAGGCCGCAGTCGGTCGGGATGTCGATGCGTATAAAAGCGTAAGGCACTTTGGCAAGCAGTTGCTCGATCATATGCCTGGCCTGTTCCACCGTCTGGGCGACGACCGGGCCGAGGCACAGGCCACGGCCGAACGGACGCAACAGGGCAAAAGCCTGCAACTGGCCATCGCGTTCGATGCCGACTGCGTGCTCAAGGTTATTCAGCACATCGCCCAACGTTGCTGAACGGTCCATGCCCGAACCGGCGTTGGCCAGTTCCAGCACGCGAGCGTGGTCAGTCTCGCTCAGCGCGCGGCTGCTTTCCTGTGCTTTCAATGCAGTCGTGTCAGGCAGTTGTGCCTGGCCCTGACGCTGTTGAACCTCACCAAAACTGACGAAGCCCATTTTCTCGTACAGCGGTGCGCCAGCAAGTGTTGCATTGAGGATGGCGGTGCGCGGCGGCACGCTGCCGACAGCAAACTCCATCAATTTGCGGCCAATACCCTTGCCTTGATAGTCGTCGCTGACAATTACCAGACCGATAGTGGAAAACTCGCCCTGATGGCAGGCGAAGGCACTGCCGATCAAACGGCCGTTGTGCACTGCAACAAAGCCTTGGGCGACACGCTGCAGCATGGCCCAGTCTTCCAGTCGATGCGGCCACTTCAGGGCAATGGATAACTCATGAGCGTTGCCGACGTCGGCTGCGGTCATGGGGCGAAATTCAAAGTCGAGGCGTTGCTGAGCGAGCATGACGTGTCTCCGTCCAGAAGGATGCACCGGCAGAATAAAGGCTGCGGCAAGCTTGCTGTATCCCACCTGATGCGGGCGCTGACAAGAGGTCTGCAAGCATTCGGCAGATTCCACAAACCGCCGTTCGCCAGACCACAGTTACTGCTTAAATCGGGCGGGCACCCGGCAGCAAATGCTTGTGGTTTTTCTTCGGCTTCAGGCTCTTTATATAGCCGCTTATATAGCCGCCTGAATTTGCTGCTTACAGATCACTGGCGCGGCGCATTTTCTGCGGTGCAAACCCGCGCCCTTGAGCCCGAGCGCCCTGAAAAGGGTCAAAAAAGGGCCAAAAACCGGGGTCTGCCCAAGGCTGGAGCGCTCCGCAAAGTCTGCTGAGCGCGCACCTCAAAACGGTGGTTTCTATCAAGCAGCCATCACTTTTAACGCCATATGCTGATTTCACGGTGTTGTAATGAGGTTGTGCTGCAGCGTGCATCACCGCCCTTGAAACGAGGCCGGATTGCTCGTCATGCCATGACCTCAACGAACTTTCAGGACCGCACACAATGAGCTTTCTTCGACCAAAATTCATTACGTTCGACTGCTACGGCACGTTGACCAATTTCCACATGGGCACCATGACGCGCGAGCTCTTTGCCGACCGCGTTCCGGCTGAACAGATGGATCAGTTCGTCAAGGATTTTTCGGCGTATCGTCTGGATCAGGTCATGGGGGACTGGATGCCGTACGACGAAATTCTCAAGGTTGCACTGGCTCGCACCTGCAAGCGCTGGAACGTTGAATACCGCGAAGAAGGCCAGCTGTATTACGACGCCGTGCCGACCTGGGGCCCACATGCTGATGTGCCCGCCGGGCTGTCGAAAATCGCCGACAAGATCCCGCTGGTGATTTACTCCAACGCCAGCGACAGCCAGATCATGTCCAACGTCGACAAACTCGGCGCACCGTTTCACAAAGTGTTCACCGCTGACCAGGCCAAGGTCTACAAGCCACGTCTGGCAGCCTTTGAGTTCATGCTCGACAACCTCGGTTGCGGCCCGGAAGACATCTTGCATGTGTCTTCAAGCTTTCGTTACGACCTCTTTTCCGCACACGACATGAAAATCAAGAACAAGGCATTCGTGGCGCGTGGTCATGAACAGCCAGCCAACAGCTTTTATGAATATCACCAGATTCCGGACATCGGCGGTCTGGCCGGGCTGGTCGGCCTCTAAACCGGACAACTCGCGCAATGCCGGCATTTTTCAAGGTGCTCTTCTATGAGTGACAAGGGGAACAGAATGCGCAGTGAGTCTTACTGGCTCGATACGGCTCCAGACTTTACCGGCGCGCAGGACGGCGCAGTGGAGGGGCAGGCTGACGTTGTGGTGGTCGGTGGCGGTTTCACCGGTCTTGCGGCGGCGCGTGCATTGGCCTTGAAAGGTGCCAGCGTGGTGGTTCTGGAAGCTGGCCGGGTGATCGGCGAAGCGTCGGGCCGCAACGGCGGACAGTGCAATACCGGCGTGGCTCAGGACTACGCGTCATTGAGCGCGACCCTGGGGGCCGATCAGGCCCGTGAGTATTACAAGGCTTATGAAAGTGCGGTGCAGAGCGTCATCACCGTGGTCGAGCAGGAAAACATCGCCTGCGACATCAAGCGTAACGGCAAGCTCAAGCTGGCCGCCAAGCCTGGGCATTACGAAGGACTGGCGCGCACCTGCGAGCTGATTCGTCGTGAGGTCGATGCCGACGTCGAGTTGCTGTCTGCTGAGGACGTGCGCAGCGAAATCGATTCAAGCGAATTTCACGGTGGCCTGCTGCAGCGCAACGGTGTGCAGATGCACGTCGGCCGTTTCGGCCTGGGCCTGGCCGATGCGGCTGTGCGCCACGGCGCGAAGGTGTATCAGGGCGCCACGGTGAAGGACTGGAAAGCCAACCGTGGCGGCTTCGTGGTCAACACCTCGAAAGGCTCTATTCAGGCCGGGCAGGTGTTGCTGGCGACCGGTGCCTGCCAGCACGGCGGCTTGGGCTGGTATCGCCGACGCATCGTGCCGGTCGGCAGTTTCGTCATCGTTACCGAAGTGTTGCCTCAGGCGCTGATTGACCAGCTGTTTCCCAACCAACGCGCTTACGTGACCAGCCGTTTGATCGGTAACTATTTCCGTCTGACTCCGGACAACCGCCTGCTGTTCGGCGGGCGGGCACGCTTCGCCATGTCCAACAGCAGTTCCGATGCCAAGAGCGGCAAAGTGTTGCAGGCGGCCATGGTGCAGATGTTCCCGCAACTGGCGCACGTCAAGGTCGACTACTGCTGGGGCGGGCTGGTGGACATGACGTCCGACCGTCTGCCGCGTGCAGGCGAACACAACGGCGTCTTCTACTCGATGGGTTATAGCGGCCATGGTGTGCAGATGTCGGTGCATATGGGGCGGGTGATGGCTGAGGTCATGGAAGGCAAGGCGTTGGCCAATCCCTGGAAAGACCTGAACTGGCCAGCCATTCCCGGCCACTTCGGCAAGCCGTGGTTTCTGCCGCTGGTAGGTGCGTATTACCGCTATCAGGACAGTCGCCACTGAGTTTCTGTTTAACCGTCGCGTGTGCTTGAAGGACGCTCCGGCCAACCGTGAGCAACTCGGAATTTCCCCTTTTCGACAGGTAGAACTGATATGGCTGACAAAAAACCCGACTCCCAGTTGATCACAGGCCAAGACAGCCTGCGTGTTTTCGAAGGTCTCAATCGTGGTCTGTCGCGGCGCGATGCGCTGCGTATGCTGGGTGTTGCAGGTGTGGTTGCGGCGGGCTCAACCAGCCTGTTCGGTGCGGCGGGCAAGGTTTTTGCCGATGACGCCGATGCGCCTGTCAAAGGCAAGCCAGGCGGTCGCATTCGTGTGGCGGGCATGTCCAGTTCCACCGCTGACACGCTTGACCCGGCCAAGGGCGCACTGTCTACCGACTACGTTCGCCATTTCATGTTCTACAACGGTCTGACCCGTTTCGACAGCCATCTGGTTCCGCACATGGAACTGGCCGAGAAGATCGAGAGCGACAACGCCACGGTCTGGACCGTAACCCTGCGCCAGGGCGTGACCTTCCACAACGGCAAGGCATTGACCGCTGGCGACGTGGTGTTCTCCCTGTCGCGCCACAAAGACCCGGCCACCGGCTCGAAAGTGCTGCCGCTGATGGCGCAGTTCTCCGAGATCAAGGCCACCGGCCCGCTGGAAGTGCAGATCACCCTCAGCTCGCCAAACGCCGAATTGCCGTCGATCCTCGCGGTTTCGCACCTGTTGATCGTGCCCGAAGGCACGACAGATTTCAGCAAGGGCATCGGTACCGGCCCGTTCACCGTCAAGGAATTCAACCCTGGCGTGCGTTCAGTCAGTGCGCGCAACCCTAACTACTGGAAACCAGGCCTGCCGTACCTGGACGAGATCGAATTCATTGCCATTGCCGACGAGCCGTCACGCGTCAACGCGCTGCTGTCCGGCGACGTGCACATGATCAACGAGGTCAACCCGCGCTCGACCACACGCATCGCGGCCAGTGCCAAGCACCGCGTTGTGGATGCGCCGTCCGGCAACTACACCGACCTGATCATTCGCCAGGACCAGATGCCCGGCAAGAGCCCGGAATTCACCGAGGCCATGAAGTACCTGCTGGACCGTGAACAGGTCAAATCGGCCGTTTTCCGTGGCTATGCCCGCGTCGGTAACGACCACCCGATTGCGCCCGGCTCGCGCTACTTCAACGCTGACCTGCCGCAACGCGCCTATGACCCGGAAAAGGCCAAATTCCTGCTCAAGAAAGCCGGCATGGAAAAAATCACCATGGCCGTAGCCGCATCGCCTGCTGCGACCGGGTCGGTGGACATCGCCGTGCTGCTGCAACAGTCGGCCAAACAGGCCGGGCTGACGCTCAACGTCAACCGCCTGCCGAGCGATGGTTACTGGTCCAACCACTGGATGAAGCATCCGCTGAGCTTCGGCAACATCAACCCGCGACCGAACGCCGACGTGATCTTCTCGCAGTTCTTCCAGTCCTCGGCACCGTGGAACGAATCCGGCTGGAAAAACGATCAGTTCGACCAATTGCTGCTGCTGGCCCGCGGGGAAACCGACGACGCCAAGCGCGCCAAAATGTACGGCGACATGCAGACTCTGGTAAGCCAGAACTGCGGTATCGGCATCCCCGTGTTCATCAGCAACATCGACGGCGTGGACAAGCGCGTTCAGGGCTATTCCAGCAACCCGCTGGGCGGCTTCATGGGCTACATGTTCAGCGAGCAGGTTTGGCTGGACGCGTAAATGCAACGCTGAACCGAGCAGGAGGATGCAGATGAATAGCAACACACTCTGGTTGATCGTGCAGCGCTTCGGCGCGGCGATCGTGACGTTGTTGATCGTTTCCATCGTGGTCTTCGCCATTACGGCGGTGTTGCCTGGAGACGCGGCACAACAGGCCCTTGGGCAATTCGCGACACCTGAACAGGTCGCCGCATTGCGTACAAAACTGGGCCTGGATCAGCCAGGTGTGGTGCGTTACCTGCATTGGTTGACCAACCTGCTCGGTGGCAACTTCGGTGAGTCGGTGTCCAACGCAATGCCGGTGTCCGAGCTGATTGCCGGACGCTTTCCGAAAACCCTGATGCTGTCGGCAACCACCGCGCTGGTCTCGGTACCGGTAGCGCTGGCGCTGGGCATTGGCGCAGCGATGTACCGCGGCAGCCGCCTTGATGGGGCGCTGAGCTTCATCACGCTGACACTGGTGGCGGTGCCCGAATTTCTGGTGGCCACCCTGGCGGTGTTGATTTTCGCCGTTAACCTGGGCTGGCTGTCGGCGTTGTCGTATGGCGGTGACGTCAGCTCGCCGTGGCAGTTCATGCGTACTTACGCGCTGCCGGTGATGACTCTGTGCTGCGTGATCGTGGCACAGATGGCGCGCATGACCCGCGCTGCGGTCATCGACCAACTGGACAGTCCGTATGTGGAAATGGCCCGTCTCAAGGGCGTCAGCCCGGTGCGTATCGTGCTGCACCACGCCTTGCCCAACGCTATCGGGCCCATCGTCAACGCGGTGGCGCTGAGCCTTTCCTACCTGCTGGGCGGGGTGGTCATCGTTGAAACCATCTTCAACTACCCCGGCATCGCCAGCCTGATGGTCGATGCTGTAACCAACCGTGACATGGCGTTGGTTCAAGGCTGCACCATGCTGTTCTGCTCCGCTTACCTGGGTCTGGTGCTGATGGCCGACCTGTGTGCAATTCTTTCCAATCCGAGGCTGAGAACCCAATGACTCAATTCATTGCGAAATCGACGCCTGAAGCGCCTGCACCGGTGCTGCGCAAAAAAGCGTCCCGCCCCACCTCATGGCTTGGCTTGCTGGGCGCAACGGTGTGCTTCATCTGGCTGATGGTTGCGCTGTTCGGCCCTTGGCTCGCGCCGCATGCTGTCGGCGAAGTGGTTTCCGACAACATGTTTGAAAACATGAGCGCGCTTTATCCGTTCGGCACCGATTACCTGGGACGCGACATGCTCAGCCGGGTGCTGGTCGGCGCGCGCTTTACAGTGGGCCTGGCGCTGATTTCGGCGGTGCTGGCCAGCGGCATTGGCACGCTCTGCGCGCTGTTGTCGGTGGTCGCGCCAAAATGGCTGGACGAAATCATCAGCCGCCTGATGGACGCATTCATCTCGATCCCCAGCAAAATGCTGGCGCTGATCATGGTGTCGGCGTTCGGCTCGTCCGAGGTGCTGCTGATCTGTACGGCGGTATTGAGCTACACGCCGGGAGCGTTTCGTATCGCGCGCAGCCTGGCGGTGAATATCGAGGCGCTGGAATACGTGCAAGTGGCGCGCACGCGGGGCGAGGGTCGTATCTACATTGCCTGCCGGGAAATTCTGCCGAACATGCTCAACCCGGTGATGACCGACCTGGGGCTGCGTTTTGGTTTCATCGTGTTATTGCTCAGCGGCATGAGCTTTCTGGGGCTTGGCGTGCAGCCGCCCGATGCCGACCTTGGCTCGCTGGTACGCGAGAACATCGGCGGGCTGAGTCAGGGCGCGCCGGCCATCGTGATCCCGGCGCTGGCCATCGGCACCCTGACCATAGGTGTCAACCTGTTCATCGACCGGCTGGCCTCACGGCGCGGTCGCCGCTCGGGAGGGCATTGAGATGAGCCAGTTGATTCGTGTGCAAGATCTGCGCGTGGTTGCCGATGGCGATCAGGGCGAGCTGGAGATCGTCAAAGGCGTCAGCTTCGCGCTGGAAAAAGGCGAAGTGCTGGCGTTGATCGGCGAGTCCGGTTCCGGCAAGACGACTATTGCGCTGGCCCTGTTGGGGTATGCCAGACGCGGCTGCAAACTGGCTGGCGGTGTGGTTCAGGTGGGCGAGCACGACATGCTCAGCCTGCCCGAAAGCCAGTTGCAGGGCCTGCGCGGCAACCGTGTTTCCTACATTGCGCAAAGTGCCGCGGCGGCTTTCAACCCGGCAAAAAAACTTATTGATCAGGTTATCGAAGGCGCGCTGATTCATGGTCTGGGCAGCCGTGCAGACCTGCAAGCCAAGGCCGTAGAGCTGTTCCGCGACCTGGCCTTGCCCAACCCGGAAAGCATCGGCCAGCGTTACCCGCATCAGGTTTCGGGCGGTCAGTTGCAACGTGTGATGGCGGCCATGGCGCTGATCAGCGACCCGTTGCTGGTGATCCTCGACGAGCCGACCACGGCGCTGGACGTCACCACGCAGATCGACGTGCTGCGCGCCTTCAAGCGTGTGGTGCGCGAGCGCGGTGCGACGGCGGTCTATGTCTCCCACGACCTTGCCGTTGTGGCGCAGATGGCTGATCAGATCGTGGTGCTCAATGGCGGGCGGATTATCGAGCAGAGCAGCACTGAAGCACTGCTCAAAGGCCCGGAAGACGCCTACACCCGCAGCCTGCTGGCAGCGGCGCGGCCCGACAAAGTACTGAAACCGGCCAGCGAAGTGGTCAAGGACAGCACGCTGCTGACCATCAAGGGCCTGACGGCGGGCTACGGCAAAAAGAACCTGCAAGGCATGCCGATGATTCGTGTGCTGGAAGACATCGACCTGACCATTCGCCGTGGCCAGGCCATTGGCGTGATCGGCGAGTCCGGTTCGGGCAAGTCGACCCTGGCCCGTGTGGTCGCCGGTCTTCTGGACCCGGCGCACGGCAGCCTGACATTCGACGGTGCCGAATTGTCCGGTACCCTCGCGGGACGCACCGAAGAGCAATTCCGGCGCATCCAGATGGTTTTCCAGAACGCCGACACCGCGCTCAACCCGATGCACAGCATCAGCGCAATTCTGGCGCGCCCGCTGAAGATGTATTTCGGCCTGAAGGGCAAAGCCCTGCATGATCGCATTGACGAACTGATGGACCTGGTGCGTCTGCCTCGCGAGCTGGCCGAGCGGCGTCCCAACGAACTGTCGGGTGGCCAGAAACAACGCGTCAACCTGGCCCGCGCACTGGCGGCCAAGCCGGACCTGATCCTCTGTGATGAGGTGACCTCGGCGCTGGATACCGTGGTGGGCGCGTGCATCCTTGAACTGCTCGGCGAACTGCGCCGCAAGCTGGGCGTTTCCTACCTGTTCATCAGCCATGACATTTCCACCGTCCGCGCGCTGTGCGACGACATTGTGGTGATGTACAGCGGCCACAAGGTCGAAGAGGGCAGCCGCGAAGCGTTCAACCGTGTGCCGTTCCATCCGTACACCGACTTGCTGGTGCATTCGGTGCCGGAACTGCGTCAGGGCTGGCTGGAAACCTGTGGTGTGACCAGCGGCAAGCTGCCGCCGATCAGCGCCCCGGCCAACAACCCGGAACTGTGCACCTTTCTCAATCGCTGTCCGGCCCGTGTCGAAGGCCTGTGCAACAAGACCGCGCCGGGCCGTCGCATGATCGCAGGCGGCAGCGAAATCCTCTGCCATCGCGACAGCGACGAATTGCAAGCCGTACAAGAAAACCTTAATCCTGTGACCGTGGGAGCCTACGCATGAGTGGCCGTTTTGTGAGACTGGGCGAGCGTGATCGCCCGGTTGTGAGCCTGATGGTCGATGGCGCACCCATAGAAGCATTGCAGGGCGACACCTTGATGGTGGCGTTGCTGACCCGCAAAAGCACACTGCGCCAGTCCGAGTTCGATCCGGGACGTCGTGCCGGTTTTTGCCTGATGGGCGCCTGCCAGGACTGCTGGGTCTGGACACGCAGCGGCGAACGGCTGCGCGCCTGCTCAAACGAAGTCCGCGACGGACTCGATATCGTCACCACCCAACCGGAGGCGAAATGGCCACTTCTTCACGGTTAGACGTTCAGAACCCTGCCAGCCCTAGAGTCGTCATCATTGGCGCTGGCCCGGCCGGCACCCGCTGTGCGCAAACCCTGCTGGCGGCGGGCATCAAGCCGATCCTGATCGACGAAAACCGGCGTGACGGCGGGCAGATCTATCGCCGTCAGCCCGAAGGCTTCAAGCATGATTATTCGGCGCTGTACGGCACTGAAGCGGCCAAGGCACGTGACCTGCACGAAAGCTTTGATCGTCTGCGCTCGCAGGTCGACTATCGCCCCGACACGCTGGCCTGGAACCTCACGCACGGCGAGCTGTGCTGCGCCAGCCAAGGCGTGCATACCGTGGTCGAATACGACGCGCTGATCCTGTGTGCCGGTGCCACGGACCGGCTGATGCCGATCAAGGGCTGGCAACTGGCAGGCACTTACAGCCTGGGCGGCTCGCAGATTGCGCTCAAGGCTCAATCCGTCTCCATCGGCAGCCGCGTGGTGTTCATGGGCAGCGGTCCGCTGCTGTATCTGGTCGCCAGCCAGTACGTCAAAGCGGGTGCCGATGTGGCCGCTGTGCTCGATACCTCGCCGTTCAGCAAGCGCCTTGGCGCGATGCCCAAGCTGCTGTCACGCCCCGGCCTGTTGTTCAACGGCATGAAATTGCTCGGCCAGCTATACAGCGCCAAGGTGCCGGTACATCTGGGTGTGCAGCCCGAAGAAATCATGGGCAGCGAACAGGATGGCGTGACCGGCGTGCGCGTGAAGCTGGCCAATGGCACCTCGCTGAACATCGATTGCGATGCATTGGCGCTGGGTTATCACCTGCGTCCGGAAACCCAGCTGGCGGACCTCGCCGGCTGCCAGTTACGCTTCGACGAAGCGTCCGGGCAATGGGTGCTGGCGGTCGACGAAGACGGTCGCACCTCGGTGAACGGCGTTTATGCAGCGGGCGACGGCGCAAAAATTCGGGGTGCCGATGCTGCCGAACAGGCAGGACGGTTGGCGGCGATGGCGCTGCTGGACGATCTTGGCCGGCCTGTGGATAACTCACGCCGCGAAGAAGTGCGCAAGAATCTGGTCGTCATGGACCGCTTCCGTGTCGGGCTGACCGAAGCGTTTCCCTGGCCTGCTGCTCAGGCAGCTGCGTTGCCCGATGAAGCGATTGTCTGCCGCTGCGAGATGATCAGCGCAGGCGAGTTGCGCGGCGTGGTGCGCGAAAAGGGCGCATGCGAAGTCAACCGCGCCAAGGCTTTCAGTCGCGTCGGCATGGGCCGTTGCCAGGGGCGTTATTGCTCACAGGCCGGCGCCGAAGTAATCGCGGCCCAAGCCGGTGTGCCGGTCGAGCAGGTCGGTCGTCAGCGCGGGCAGGCACCGGTCAAACCGTTGTCGATGCTGGTGGACGAGGTGACCTCATGAAACAACCGAAAGTGGATGTGCTGATTGTCGGTGGCGGCTTCATGGGCTCGGCGTCGGCGTTCTTTCTGCGTCAGCGCGGCAAGTCGGTGACGCTGCTGGAGCGTGACGTGGTCGGCCAATACGCCAGCGGCGTGAATTTTGGCAACGTGCGGCGTCAGGGTCGTCATCTGGGCCAGCTGGAGCTGTCCAACCGTTCCCGTGCGCTGTGGCAGCGGCTGCCGGAACTGATCGGCGAAGACCTGGAATTTCTGCCCAGCGGGCACATGCGCGTCTGCTATCGCGAGGATGAAATCGCTGAACTGGAAGCTTATGCCGCGGCTCCGGAAGCCCGTGAGCTGGACCTGAAAATCTATCGCGGCAAAGCGCTGCACGAGCGTTTTCCGTTTCTCGGGTCTGACGTGAAGGGCGGTTCTTACGCGCCGCACGATGGTCACGCCAACCCGCGTCTGGCCGCGCCTGCTTTTGCGCGCGCAGCAATTCGTGCCGGGGCGCGGATCGAAGAGCGTACCGAAGTGGCGCATGTGGAAAAGGTCGGTCACGAATTTGAAGTCACCACTACTGACGGGCGCATTTTTACTTCCGATCAATTATTGATCACCGCAGGTGCCTGGGGGCAAAAACTCTCCGCGCAGTTTGGCGAGCCCGTACCGCTGGAAACCAATGGCCCGCAGATGGCCGTGACCGAACCGGTGCCTTATGCGCTGCCGACCGTCATCGGCGTATTCACCAAAATTCCTCACGAAGTGATCTACTTTCGACAGATCGCACGTGGCAACATCGTCATCGGCGGTGGCTTTCGCAGCAAGCCGGACATGGTCAACCGCCGCGCCTATGTCGAGCCGCGTAGCATCATCAATCAGGTGCAGCAGATGCGTCGCCTGTTGCCCGGCGTCGGCAACCTGAACATCATCCGCGTGTGGAGCGGCATCGAAGGCTACACGCCGGACTCGCTGCCGGTGATGGGCCGCAGCGGCAAGGTCGACGGACTGTTCTATGCGTTCGCCTTCTGCGGTCACGGCTTCCAGCTCGGTCCGGGCGTGGGCGACGTGATGGCTGAACTGATCAGTACCGGCACCACCAGCACCTCGATCAGCCCGTTCGACATTCGCCGTTTTGAAATCGTTACCGAACAAGCGAGTAAAGCCTCATGAGCCCCCGCGCCCTGGAAATTCTCAAACGCCTGATTGCCTTCGACACCGTTTCGTCGGAGCCGAACATGGCACTGATCGAATACGTCCGTGAACTGCTGGCCAGCAAAGGCATCGAGTCGTTGATCGTCAAGGACGAGACCGGCAAGAAGGCCAACCTGTTCGCCAGCACCGGCCCGCGTGACATGCCGGGCGTGCTGCTTTCCGGGCACACCGACGTGGTTCCTGCTGCGGGCCAGGCATGGACGATGCCGCCATTTCAGGCGACCCTGCGCGACGGGCGCATCTACGGCCGTGGCACCTGCGACATGAAGGGCTTCATTGCCCTGGCCATCGACGCGATGCTCGATGCTGCGGACATTACCCTGATGCGCCCGCTGCAATTGGCGTTGTCCCACGATGAAGAGATCGGCTGTGTCGGCGTGCGGCGGCTGCTGGATGTGTTGCATCTGGCACCGGTACGCCCGTTCCTGTGCGTGGTTGGCGAGCCGACCCTGATGCAGTTCGCTGTCGGTCACAAGGGCAAGGCGTCCTATAGCACCTTCTGTCGAGGCCAGGAGGCACATTCCTCGCTGGCCCCACGCGCGGTCAACGCGATTCATCTGGCCAGCGATTTCATTGCCGAGCTGCGCAAGAGCCAGAAGCAGATCGAACAGCAGGGCGCGCGTGACGAGGGTTACGACATCCCTTACAGCACCGTGCACATCGGCCGTATCGATGGCGGCAAGGCGCTGAACATTGTGCCCAACCTGTGCACCATGGAATTCGAATACCGCAACCTGCCGGGCGACAATCCTGACGTGCTGCTGGAGCAACTGCGCGAGCGCGCCGAAGTGCTGGTACGCGAGGCGAAACAATTGTCGGGCGTGGCCGCAATCGAAATCGAAGTGATGAACGAATACCCGGCGCTGGAGACTCATCCGAGCGTTGAGGCGGTGCGCATGCTGCATGCGTTTGCCGAGCCGGGCACGCAGCACATCAAGGTCTCTTATGGCACCGAGGGCGGCCTGTTCGCCGGGCGCCTGAATGTGCCGGTGGTGGTCTGCGGGCCAGGCTCCATCGAGCAGGCACACAAGCCGGACGAGTTTATCGACGAGAGCCAGATGGACGCGGGCGAGCGCTTTCTGCAAACCCTGTTGGGCTCGTTGAAGCAGTAGAGGCTGCCGTCCGAGGGCAAATTTCAGCATCGGACGCTGCCGTTATCCTGCTTTCAGCATCCTGGACTGCGGCGCCTGCCTAGACTGGCAGGTATCCCGAAACAGGACTCGACCATGCTCAAGAATCAGTTGAAAGACCCCAGCCTGCTGGTAGACCGCGCCTACGTCGATGGGCAATGGATCAGCGCTGACGATGGTGCAACGCTGACCATCAGCGACCCGGCGACCGGCGAAATGATCGCGCAGGTTCCGGCCCTGAATGGCCCTGAAACCCGTCGCGCCATCGAAGCTGCGGATCGTGCCTGGCCCGCCTGGCGCGCACGTCCCGCTGCCGAGCGCGCCGCTCTGCTGGAGCGCTGGCATCAGGCGATGCTCGATAACGTCGAAGACCTGGCGCTGATCATGACCCTTGAGCAGGGCAAGCCGCTGAACGAATCGCGTGGCGAGATCCGCTATGGCGCGAGCTTCGTCAAATGGTTCGCTGAAGAGGCGCGCCGCTCCTACGGCGAAACCATCCCCGCGCCCAGCGCAGACCGTCGTTTGATGACCCTCAAGCAGCCGGTGGGTGTGTGCGCCGCAATCACCCCGTGGAATTTCCCCAACGCAATGATCACCCGCAAGTGCGCGCCAGCCTTGGCCGCAGGGTGCCCGATCATCGTCAAACCATCGGACCTCACGCCTTTGTCTGCTCTGGCGCTGGCGGTATTGGCCGAGCGTGTGGGTATTCCTGCCGGTGTGTTCAACGTCATTACCGGCATGCCCGCAGGCATTGGTGAAGAACTGACCGGCAACCCGGTGGTGCGCAAGATTTCCTTTACCGGCTCGACACCGGTCGGCCGTCTGCTGATGCGCCAGAGCGCCGAACATATCAAACGTCTGAGCCTTGAACTGGGCGGCAATGCACCCTTCATTGTGTTTGACGACGCGGACCTGGAACAGGCGGTGACGGGCATCATGCTCAGCAAATTCCGCAACGCCGGGCAGACCTGCGTATGCGCCAACCGGATTCTGGTGCAAAACGGCATCTACGACCGTTTTGCTGCACGGCTGGTGGAAGAAGTGAGCAAACTCAAGGTCGGCAACGGCCTGGAAGAGGGCGTGACCATTGGCCCGCTGATCAACCCGGCAGCGGTCAGCAAAGTCGCCCGGCATATCGACGATGCGCTGAGCCAGGGAGCGAAACTGCTGCACGGCGGTTCTCCCGACGGCGCCAGCCAGTTCGTCCAGCCCACGGTATTGGGCGATACCCACGCGGGCATGCTGCTGGCCAACGAAGAAACCTTCGGGCCTGTTGCGCCACTGATGCGCTTCACCGACGAAGCCGAAGCGCTGGCACTGGCCAACGCCACGCCTTATGGCCTTGGCGCGTACTACTTCACCCAGGACCTGCGTCGCTCATGGCGTTTCGGCGAGGCGCTGGAGTTCGGCATGGTCGGCCTCAACACCGGCATCATCTCCATGGAAGTCGCCCCCTTCGGTGGCGTGAAACAATCCGGCCTCGGCCGCGAAGGCTCCAGCTACGGCCTGGATGAATACCTGGAAGTGAAGGCGTTTCATGTGGGCGGGTTGTAGAGGCGGAGAAAACAGCGAGTCCCCTTCGCGAACAAGTTCGCTCCTACGGCCTGCGGCCAGAATCAAAAGCAGACCGTATTCGCCTTGGCTTCTGCCCGAAGAGCGTAGGAGAGCGTAGGAGCGAACTTGTTCGCGAAGACTGGCATTCACACAACCTGGCTTCCGGACATAAAACGCCCGTTTTCGAGGACCAAAGCGCGAAGCGCGCAACCATGCCCTTGAGGTCGATTGCCAGGCGTGGCAGTTGAGGCAGCTTTCGCGAACAAGCGAAGCGTCGCCCGGTTCGCTCCTACGGCCTGCGGCCAGAATCAAAAGCAGACCGTATTCGCCTTGGCTTCTGCCCGAAGGCCGTAGGAGATTCTATGGTTTTGGGAAAGCCCTCAAGCCACTTTTGTTTGATATTCGCTCTGGTTCTTTAACAGAGCGAAGACTACTCAAGCTAACTTTCGGGCGAGCATGACCAGCGCTTGAGTTGTACTAAAGCCACGCTTTCTCTGTTCTTCATAAAAAGGCTTCCAGGCCGGCGTACGGCTCCCGGACATAGCCGCGTTGTGCAGCAACCGTCGGGCTTCTGGATCGCCGCGTTTGGTCAATCGACGAGGTCCATCACTTTGCCCTGATTTGGATACTCTCAGGTCCAGCCCAAGACACGCGATAAAGGCGTTCGCTCCGCTGAACTCGCCTCGCTGAACCAAGGCTGCACGACGTCGAAACAGGCTCAGAAGCTGCCGATAAAGCGGGCTGGCAGGTATCCAGGGCCGCAACTCATCAAGCTCGTTTTTCAGGTATCGGGCCAGCAAACGAGCATCCTGGGCATCGGTTTTGGCGCGTATGTTGACGCCTTTACGGTAATGACTGAGCTGATAGCCATCCACCATATAAACGTCACAGCCTGCTTCGTGGGCCGCATCCGCGAACAGGACGTGATAGACGTTAGTGGCTTCGATGGCGATGGCGCAGCTGCTCGCCAAGGCCTTCAGCCATTGGGTGATGGCGGCTTTGGTATTGGGGATTGCCTCAAGTCGATCATATTGATCGTGGTAGATCACCAGCTCATTCTTGGCGACATCTACACCGATGATCGGTTTTTCCAGAGTAACCCGCATTGCCATAACGCCTCCTCGGGGATAAGGTTTACAGACTTGAAGGGGCCACCCAGAGGCGCAGGCTTGTTTCTATCGTAGGTTGTGAGCCTTAAGCATTCTTTATCGGCGCTTGGGTGAAAGGAGGAGGGGTGAAATCTCCTACGGGTCTGTACTGCGCGAACAGTCAGAAGCGAACTAAGTCCCTCCTCCTCCCTTCAAGTCTTACCATACAAGCGAACTTGTTCGCGAAGACTGGCATTCACAACCTGGCTTCCGGACATAAAACGCCCGTTTTCGAGGATCAAAGCGCGAAGCGCGCAACCATGCCTTTGAGGTCGATTGCCAGGCGTGGCAGTGGCAGTTGAGGCAGCTTTCGCGAACAAGTGAAGCGTCGCCCGGTTCGCTCCTACGGCCTGCGGCCAGAATCAAAAGCAGACCGTATTCGCCTTGGCTTCTGCCCGAAGGGCGTAGGAGCGAACTTGTTCGCGAAGACTGGCATTCACACAACCTGGCTTCCGGACATAAAACGCCCGTTTTCGAGGACCAAAGCGCGAAGCGCGCAACCATGCCGTTGAGGTCGATTGCCAGGCGTGGCAGTGGCAGTGGCAGTTGAGGCAGCTTTCGCGAACAAGTGAAGCGTCGCCCGGTTCGCTCCTATGGCCTGCGGCCAGAATCAAAAGCAGACTTGTGTATGACGCGGGGTGCGAGCGTAGGTGCGATTCTCAGTTAATAACCCTGGCCGCGATCCACCTGTCCTTGCATCGCTTCACCGCGTTCAAAGCGGCGAATGTTATCGAGCAGGCCGGGGAAGGCACTTTCCGGCTGGGTCATGGCCGCGACATGCGGTGTCAGCATGATCTTCGGGTGTTGCCAGAACGGATGATCAGCCGGTGCCGGTTCCTGTTGCAGCACATCCAGCACCGCAGCGCTCAGTTGGCCGCTGTCCAGCGCGTCAAGCAGGTCCGCTTCCACCAGATGCCCGCCACGGCCCATGTTGATCAGCGCGGCACCGTGGGGCAGGCGCTCGAAAAGCTGGCGATTGAGGATGCCTTCGGTTTGCCCGGTCAGCGGCAAAACACACAGCAGAATGTCGCACTGACCAAGAAACGCACGCAGCTGTCCTTCACCCGCATAACACGTCACGCCTTCTACCTGATGCTCGCTACGCGCCCAGCCCGACAGCTCGAAACCGAATGGTTTGAGGCTCGACAGAATATGCTGCGCCTGCAAGCCGAGCCCCATCACTCCCACTCGGCGCTTATGCGCCGGTACCAGCGGATGCGCCTTCCAGACGCCCTCGACTTGCTGTTGCCGATAACGCAGCATTTCCCGGTGCAGGCTCAGCACCGCCAAAGACGCGTACTGACACATCCCGTGACTGATGCCGGGGTCCAGCAGACGCACCACCGGCAGCGATTTTGGAATACGGCTCAGGTCCAGCTGGTCCACACCCGCCGACAGGGCGAACAGCACTTTCAGGTTGGGCAGCAGTTCCTGCAGATCGTCAGGTGCCAGCCAAGCCCCCAGATAGTGGATATCGGCCGGGTCGCCGATATCCGGCCACACCCGCCATTCAATGTCCGGCGCGTGCTCGGCAAACAGGACGCGCCAGCGTTCGGCGCGTGCGGGGTCAGCTTTGTACAGCAGGGCGGGCATGGGCATTTCCTGAGTGTGAAAGTGGAGCCCCATCATGCCGCAAGTGGGAAGCAGGATCTGTCGAAACAGCCTTTTGCAGAGCACCGACATGACTGAAAAGCAGCGTTGCCCGGCAGATTGCTTGGTGCTCGCAAGGCATGAAGGAATCTGCCGTTTGCGAGGCGAAAAACAGTCGATCTGGACATCTGAGAGGGCAAGTTCGGCGTAGATCATTTCGCTGAACGCTTAACCTGAACAGCATCGCAGCCACACCGCCGGCTGCCAGGCCCACGACAGGTAAAACCATGAACAGCAAAGTCGACGAAACACCTTATCTGCTCCGCCAGCGCGATCAGTTCGTGCCGCGTGGCATTGTCACGGCCCACCCGCTGGTCATCGACCGCGCGCAGGGTTCTGAACTGTGGGACGTCGATGGCAAGCGCTATCTGGATTTTGTCGGCGGCATCGGCGTACTGAACATCGGCCACAACCACCCCAACGTGGTCAAGGCGATACAGACGCAACTGACCAAGGTTACCCACGCCTGCTTCCAGGTGGCGTCCTATCAGCCCTATGTTGATCTGGCCAAACGCCTGAGCATGTTGATTGCCGGTGAGAGCGGCATCGATCACAAGGCCGTGTTTTTCACCTCAGGTGCCGAAGCGGTCGAAAACGCGGTAAAAATTGCCCGCGC
Organism: Pseudomonas sp. RGM 3321; assembly: GCF_022836805.1. Classification (NCBI taxonomy): domain Bacteria; kingdom Pseudomonadati; phylum Pseudomonadota; class Gammaproteobacteria; order Pseudomonadales; family Pseudomonadaceae; genus Pseudomonas; species Pseudomonas sp. RGM 3321. The sequence continues at coordinate 79,406 of NZ_JALHBH010000098.1, forward strand.
CCACACCAATCGCCCGGCGATTATCTCGTTCCGTGGCGGCTTCCACGGCCGTACGCTGCTCGGCACCACGCTGACCGGCATGAGCCAGCCGTACAAACAGAATTTCGGCCCGATGGCCCCCGAAGTGTTCCACACCCCGTACCCTAACGAGTACCGCGGTGTGACCACCGAAGTGGCCCTGGCGGCGCTGCATGAACTGCTGGCGACTCAGGTCGCACCGGATCGTGTGGCGGCCATTCTGATCGAGCCAGTCCAGGGCGACGGCGGTTTCCTGACTGCACCGGTCGAATTCCTCAAGGCCCTGCGCGCCCTCACCGAACAGCACGGCATCGTCCTCATTCTCGATGAAATCCAGACCGGGTTTGGTCGTACCGGCAAGTGGTTCGGTTTCGAACATGCCGGTATCCAGCCGGACCTGGTCACGGTCGCCAAGAGCCTCGCGGGCGGCATGCCGCTGTCGGGCGTGGTCGGCCGTGCCGAGATCATGGATGCACCGCTTCCGGGCGGTCTGGGGGGCACTTACGGCGGTAATGCGCTGTCCTGCGCCGCAGCGCTGGCAGTGATCGATACGTACGAGCAGGACAATCTGCTCGCGCGTGGCGAACAGCTGGGTGAACACTTGCGTGCCGGTCTGCTCAAGCTCAAAGACCGTTACAACTGCATAGGCGAAGTGCGCGGCACGGGTTTCATGCTCGCCATGGAGCTGGTCAAGAACGATGCTGCACGCAGCCCGGACGCCGATCTCAACCAGAAGGTCATTGATCAGGCACGCATTGGCGGTCTGCTGGTGATCAAATGCGGCGTGTACCGCAACGTGTTGCGTTTCCTCGCACCGCTGGTCACCACAGAACAGCAGATCGATGAAGCACTGACCATTCTCGATGCCGCCTTGGCACGAGTATTGAAGTCCAGCTGAGCGTAGGCGTGGTCGCGGTTGTCGCGAGACGCTGCGACCACCAGCGCTGGAGATCATTGTTGAATGGAGACGTTGCCTGCCATGGGGCTTATTGATTACCGCGCACTGCTGATCGATTGTGATGAAGTTCTGGTAGACCGTGATTCTGGTGTCTGGGCGGCGTTGCAGCCGTTGCTGGAAAACGGTCTGAACACACCGGATAAAGACTCGGTCCTGACCGAATTCAATGATGTTGTGCGCACGCTCTATCCGCGCTTCGATGAACTGGGTTTCAGCGGTCTGCTGTGCTTTGCGCACCGGCAACTGGCCGAGCGCCTTGGCATCAAGACCAGTTGGGAAGAAGGCATGACCTTCGCCCGTTCCGTACCGAACTGGACGCTGTTCGAGGATGCACCCGGCGCGATGCTCTACCTGCGCAAGTTCTATCGGCTGCTGGTGTACGCCGACCGGGACCTGCAGGATCGCGGCATCCTGTGCGAACGCCTGGGGCTTGAACCTGACAGCCTGCTTTCGCTGACCACTCACCCGCTGGACGATCCGGACTGGCTTGCCGGGATGGATCTGGAACCGCGTGAAACGCTTCTTGTGTCTCGCCCGCCTGCCTCGGCGCTAGGCACCGGTGGGCTGTGTCTGATCCGCCGTAGCCGTGAGCAACACTGTCAGCCATGCACTGCCGACTTGTGCATCAACAGCATGGCCGATCTGGTCGCTCAGCATCAGCTGTCTTTACGGCGCTGATTTTGCTAGAAGGTAGGCACCGTGAATGGCAATACAAGAGGTAGGTAATGGAAGGCTTGGTCAAACTGGATCGGATTGATATCAATATCCTGGTAGAACTCCAGAAAGACGGGCGCATGACCAACGTCAGCCTGGCCGACGCCGTCGGGCTTTCCGCGAGCCCTTGCCTGCAGCGCGTCAAACGTCTTGAGTCGGCAGGTTACATTTCCAGTTACAAGGCGCACCTTAATCTGGCAAAAATCACCGAATCGGTAACCGTATTCACGGAAATCTCCCTCAGCGACCACAAACGTGAAGACTTCGCCAAATTCGAAGCCAACATCCGCCACGTCGACGAAGTGCTGGAGTGCCACCTGATCAGCGGCGGCTACGACTACCTGGTGCGCTTCATGACTCGCAGCATTCAGCACTATCAGGAAGTGATCGAAGAACTGCTGGACAAGAACATCGGCATCTCCAAGTACTTCAGCTACATCGTGATCAAATCCCCGGTCATGAAAGACGGCGTGCCGCTGCGCAAACTGTTGCGCCATTAAAGCTCTAGCCCGGAGAGGACGCAGAGCGTCCAGAACGGCATGCGACGCGGAGCGTCGCACGATAGTCGAGATTATCGTTCCGCACGCTCCAGCGTGGGAACGCCCTTCGTGACGCTCTGCGTCACAAATCTGCGTAGCGCCGCTTGCTCAAGCCAGAGAGGTCGTCGCGCCTCAACAATGACCGAATAATATATGTCTGAAACTCTGGCATAGCGCTACTATCCGGACGGCACTTTGGCCGGGCTTTTGCTCGTGAAGATTTGAAAACCGGCAGGGGCCCCTGTCGCCATGGATTTCAAAAGGATGTGTTCGATGCCCGTAGCCCCTCGTTTCCTTGACCATTACCGCAAGGCCGACCGGATCATGCTGGGTCTGATCTGGCTGTTGTTCATCTACGCGCTCGGGTTGGCGTTCTGGTTCGACACCTTCACCCAGGCCTTCGGCGTCGGTGGCGGCACCGCAGTGGTGCTGACCGGGCTGTATCGGGCCATCGGCGGCACCCGATTGATGCGTTGCTGTTTCGGTGTAGGCCTGATGGTCATGACCGCGCTGCACATCAATCAGACCCACGGGCAGGTCGAGATACATTTCGGCATCTTTGTCCTGCTCGCTGTGCTGACCTTCTACCGCGACTGGCTGCCGATTCTGGTCGCTGCCGTCACCATCGCCCTCCACCACATCGGTTTCCATGCCCTGCAGCATTCCGGCTTCCCCGTGTACGTCATGCACCACGGATTCGGCTGGAGCATGGTGCTTGTGCATGCGGTGTATGTGGTGGTTGAAAGCGCGATTCTGGTGTACCTGGCGGTGCAGAATCAGGCCGAGGCGGTCGAGAATCAGGACATGCTCGATCGCATGCTGGCCACCACCAACCAGTTCTCTACCGATAACCAGTCCAGCCAGCAGTCGGGCAAACACGTCTCTCTGGCGCAACGGTTCGAGCAGTTCCTGGCGCAGATCACCGGCCTGGTCGATGGCGTAGTGCGTGACACTCGCGGGCTTGGCGAGCTGGGTCATGACCTTGCCAAAGCCAGCGGTACGCTGGAAACCGGGGCGCAGCATCAACTCAGCGAGATCGCCCGCATGACCGGCGCGATGCAGCGCATGGGTGATGCCATGAACGATATCTCCAGCCATGTTGCGCAAGCCGTGCAGCGTGCCGGTGACGCCAGCGATCAGGTGGCCCACGGGCGCGACAGCGTTGACCGTGCGCAGAGCGAAATCACTCAGCTTGCCGCGCGCATCAACACCACCGATGAAACCGTGCAGGCACTCGCCAACCAGTCAGAGCAGATCGGCAAGGTGCTGGACGTGATCGGCAGCATTGCCGAGCAGACCAACCTGCTGGCGCTGAACGCAGCGATTGAAGCTGCCCGGGCCGGAGAGCAGGGCCGGGGCTTTGCGGTGGTGGCCGACGAGGTGCGCAATCTGGCGCAACGCACCGCGTCTTCCACCAAGGAAATCCAGACCATCATCGAAGACCTGCAAAAGGGCAGCCGTCAGGCCGCTACAGCCATGAACGACAGCCTGCAAGGCGTGGGGCGTTGTGTGGAAAACAGCCAGCGGGCGTCGGAATCCCTGCGTGCAGTAGGCGAAGGTATCGGTCATATCACCCAGCTTAACGGCCTGATTGCCACGACCACTGAACAGCAGTCCACCGCCAGCCGTGAAATCGCCGGTCAATTACGTTCGGTGCAGACCATCGCCGAGCACACCGCCGCCAATATCGGTGTGCTGGCGACCAGCAGCCAGAGCCTGTCGCCGCTGGCCATACGCCTGGAGGCGCTGGGCCAGAGTTTCCACAACTAGCTTTCGTACCTGGCTTTCAAATTCAGGCTCAGGCAAACACCAGCCCCGAAGAACGCAGCAGTTCCTGAGTGTAGGCCTGCTGCGGCGCGGCGAAGATATCGCGGGACGGGCCTTGTTCGACCACCTTGCCGTCCTTGATCACAATCAGGTCATGCGCCAGCGCATGGACAACCGCCAGGTCATGGCTGATGAACAGGTACGTCAGGCCATGACGGATTTGCAGGTCACGCAGCAGGGCGACGATCTGTTTCTGCACGGTACGGTCGAGCGCTGACGTAGGCTCGTCGAGCAGGATCAGATCTGGCTCAAGCACCAGCGCCCGGGCGATGGAAATGCGCTGGCGTTGCCCACCGGAAAACTCGTGCGGGTAACGATGCCGGGTTGCCGGGTCCAGCCCGACTTCCTGCAACACGCGGATCACCGTCTGCTCACGCTCTTTCGGCGTGCCGATATTGTGCGTCACCAGGCCTTCGGCGATGATCTGCTCCACGGTCATGCGCGGGCTGAGACTGCCGAACGGGTCCTGAAACACCACCTGCAACTGACGACGCAACGGGCGCATCAGGTGCTGGCTGTGCAGGCTCAGCTCCTTGGTGCCGAAACGGATGCTGCCCTCTGAATCGACAAGACGCAAAATCGCCTGGCCCAAGGTCGATTTGCCCGAACCGGACTCGCCGACAATCCCGAGTGTTTTGCCCTTGAGCAGCTCGAAACTCACCCCATCCACTGCCTTCACATACTGCGGCTCGCGCTTGAACCAGGCTTTGCCCATCGGGAACCAGACTTTCAGGTCCTGTACCGACAACAGCGTGTTGCTGTGCGTGGACGGCACCGGCTCGCCGTCCGGTTCGGCGTTGATCAGCAAGCGGCTGTAAGGATGCTGCGGATTATCGAACAGGGCCTGGCAATCGGCCTGCTCGACGATTTCGCCCTCACGCATCACGCAGACCCGCTGGGCGATGCGCCGCACCAGATTGAGGTCGTGACTGATCAGCAACAACGACATGTTCAGCCGCTGCTGAAGGGACTTGAGCAACTCCAGAATCTTCACCTGCACGGTCACATCCAGTGCGGTGGTCGGCTCGTCGGCGATCAGCAGATCCGGCTCGTTGGCCAGCGCCATGGCAATCATGATGCGCTGCCGTTGCCCGCCCGACAGTTGATGCGGATACGCCTTGAGACGTGCAAGCGGATCACGAATGCCGACCAGTTCCAGCAGCTCCATGGTGCGACTCAGCGCGGCCTTGCCCTTCAGGCCCTTGTGAGTGACGAGAATTTCACCGATCTGTTTTTCGACCGTGTGCAGCGGGTTCAGCGAGCTCATGGGTTCCTGAAAAATCATCGCCACCCGGTTGCCACGCAGGCTGCGCAACTGCTTGTCGCTGGCAGTAACCAAGTCAAGCCCGTCATAGCGAATCGAGCCCTGGGTGCTGACGGTTTTCGCCGGCAACAGACGCAGAATCGAATGCGCAGTGACCGATTTGCCAGATCCGGATTCGCCCACCAGCGCCAGGCATTCGCCACGGCGGATGTCGAGGCTGACGCCATGCACCACTTCGTGGCCGTTGAAGGCGACCCGCAGGTCGCGAATTTCAATCAGGTTGTCTTGCATGTCAGCTCCGAGGATCAAACGCGTCGCGGCAGGCTTCGCCGATGAACACCAACAGAGAAAGGATCAGAGCCAGCGCGACGAACGCGGTCAGCCCCAGCCAGGGCGCTTGCAGGTTGCGCTTGGCCTCGCCGATCAGTTCGCCCAGCGAAGCGCTGCCTGCGGGCATGCCGAAGCCGAGAAAGTCCAGCGCAGTGAGCGTGGCAATGGCACCGGTGATGATGAACGGCAGGTACGTCAGGGTGCTGGTCATCGCGTTGGGCAGGATGTGCCGCCACATCAGCGCGGCATCGGTCAGGCCCAGCGCGCGCGCGGCTTTGACGTATTCAAGATTACGCCCGCGCAAAAACTCGGCACGCACCACGTCCACCAGCGACAGCCAGGAGAACAGCGCCATGATGCCCAGCAACCACCAGAAACTCGGTGACACAAAGCCGGACAGAATGATCAGCAGGTACAGCACCGGCAACCCCGACCATATTTCCTGAATGCGCTGGCCGATCAGGTCGGTCATGCCGCCGTAGTAACCCTGAATCGCCCCGGCACAGACGCCGATCACCGTGCTGATCGCGGTCAGCAGCAGCGCGAACAGGATGGAAATTCGCGCGCCGAACAGCACACGTGCCAGCACGTCACGGGCCTGCTCGTCGGTGCCCAGCCAATTGATGTGGTCCGGCGGGCTGGGCGATGGCGCGTCCAGGTCGTAGTTGATGGTGTCGTAGCTGAACGGGATCGGCGCGAACAGCATCCAGCCGTTTTTCGCCGCAATCAGCTTGCGCACGTAGTCGCTGGCATAGTCCGGCTCGAAGGGCAGCTCGCCGCCGAAATCGGTTTCCATGTAGGTGTGCAACACCGGGTAATACAACTGCCCGTCGTAGCGGATCAGCAGCGGCTTGTCGTTGGCGATCAGTTCGCCGCACAGGCACACCAGCAGCAGGCCGATGAAGATCCACAGCGACCACCAACCGCGACGGTTGGCCTTGAACAGGTCGAAGCGGCGCCGGGTCTGGGGAGAGAACTCGAACATCAGGCGCTCCTCGCGGAAAAGTCGATGCGTGGGTCGACCAGCGTGTAACACAGGTCACCGATCAGTTTGATCAGCAGGCCGAACAGCGTGAACAGAAACAGCGTGCCGAACACAATCGGGTAATCCCGCGACACCGCCGCTTCGTAACTCATTCGCCCCAAACCATCGAGGCCGAAGATGGTTTCGATCAGCAACGAACCGGCGAAAAACACTTCGATCAAGGCCTGCGGAATACCGGCGATCACCAGCAACATGGCGTTGCGAAACACATGGCCGTACAGCACGCGGTGCTCGGTCAGGCCCTTGGCGCGCGCCGTGACCACGTACTGGCGGCTGATCTCGTTGAGAAAGCTGTTCTTGGTGAGGATGGTCAGCGTGGCGAACCCGCCGATCACCAGCGAACTGACCGGCAGCACCAGGTGCCACAGATAATCCTTCACCTTGCCCCAGGTGCTCAGGCTGTCGAAGTTGTCCGAGAACAGCCCCTGCGCCGGAAACCAGCTCAGGTAACTGCCCCCGGCGAACACCACGATCAGCAGAATGGCGAACAGAAACGCGGGCGTGGCGTAGCCGATGATCACCAGCGTGCTGCTCCAGACGTCAAACGCACTGCCATGCCGCACCGCTTTGCGAATGCCGAGCGGGATGGAAATCAGATAGGTGATCAGCGTCGCCCAGAGCCCGAGGGACAGCGACACCGGAAGCTTTTGCGCGATCAGTTCGGTGACCGGCGCGCCACGGAAGAAGCTGGTGCCGAAGTCCAGCTGTGCGTAATTCTTGAGCATCAGCCAGAGTCGTTCGTGCATCGGTTTGTCGAAACCGTAGTGTTGCTTGATCTGCTCGATCAGCGCGGGGTCCAGCCCGCGCGTGCTGCGGCTGGCGGTGCCGCTTGCGGCTACTTCACCACCGCCGCCACCAACGCCATTGGGGCTGAAACCCTGAATGCGCGCGATGGCCTGCTCGACCGGTCCGCCGGGGGCGGCCTGCACGATCAGGAAGTTGACGATCAAAATGGCCAGCAGCGTGGGAATGATCAGCAGCAGGCGTCGAATCACATAAGCCAGCATCTCAATACTCCTTGGCGGCGGCAGGCTTGCCGGTCAGCGCAGTGGCCTGAGCGTTGGTCAGCGGCGTCGGGCTGATCTGCCACCAGGTTTCCAGGCCAACGTCATAGGTCGGTGCCACATCAGGCATGCCGAAACGGTTGGCGAACACCAGCGGCGTGCCCTTGGAGTAGTAGTTGGGAATCATGTAGTAGCCCCATTGCAGGACCCGGTCCAGCGCCCGCGCGTAGAGCACCATATCGTTACGCGTATTGGCGCTCACCAGCCCGTCGATCAGCGTGTCCACCGCAGGATTGCGCAGCACCATAGCGTTGGAGCTGCCCACTTCGGTGGCGCTTTGCGAGCCGTACAGGTTGTACAGCTCACGGCCAGGGGAGATGATCGGATTACCGTTTTTCGGCAGGCTGACCACGATCATGTCGTAGTCCCGCGCATTGAGCCGGTTGATGTACTGCGCCGAATCGATGCGCAGGAAGTCCAGGGTGATGCCGATCTGCGCCAGCGTGCGTTTGAAGGGCAGAATCAGGCGATCAAAACCGCCCTGACCATCGAGAAAGCTGAACACCATCGGCTCGCCAGCGGCATTCACTAGCTTGTTGTTCTTCGGGTGCCAGCCCGCCTCGGCGAGCAGCTTGAGAGCCTGCAACTGCTTGTCACGGATGTAACCGCTGCCGTCGGTTTTCGGCGGCTGATACACCGTGGTGAACACCTCGTCCGGCACCTGGCCGCGCAACGGTTCAAGAATTTCCAACTCGGCCTGGGTCGGCAGCTCGGTAGCAGCCATGTCGCTTTTCGGAAAGTAGCTTTGTTCACGCACGTAGAAATTGCGCATGACCCGGCGATTGATCCAGTCGAAATCCCACAATAACGACAGCGCCTCGCGCACGCGGCGGTCCTTGAAGATCGGGTTGTCCAGGTTGAACACAAAACCTTGCGCGGCGACCGGACGTTGCCGGGCGAGAATGCGCTTTTGCAGACGCCCGTCGTCAATCGCCGGGCCGCTGTAGCCGACCACAAAGCCGGAAGATGAGAACTCGCGGTTGTAGTCGAACATCCCGGCCTGCAGCAGCTGGCGGGCGATTTCCGTGTCGCCGTAGTAATTCACGGTGAGCGTGTCGAAGTTATACAGGCCACGGCTGACTGGCAGGTCCTTGCCCCACCAGTCCTTGACCCGTTCAAAGACCACGCTGCGTCCGGCATCGACCTTGGCGACCCGGTAGGGCCCGTTGCCCAGCGGCGGCTCGAAACCGCCGCCGTTGGCGAAGTCGCGGGTCTTCCACCAGTGCTCGGGCAGAATGTGCAGGCTGGCAATGTCCAGCGCCAGCATGCGGTTGAGGTTGTTCTTGAAGTCGAAGCGAATCTGTAGCGGCCCCTCGATGGTCACCTGTTTGACGTCGGCGAACATGGGGCGATAGCTGAAGCTGGCCTTGGTGGTCATCAGCTCGAAGGTGTAGCGCACGTCTTCTGCAGTGACGGGCTTGCCGTCCTCAAAGCGCGCCTTGGGGTTGAGGAAAAAACGAATCCACAGACCGTTCGGGTCCATCTCCATCTTTTCCGCGATCAATCCATAAACGGTGTACGGCTCATCCAGCGAGCGATAGGCCAATGGTGAGTAAACCCAGGTATCGACCTGCACCACATTGATGCCCTGATCGACATAAGGGTTGAGGTAGTTGAACTGGCCGATTTCTTCCGCCGAACGGGTCAGTGAACCGCCTTTGGGGGCATTCGGGTTGACGTAGTCAAAGTGCTGGAAGCCAGCCGGATATTTCGGTGCCTCGCCATAGACGGTCAAGGCGTGAGTCGGGGCGGCCTGAGCGACCTGCCAGCAACTGCACAGCGCAACACCCAGAATCAGGCGCCGCAGAAAACGGGTATGACGCAACATGGTGGGGCTTTCCTCGTACGCACTGAATGACGATGAGTCGCGAAAAAGCCCCGGCCGGGGAAGGTGGATGAAACCTGGGCCGGAGGGGGCGAGCTCGCAATCTGACGTGGCCCAAGGAGCGTGTATGGGCCACGTCGTCACACTCAGAAGTGGTAAGTCGCGCGTGCGAACAGGGTGCGGCCCAGCGGGTCGGCGTAACGCGGGTCGTAGCCGGACTGGAAGTTGTAGGCCTGGTTGGAGAAAGGCGGGTTGCGGTCGAACATGTTGCGTACCCCGGCATCGATATCCAGCACCTTGTCGAAGGTGTGGCCGACCGACATGTCCCACAGCGCATACGACGCGACGCGGGCGTTGGTGGTGCGGTCATAGTCGTTGTAACCGCTGGTGAAGCGGTTGGTGAGGGAGGCGCGGGTGTCGCCCAGCGACCAGGTGCCGGTCAGTACGTGTTTCCAGCGCGAGATCACGCCATCGCCCTGGAAGTCGCCGACCTTGTCGGTGTACGGGCCGTCGATGATGTTCTGGAAGTCATAACGAGTCACGTAGGTGCCAGTCATGCCCAGGCCGAACTGGCCGTACGGTGTGTTCGGAAAGCGATAGTCGAGCGATACGTCAACGCCGCTGGTCTTGACGATACCCAGGTTGGCGTTACCGGTGACGATATTGGCAATCGAACCATCGGCGGCGCGCACGTAACGGTCGGCGTAGGTGTTCGGGTCATCGAACACGGTAGATTCAGGAAACGACTGAATCTGGTTGGAGATATGAATCCACCAGAAATCCAGGCCCATCGATAGGTTGCTGACCGGCTGGTAGACGAAGCCCAGCGTCACGTTGCGGGCTTTTTCCGGCGCCAGCTCAGTGTTGCCACCGCTGCTGTTGAGGAACTGCTGCTGGCAATCGCGACCGGCGTTACCGCCCGGTTGCACGGTGCCACCGGCACAGAGTACCGGGTCGTTGTAATAGCCTTGGGTGTAACTCAGGTTTCGCGGCGCGTACAGTTCATACAACGACGGCGCGCGGAAGCCTTCGCTGTAGGCACCACGGACCACGACTTGTTTGAACGGCTGGTAGCGGAACGAGTATTTGGGGTTGGTGGTGCTGCCGAAGTCGCTGTATTTGTCATGACGGATGGCGGCGGTCAGTTCCAGGCTGTCGAACACTGGCACGTTCAACTCGGCGTATTGGGCTTTGACACTGCGTTCGCCTTCTACGCTGCCTGCGGCATCCAGGCCCAGGCTGCTGATGTCGTTGACGAAGGGGTCGAAGTCCTGATGCATCTTCTCCTTGCGGTACTCGCCGCCCAGTGCCAGACCCGACGGGCCCGCACCGAACCAGTCGCCGATTTCCCGGCTGATACGCGCATCCAGCCCGGCCACCCGGCCTACAGCGCTGGAGTACTGGCCGTGGTATTCGTTGGCATCGATCAGCGCCTGGCCTGCAGCGGTTTGCGGGCCGAACGGGTTGAGAATGCCGTCAGCCAGGCCCTGGCGCATCGCCGAGTCACTGACGAAGCCGCTGGTGACCGAAGAAAGCACTTTGTTCTGGTTGTACGAAGCGCCGACGTTATAGTCCCAGCCGCCCACCAGACCGTCGAAATTCAGCAGAAAGCGCTGGCTGGTGTTTTGATCGCTTGAGCCTCGTGCGCCAGCCGCTGTTTCGCGCCAGGCCGTGCTGACCGGTAGCGTCGGGTCAATGGTGAAGTCGGTCGGTGCTGGTGTAATGCCGTTGCCGGGGTAGAACGGCGACGAAGCGTCCAGTGACAGGCCGGTCAGTGGCGCTGGGCCAATGCCGGTGTGGTTATTGTTGCGAGCCCAGAAGTACTCAAGGCTGACGTTGTGATCGTCGGCCAGCTTGCCGGTGGCCTTGCCGAAGAACGAGGTTTTTTCGGTTTGCGGAATCAGGTCGATGTACTGGCGAGTGCTGAAGCGGCAGATGCCGTTGCTGGCGATCAGGTTGGCACCCCCGCAGTTTGTACCCAGCGGGTTGCCGGAATTGTCGCCTTGGTAATAGTTGGCCGGGTAGGCCGTGCCGGACGTCTGGTTGAGGCCGCGCCCTGGCTGGTAATCGCGCGTAAACGAACGGTCGTTGGCGTCCAGGTTTTGCTGCTTGTTGTAGTTGAAGACACCCATGACGTTGAAGCGGTCTTGCTCCAGATCGCCAAAGCCCCAACTGCCGCTCATGTCCTTGCTGGCCCCGCCGCCGCTGGCAGTCGGGGTGTCGCCGCCCAGTGTCAGGGTGCCGTCGGTCAGGGATTTTTTGGTGATGAAGTTGATCACGCCACCAATGGCGTCGGTGCCGTACAGCGCCGAGGCGCCGTCACGCAGTACTTCTACGCGGTCGATGGCGGCGAACGGGATCATGTTCAGGTCGATGGCGCTGCCGTTGGGCGTGCCCACACCGGAAATCGCATTGTTGGCCAGACGGCGACCGTTGAGCAGCACCAGCGTCTTGTTCGCGCCGATGCCACGCATGTCGGCGAAAGAGGCACCACCGGTGCTGGCACCGATCGAGCCTGCGCTGTTCTGGATCGACTGGCTGCCAGTGATGCGCTGGACCATTTCCTGAGTGGTGGTCACGCCCTGTTTCTTCAGGTCGTCAGCGCGCAGGATGGTAATTGGCACTGCGGTTTCGGCATCGACCCGGCGGATCGCCGAACCGGTCACTTCGACACGTTGCAACTGGGTCGTGGCAGGCACAACCGCTGCGCTGGTGGACACGGCAGAACCGCTTGTGTCCGCATCGACGGCGTCTGCCGCCTGAGCACCGCTCATGCCCATGGCCAATGCACAAAGCAGGGCACGTGGATGACGCCGGACCGCGAGGGCCAGTGGTTTGAGGGTGCAACCGGGAAGATTCATCAGCATGGTTAGTTCCGACTTGGTCCAGACGTTATTGAAATGGCCTTGTGAGCCCTCTGTTCCCGACGCGGTTGTGCCGAGCGGGAGTTCCACTTCTTCTTTTTCCAGCAAGCCGCTCCCCTCCAGAGGCTTTTCAGCCCACGGAAAACCGCATTTACGGGGGTCGGGTCAGACGACTTCGCGCGGCGAAGCCGTCAAATCACCTGAGGGTCATTTCGCCGTCATGACAGATATCTTCGTAATGCCCGAACGCTCGATGGACGCCATGGCCTTGGCCACCTGGCCATAATTCACGGCGGTATCGGCCTGCAACTGGACGCGGATCTCCGGGTCCTTGGCCTTTTCGTCCTGTAGGCTTTTTTCCAGCAGTTCCGGGGCGATTTCCGATTTGGCGAGGTAGAACTTGCCGTCCTGATCAACGCTGACCACCACCGGGTTTTTCTTCTCGGCCGGGGCGACCGCGTCAGTCTTGGGCAGGTTGACCTTGATCGCGTTGGTCATCAGCGGCGTGGTGACGATGAACACCACCAGCAGCACAAGCATCACGTCGACCAGCGGCGTGACGTTCATTTCGCTGAGTACTTCATCGCTGTCCTGAGTGGAGAAAGACATTAGCTGGCCTCCCGAACGGCATGGCCATTCTTGCTGGCGATGGGCTGACGGGTGACCGCGAAGGCGCTGCGCTGGGCGAGGGCGTCGAAGTCGTGGGCGAAGTCATCCATGTCGGCCACGGCGAGCTTGAGGCGGCGCAGGAAGAAGTTGTAGATCAGCACCGCAGGCACCGCAACGGCGATACCCACGCCGGTGGCGACCAGCGCATGGCCGATAGGGCCGGCGACCGCTTCGAGGCTGGCCGAGCCGGTCACACCGATGCTTTGCAGTGCTTCCATGATCCCCCAGACCGTACCGAACAGGCCGATGAAGGGCGCGGTGCTGCCGATACTGGCGAGAATTGCCTGACCACTTTCCAGTGCGCGGCGCTCTTTTTGTATCTGCTGACGCAGGTTGCGCTCCAGGCGGTCCGAGCGGTTGATGGTGTGCGCCAGTTGTTGCGTGGTGCGCGGCGACTCATCGACCGCCATGGCTTCGAAGCCGCTGTTGGCGATACGCGCCAGCGCTCCAGGATATTGTGCAGAGTGCTCGGCGGCGGTCAGCAGGTCCGGCGCGCTCCAGAACGCCTTGGTGAACTGTTTGTTCTGCGATTTCTGACGCACGTACTGCGCCGACTTGATCAGCAACAGTGCCCAACTCAATACGGAAAACAGAATCAATGCCCAGAGCACGGCCGGGACAATCATGGAAGAGAGCGATGCGTTCATGGTTTAAACCTCACCAGCTTTAATAATTGAAGTGTCGGTTGTCAGGTGCCGGATCATTCCGGCAACTTGAAGTCGATGGTCTGCGTCGCGAAGCCTTCTATCGGCGTGTCACCCCGTTTGGCCGGTATGAACTTCCAGTTGCGCACAGCCTCCACGGCGGCTTCGTCCAATACCGGTTTGCCGCTGGATTTGGTCACCTCGACAGCCCCGGCGCGGCCATTGGGCAGCACCTTGATGCGCAGAATCACGCGACCTTCCCAACTGCGTCGCAAGGCCAGCCCCGGGTATTCCGGCGGTGGGTTGCCCAAGCTGGCGAGCCCGGATACGGCAGCGCTTTCCTTGGCTGGCGCCGGTGGCGCGGCAGGTGCCGGAGGTGCGGGCGCCGGTGCTGGCGGCGCAGGCGGGCTGGGCGCGGCAGCAGGCGTTGGTGCAGGTGGCGTCGGCTTTTTCACCGGCTCGACTTTCTTGACCGGCTTGGGCTTCTCGATCTTGGGTTTTTCCACCGGTTTGGGCGGCGGTTCGACCGCGTCCGGGTCCTCGACCGGTTGTTCCGGTTCGGGGGGAGGCGGTGGAGGCGGCGGCGGAGGTGGTGGCTCGGGCGGTGGTGGTTCCGGTGCGGGTGGTGTCGGACTGGTCAGTTCAATGGTCATTTCCGGAACTTGTGGCGCAACTTCCGGCACGTCTGGCTGGGCCGTTTGCATGTACCACCAGATCACACCATGAATAAGTACCGACGCAGCAATCAACACCATTACTTGCGGCTTGTTAAGGCCACCCGGGCGTGACGTATTGGCGCTGAAAGGAATGCCCTGCCACGCCGTCGAAGTGTCATCGGGCGAGGGAGAGGGAACCGCTTTCATTATTACCGCATCATTCATTAACGCTCCCTCGGGTAGTTAAAGGGCAATAAAAATCCGTTCGAATATTTTTGTGAATATTCGACTGAGGGCGGCCTGCACACTGTTTATATGCAGGGCACCGCGGTGCCTGCGCACGGCAGGCTTAAACAGGGAAAAGCGGTTTACATCAGGGCACTGGCATTGCTGATCCTTGCTTCTTATCGTCATGTACGGGGACGTACAGCGATGTTCCTGAATGCTTACATTGCAACCGCTGTGCCAGAAAGCCCATGCCGTAACCGTTGATTCAGAGCCGGTGTCGCATTCATGTAACTATTTATCGAATCCCGATTCCATGGACTTCAAAGGCATTCAAATGAATGACTCTCTAAACAAAACAGCAGACAAAGACGTGCCCTCTGCTGTGCCAGACGCGTTCAAGACTCGTGACCTACTAGTCACTTTCCTGGATGCACCAATACTGTGTAACGAGGATCAAGTTGGTGCGTTAGTTACTCAAAACTTCATAAAGGGCTGCTCCTTGTGGATCCGTGTTTATATGATCAGTAACCGCTAAAGAAAAAAGCCATCGTACGAATGGTGGCTAAATGAAGCCACACGCAAATGCAGTGTCGGACAATCTTTATATGTTGATAGCCCGTTAATTAAAAAGCAGGGGGTTTACTCTTATTGCGCGCACAGTTCTGCAAGGCCCTGATTAATCGTCAGAACATTCAGAGGCACACGCAAAATGACTTACGTCCAGACGTGCAGGGCCGTCGAAAAACAACATGCAGATCCGGGTAAAGCGCAGGCGACATGGCAGGTACCGTCCAAGGCAGGCAATGCCCCTGGGGTAAGCAGCCAACGTAACGGTGGTCTGACACAAGACTGATAGAGCACGGCTAGATTCCTTTCCTGGTGAGGAGAAAGACTTGTGGTCTGCCCTCCTGCACTGTTTGTGAACGCTCTGGCGTCCGTTAACTGCACTTTGGTGCGTTTAGGCACCCCTTCAATGCAGTGTGCACCAATGGTTTATGGCACGACCGTTCCACTTGAAAGAACTGTGCCAATTTGTGTCTTTTTGTATCTGGAGGGGTACATTTTATTTAGCTGCACGCTGCAAGTGGCGAGCTACAAGGCAGAAGCTTTGGCGGGAAGGGAAGAAATGGCAGCAAGCCGCCCGCTGAGAGGGCGGCTTGGGAGGCGTTGCAAATTACCAGAACGCAGCAGGTGCGCTGAGCGCCTTGCTGAACACCTCAATGGCACGTTCGACGTCTGCCTGCGTGGTATAGCGGCCAAGGCTGACACGCACGCTGGCCAAGGCCTTGGCTGAATCCATACCCAGAGCGAGCAGCACATGCGAGGGTGCATTGCTGGCCGAGTTGCACGCGGATGTAGAAGACAACGCCAGGCTGTGGGACAGCTGCGAGCTGGTGAAGCCACTGCGGGTGATGCACAGGTTCAGGGTGTGCGGGATGCGTTGTTGCGGACAGCCGTTGAGTTGCACATCGGGCAGGCTTAGCAGGCCTTCGCGCAGGTGGCGGCTGAGCCCTTCGATGCGGTGATTTTCAGCCTCGCCCTGGTTGATCGCCAACGCAAAGGCTGTACCCATGCCGACGATCTGATGGGTTGCCAATGTGCCCGACCGAAAGCCGCCTTCATGTCCGCCGCCGTGAATCTGCGCTTTCAGCAACGAATGCGCGCGCGGGCCCACGTACAGCGCGCCAATGCCCTTAGGGCCGTAGGCCTTGTGCGCCGAGAACGACATCAGGTCGACCGCCAGACTCGCCAGATCGACCTTCACCTTGCCGACGCCCTGCGCAGCGTCCACATGAAACAGCGCGCCGTGCTCGCGCACCAAGGCGCCAATGCTGGCGATATCGGTCAGCGTACCCAGCTCGTTATTCACCAGCATCAGCGATACCAGCAGCGTGTCTGCGCGCAGGGCAGCCTCAACCGCCTGGGGCTGGATCAAGCCTTGGGCATCTGGTTTCAACCAGGTAACAGGAAAACCCTGACGCTCCAGCGTACTGACGGTATCGAGCACTGCTTTGTGTTCCAGCACGCTGGTAATGATGTGCCGACGCTGCGCGCTGCTGTCGTGAGCGATGCCCTTGATCGCCAGGTTGTTGGACTCGGTAGCGCCGGAGGTCCAGACAATGGTCTCGACAGGCGCACCAACCGCATCGGCCACCTGTGCGCGCGCCTGTTCAACGGCCTGCCGCGCCACCTGCCCATAACCGTGCCCACTGGAAGCCGGATTACCGAAATGACCTTCGCGGCCCATGCAGGCAACCATGGCTTCGATGACCTGTTGATCGACAGGTGTGGTGGCGGCGTAATCCAGATAGAGCGCAGAGGTGGTCATGGGCAATTCGCTTTGTAATCGAGTCAGAATCAAGGGCTGGCATCACCAGACCGACTGCTTGAAAGATTACTGATCCGCAGGCGAAAATTTATTGATATTTTCACGGAAGTGAAGGCTCAATGCGAAAAATTATTCGCTTCCAATTGGATTTAAACGATTAAAAATTCTAGGATGTCGCTCGGTACGTAATTTCATAGCCAGACACCCATCGTTTCACACGCTCCGGAGCGTGAGGAACGATCAGTGTAAAGCGACTAACGCAGGAAACCGCTAATGGACAAATTCGACCGGGCAATCCTCGACATCCTGCAAACAGACTGCACCCGTTCGGTGGCGGATATCGCCGAGCGCATTGGCTTGGGCAGCACAGCGTGCTGGCGACGTATCCAGAAGCTGGAAGAAGCCGGCATCATCGATCGCCGGGTTGCCCTGCTCAACCCGCAACGTCTGAACGTGTCGGTCAGCGTATTCGCCGCTATCCGCACCAACCAGCACAACGCCGCCTGGCTTGAACAGTTCCACGCCGCCGTCGGCGAACTGCCTGAAGTGGTCGAGTGCTACCGCATGGCAGGCGACACCGACTACATGCTGCGCATCGTCGTGGCCGACATCGCAGGGTACGACGCGGTGTACAAACAACTGATCAGCATCCCCGGGATCAGCGACGTAAGCTCCAGCTTCGCCATGGAACAGATCAAATTCACCACCGGCCTGCCCTTGCAATATGCGTCGTTTGGCGGGTAAAGCCCGCCACGCTCATCGATTGAATCGAACCCTCAGCCCAATGCCACGTCCACTTTCTTTGGCAAACGAAAAAGGTGGCTGACATGACAACCGATCACATACTCACAAACAGCGTGCCCAAAGAAGACCCCGCCAGCCCGGAACTCGGCCAGTACGACCGCGAAGCCGACCCGGTCCTCGCCATGAACTCGAACAAGCCCGGCGTCGGTTCGGTCAGAGGCGATGAAGTGAAGAAGCGTACAGAAAATGACGAGGCCTACGAAGACGATAAGCCGGAAGTCTATTCGGATGACCCGGATATCGTGGCAGATGAAGGTGGTGGTGTTTCGCCGGGTTAAGGAAGTACAAACCTGGCGTTGAGGTGGTGTAACAGCTCAAACGTGTTCATATAAGGGACGTTGAGCTGCTCACACAGGTTGGGGATGATGAACTTTCGCTTTGCGTCCAGATTACGCACCTCATGCGTAACTACGGTTGCTCCAGATGTCAGGGCCTTGGCGATCAGCCATGGATCGGCCCCCTTTAGAAACTCCTCCATGGCTCTCGTCTTCATGCCTTGCGCTTGTGCTACCAACGTAGCGACTTTCACGAATTCGGCCTGAGTCTTTTCATCCGAAATGCTTTGGAAAAAAGCCGAATTATTTTTTGCCCAGTCAGCCAGTTCGTCATGACCTTTGGTAAGTTCATCTTTAACAGGACCGATACTGGCCAAGAAAAATGTCTGGTTCTGAACCAGCAACCACTGCCAGTAAGCCGGACAAATCGTCATGCCGTAATAGCGATTCTTGGCTTCAATCAGGGTGTTGGAGTCCATAAGAAACATCACCGGGCCAGTGTCTCCGCCAGTGTTCTTAACTTGGCAGGCTGTACACCGAGCAGACCGCCTGCCTCACGCAACAGCATCCGCCCACTCAGGGTTTCGGTCAGTACAGCCTTACTCAGCCGCGTACTGTTTTTGGCCGTTGCATTGCGGTAGTAATCCCCGGCACCGCCTTTCTCGTCCCGGAATGCCTTTAGGACCTTCTGGTAATACACGCCGTACTGCTCTTGCGTAACGTAGCCCAGGTCCATCGCGCGTCGACCAATAACAAGCTTGCTGACGTGAAACCTCGTAGCGAGAGGGGCCAGATTACTTTCCCATTCAATATCAGCGTTCCATACTGTTCGAAAAAGCTCTTCGGGTACAAGAAACTCACCCGCCACGGCGTTGCAGAATCGCTCTTCCTCTCGACCATTCGCAGTACCCGCGTCAGAAACGCCGCTGCTGCCAATCCAGAGATGAGCGAGTTCGTGTATCAACGTAAATAAGCGAGCTGTCGGAGCATCCGAGCTGTTGACAAACACCACAGGAGCCAGCGAATTACTGATGGCGAAGCCTCGAAATTCACTGACCTCCAGTTTGCGATGGGTGTTGCCCAGCGCGATGCCACTGCGCATGACAAGCACACCAGCCACTTCGGCAGCCTCAATCAGCGCGCGGCTGTATTTATCGTAATCAAGGCGGGACTTTTCCGGATCGACACCGAGGGTTTGCCGAATATCACTCACAACCGTCTTCACCGGCGTCCGGCTGTCGAAGCGACCGACGAACGGAAGAGGCTGATGCTCTTGCACGTGAAGGTATTCCAGATACCAGTCCTGCTTGCGAATTGCGTCTTTTACTGTGTCAACAAGCTCCAGACTCGGCCGCAAGGGTGCCGAGCTACCAACTGTGCGCAGGTCTGGTAGCGGAAGCTGTTCGACAGGAGGCTCAGGCAAGAACAAAAACCCAAAGGGAACATGCGCAACGCTCGCCCACTTCTGGGCTTGCAAAAAGGTTGGTCTCGCTTCTCCTGCTTCCCACTCCTCGATACGCTCAGGTTTCACAGACAGCTTTCTGGCGACCTGAGCGGCAGACAGGCCTGCCCGCTCGCGGGACCACGTAAGGATGCTTGGGTTAACGAACGCGGCTTGGCTCATGGCAGATTCGGAATATCAGAGAGGAGAGTGTCGGGCCAGTGCAAGCGCGGGCTACTGTGCATTGCCTTTTCCTTGGCTATGACGAGCACCGCAGAATACAGCGCGTGCACGTACACTATGGGCTCGCAACGCTACGGTCAATGACGGCAGCGAGTGAGATGGGAATGATGAACCCGATCTTCGCGGGCATGTAGGTAAATAATTACCTCATTTGCCACGCCAGCCGATCATTCAAGGGCGAGAGGCGATCTCGTCCAGATGATTCAGCAGATCCAGCGGGTCTTCATACACTCTCAAGGCACCTGCGCGCTCAAGTTCGCCGATGTCATAGCCACCCGAAAGCAGGCCGACGCCGGTCGCCTTGCAGCGGCGTGCGGCCAGCATGTCCCAGATCGCATCGCCGATCACCAGACACTCTTCAATCGGGGCGCCTATCTTCTTCGCTGCCGCCAGAAACAGATCCGGGTCTGGCTTGCCGTAGCTCACGTCATCGCGCGTAACGATGTTGATCTCATTGATGTCCAGTTTCAGCGCCTTCAGGTTGATCGTCGCCGTATCAATCCCGCCGCTCGTGGCGATGCACCACTTGAGGTTTTCCTTATTGAGCGTCTCAAGCAGCTCGACAGCACCTGGCAGCGCAATGATCTGCCCCTGTAGCCGCTCATACGCCTGAGCGTGTTTTTCGCTGAGTCGTTCGGCTTGTTCTTCACTAATACTCAAGCCGGTTTCGCGCGACAACGACTTCAACATCAGCCCGCCGCTCATGCCGATCTTGCGATGAATACGCCACATCGCAAGCGGGATGTCTTCTGCATCCAGCGCTTCTTTCCAGGCGGCAACGTTTTGATAAACGCTGTCGGTCAGCGTGCCGTCCAGGTCAAAGATGAAGGAGGTTTGCGGTCTCATAGGGTTACTCTTTTTGAATTCGGGTTGACCATCTGGCGAGGTCCGGAGCGCTGTGGTCGACACCTGATCGGCGGTATCGGAATGTGGCGTTCGTCAATGAAGCGAGGGCTGTACCGGGGCTTCGAACACGGAATTGCCAGATGGAGGGAAAGGACTGGTTTTTTGAGGTCACACACTTTCGAGTGTGCGTGGGAGTGGCGGTTCGATCTTTCGCGCGGGAGGCAGCCTGGTAGCAGAAAAGCCTGATGGCTTTTCAGCCGCGTTAGCGCTGTAAGTAACCCTTCACCAGCGCCTACCCGCGCCGCCTTAGCATGGATAACCAGGTTATAAACAATCATCGACAGAACGCCCTCAGGCACGCTGTTTTTACAATTCGTTTAATTACGTTACCCAACAGGCGGCTTAAACTCGTGCGTTTGCCATGCAAGGGAAGCAAACGATGAGCATCAACCAGCTGCGTAAAGATGTAGAAGAACACTTTCAGCGATTTGAGCGGGCGCCTTTCAAAGAGGCTTGGCGTCGGCGTGATGCCCGTATCTGTCTGATCTGGATGGCTGCGTTAATATTGGCATTTTCAGGGGCGCTGATATTTTTACCTGCGCCTACCCTGACTGACTACGTTCCCGCTTTGCTGCCAGTCCTGCTGACTTCCCTGATATGCACAGTACATCTGGGAGAAGTGTACGCGCGGATCAGAGCAGAGCAGATGGGCGCCGCTTCAATTACCACGCCCTCCGAAAGGTTAAAGCTGAAACAGGACTGGCTATGTACACGCTATAACTGCGGACCCGGCGAGCTTGTCGATAAAGCGAGGGCGCTTAGACATCTGTGGGAGGAGCGTCAGGAGCTCAAGCAACTGGCCAGTCACGACACAATGGGGCCACGTATTGCTGCGTTCTTCCGGCTACCTGACCCTGGCAGATTCATTGCAGCACTCTTCACTATCGCCGCGATCTTTAAAACGATGGTGACCTTGGGCAGCAGCATCGACGCCATCTTCGAAGCCTTGCAAGACTGGCGAACGATAGGTGCCACTGTTGTGATTGTCACCTTCCTGTGTGGCGAAATCATATTGCTCTGGATCATGGTCACCAGCATGGTTCGCGAGGTGGGCCCTTCGATACTTGAGCAGATCGGGCTGCTGCCGATGAGTAGCCGTCGGGTGTATCGGTATTTGCTTGCCGTCCATGATGCGAGTGAGCCTGTTATGACCATTCGCAGAGATGTGCCTGGAGTGCTGGGGCTGATTTCGGTGTTTTTTATGCCGGTTGGCGAGGTATGGGCGAAGGTGCGTACGCACTTTATGGCCGGCTCGGCAGCCGGGGCCTGAATGAGATGTTGAGCTGACCATCGTGCCAATGCTCCGCGTTGGCATGCAGTTCGTGACGCTCTGCGTCACAAATCTTCAGCCTGGCCGAGATGTGTAATCAGACCGATTATTGATAAGTATCGGCTTCTTCAGCCGGATAAAACTCGCCCTTGCTTCCCATCCTTTCCAGCCGTTCACACACGAGCGCTTCGACTCTGGCCACTGCAGCCTGGTCGTCAGGGTTGACCAGCTGCAAGCACAAACGCCGCGCATTCTGATCGTGAGTGCCCTCGCTGAGCATGTCGTGGGTAACCATCTGCTCGCCACGCCACAGGCACAACTGGGTATCCGTCCCGCCGAGCCATATCTCGTTGACCAATCTAAGGTTGGTGGTCGCCAGTTGGTCCACGGTGATTGTGGTGATTGTCTTGTCCATTGCGCTATACCTTTTCAGTGAGTCGATACAGGTCTGACGTACTGGCGCAGCGGCTCGTTCCCGACATCGGCGGCTCGACCGCGCGAACGGTGATTAACCGATGTTCCAGGTCAACCCCGGTCAATCAACCGTTGCATGGCACAAGGCTTATTTCTTCAGCCAACTCTCGACGACATCAGAACCGTGTTCTGCTTTCCACTCCTTCAAGGCCCTGTGATTCCCACCTTTGGTTTCGATCACTTCGCCAGTCTTTGGATTTTTGTACACCTTGAGTTCACGCGGCTTGCGCGTGCCCGCAGGTTTATCCGCGACCTCGCGACGCGACGAGTTCTGTGGGTCCAGCAGATTGACAATGTGCTTGAGGCTGAAGCCATAGTGCTCAAGCAGCTTGCGCAGCTTGGTTTCGAACTCGATCTCTTTCTTCAGGCCCTCGTTGCCTTTCATGGTCTCCAGTGCTTGAAGTTGCTCGGCGAGGTGTTTTTCCAGCTGACGGTATTCTGCGAGTTTGGACATAGTATTTTCCTCATAAACAGGTGTGCGTAGTTATTGAGAGAGATAGCGCCCGTTACAAGTTCAGCCTATTTTCCGCAGGTCGGTTGGCTTTCAATACGTCGGAGTAACGCCATAAGCCGGATTGCCCGGGCTTCCGGTTACTTTCAAAAATGCGGTTTTTCGCGCACAGAATTAACAGCGGTTTTTGCCCATCTGTTCTGCAAGCCAGTGGAAAGTTTTGATTGGCCTATTTCCTGACGCAATAAAACGGCGACTCTGTGTATTGACTGCGCGCCAGCGAAAGGCGAGCGCGGAAGGCGAGCGCTTTGACAGCGAATCAGGCCTGGTCGCGTTTAAAATGCAGGGGCAGTGAGCATCAATACCGCTCACTGCTCCCGCCTTGCAGGCGTCCAGACAACTAACGGTGGGAATGGGTGCCCGTAGGATAGCTGTTCAGGTGATGTCAGCTCGCGAGGTCGACGGCGGTTTGACCCACGAGCGCCACGTCTGCTGTATCGGCAACCACCAAGTCGGCGTTGGTGAGCTCTCGCGTGTAGTCGAACCCTGCTAGCGTGACCTGGAACGCATGCCCATCGGCGTCTGGCTCGCTACTGCGCAGGTAGGTACGGTCGGTGTTTTCATCGTAAGTCATGCTCAAGGTGCCGTCGCGACCGTTGCCAAAACCGGTCACGCCGAGCGCAGCGACGTCGAGCTTGTCCTGGCCCCAGATGAAATCAGTGATCAGGTCGCTGCTGCCGACATGGCTGTCGGCGCTGCTAGTGAACACGAAACGGTCGTTGCCTGTGCCGCCGGTGAGTTTGTCCGCGCCCAACCCACCGGTCAGCACATCGTCACCGGCGTTACCCTCGAGGGTGTCGTTTCCGGCGCCACCGACGAGGGTATCGTTGCCCCAGTAACCATAAAGGATGTCGGACTTGTCACCGCCTACCAGACTCACCGAGGTGATCGGCTGCGGAGTGGACACAACCGTCGCGTCACTGGGCGGGGCGAACAGCACAGTGCTGGCGTTGAGCTCACTGACATGGTTGCCACTGAGCAGAATTTCAAAGCGGTTACCGCTGGCATCGGCCTCTAATGATTTAAGCGCGGTGGCATCGCCGGCCAGGTTGAGGACCACCTTCAGCGTACCGTTGTAGCCGTTACCCAGCCCGGTGAAGCCCAAGGCGGACACGTCGATCATGTCATGGCCGTTGCCACTGAAGTCAGTGATCAGGTCGCGACTGCTGTAGCTGCCACTGGCATCGTTGCGGTAGCTGTCGCTGAGCCGGGTATACACGAAGCTGTCGGCACCCGCGCCGCCGCTCAGAGTGTCGCCGCCGGTGCCGCCGAACAGCCGATCATTGCCCGCCCCCGCTTCGACGGTGTCGCGGCCAGCGCCGGCCTTCAGGGATTCGCTGGCGTCTGTGCCTTCGAGCAGATCGTTGTGCGAAGTGCCGTTGATCAGCGGCTGGAAGTTGGCATCGGTAATAAGGCCGCTATTGGCCAGGAACTGCACGGCAAAATGTTTGCCATTACCGTCTCGCTCGTAGCTTTCCAAAAAGTAAATGCCGCGCAGAGGCTCGCTACGGATGTGCAAGGTATCGCCATAGCCATTGCCCAAATGGCTATAGCCCAGAGCCGACACGTCGAGGGTATCGTGGGCGGGGTCAAAATAGTTGATGGAATCGGTGTACTCGCCTCCGCCATTGATATAGCTGTCGCCGATGCGGTCGAAGCGGAATACATCATTACCGGCACCGCCGTCCATACCGTCGTATCCGGCACTGGAGACCATCACATCGTTGCCACCCCCGCTGACTAGCTGGTCGTTGCCGCCCCCACCCATCAGCAGTTCATTGGCCAGCCCACCACGTATGTAGTCGTTGCCAGGAGTACCCTGCACGATGAGTTCGACCGAGCCAATGCTGGCCTGGCTACTGGCGCTTTTGACCTGCAAATCCCCAAGCACCGTAGGGTTAGTGGCGTCCTTTATGTTGAATACCTGGGTCATGCCGTGCTCCTTACTTGCGGTCGGTCCACTAAGAGTGTGGTATGACGCCAGTAATGCCGTATCGTTGATAGCAGTGGGCCTTACCCGACGAAGGGGTTATAAGCGGCGGGGGCTTTCCGACCAAAACAGCCCGTTAGTGAGGACGGACAGCGATCTCATTCTCACAAGTGAAACAAGTCACCAGACAATAGGCTTATCATCCCAGGCCCAGAAGGTCCCGCTCTCGGCCGGTCCATGTGCGCCTATCACTTCAATAATGCGATCCGCCGAGAACGCCGGTTCGAAAAGTTGGCCTTCGGGTACGTTCGCCTGAAATGGTTGAGACAGCTCCGTGTCCGTCGTGCCTGGGTGTATTGCCAGGACAGTAGAGGCCGGGTTAAGACGTTTCAACTCGATACTGGCCGTGTGCAGCAACTGGTTCAGCGCTGCTTTACTGGCTCTGTAGCTGTACCAGCCACCCAGTCGGTTATCGCCAATAGAGCCAACCCTCGCGGAGAGCGCCGCGAAGGTAGAAGGTTGTTTGCGCAGTAGTGGGAGTAGGTGTTTGAGCAGCAGGATCGGTGCAAAGGTGTTTGTCGTGAAGCTCGCTTGCAGGCTCGCAAGTGTCAGTTGTGCCAGGCCCTTTTCTGCTTTTGCGCCGTCCTGATGAAGAATGCCTAGCGTACTGATGACCAGGTGCAGATGATCGCATCCATCAAGCGTCTCGCTCGCGAGTGCTTCGAGGGATTGTTCATTGCGCGCGTCGCAGTCGACGCGTTTGATGCGTTGGCCATATCGCTCTGCAAGCGTTGCCAGCTCTGTAGAGCTGCTGGCTTGTCGCGCGACCGCCCATATCTGAGCTACATCATCGCGAGCAAGCAACGCTGCGCACAGTGCCAAGCCGATACCTCGGCTGGCTCCGCATATCAGCACGTTAGCGTCGCTGTTCAGTTCCGGTATCAAACTCATAAGGCACCTTGAGAAGCATGGCTGAAGTGTTTTTGACTTCTGTGAGGCAACTATAAGCCCTACCGCCTCGCCAACAACCGCGCCAACCCAGCCGTCACCACCACAGCCAGCAAAACGGCAGCCGTGATAGACAAAAGCGCGCCCCATTGCAATATGGAATACCTGAGGGTCAGGTAGAAACTCACCACCCCGACAGCGCCAATGGCATTGCCCCGGACTATTGCCGCCAGTTCATAACGCCCGCCTTGCACGTGGACGAACACTGCAAGCGGCCAGGCGATCACCGGGATCGGAGCCAGCAGCCCACTGACCACCGGCCCGAGCCAAGTAGCGCTTGCGGTAATCGCAAGCAACAGAAGGGTGGCAGTCAGCATTCGCATCGGGATGACCCAGCGCGGCAGTGCCACGTATGACGCTACGTCCGGCGGTGTCTGTTTCGAGGTGGCAACGATGATCAGCGTAACCATCAGCAGCGTGCAGATGATCGACAGCGCCAGTGAGCCCGACAGGTTCATCACAAAGGCTGTTGCGCCATACACCGCGAGCGCCAAGGTGCATCCAGCCACCGCTGAAACGCGTCGAGTGACCAGGAAATAAAAAAGGTAAGTGGCCTGAATCGCCGCCAGTCCGGCCAGTGCGCCGGGCACCGCCATCGAGGCGAATTGGGTGCCTTGCTCGATGCAGAGAAACAGCATGACCAGCGCTGAGGTCATCGGCAGACCAGAAAGAAGCCCCACCACACCAGTGCCCCAGCGCCTGGCGGCCAATGAAATGGCCAGCATGAGCGCGGGGGTGATGAGTAACTTGAGGTAGAAGGCCGTCATGCAGAAAACTTCACATCCGAAGGTGGGCTGAATGCTAAACCTTTTGGCGGCTGGTAACGATGCGTGTCAGCGCTTACTCCGTCGCTCGATAGCGCATCCGCCAATCGCCAGAAACAGAAAAGCCCGGCGAACCGGGCTTTCTGAAAACGGGCAATACTTATTTAGCGGTTTTCAGCTTGATCACGTCACCAGAAACGGTGGTGGTGTAGCCGTTCAGGACCCAGGCCCAGAACCACTTTTCCTGCACTTGGGTATTGATCAGCGCATCGCCACCCTTGGCCTGGATGGCGCTGTTCTGCGCGCGAACAAAACGGTCGTTCTGACGAATCGGGATCAGACCGAACAGCATCAGGCCGGTGGCGCTTGCTTCACTGTGACCGACGACGGTGTATTGGCTGCTGTCATAGTGCGGAGTTTTCATAGGGGTGCCGGTGCAACCCGCCAGAACCAGACCACATACTGCTGCGGCGACGACTTTACTCACTGACTTCACGATAAAACTCCATGGAAAACGCCCGGATCCAAATCTCGGGCGGCGGTACTTTACTCGCAGGGCGCGTGCTTTAGGTATTTTTTTGAAATCGCCTCACAGCGCGCTCATGACAGAGCATGCACCAACTCCGAGAGTGGCTGTTTTCCAGTTGTAGCGAAGCGCTGCACCTCCGAGATATTCAGCACGCCTGCAAAAGTATTAACGCAGCAGGCGGAAGGTCTCACGCACATGCTCGGTGAGCGTTGCCGGGTTTTCCATGGCCGCGAAGTGGCCGCCGTGCTCGGCTTCCGCGAAGAACCGCAGATCGTCGAAGCGCGCCTGCGCCCAGCGCCGTGACAAGCGCAGCAGCTCGCCCGGAAACATGCTCACGCCCGCAGGTAACCGTGGCATCGATGACACGCATTACAAGCGTCTGATCTGCGAATTAATCCAACAGTCCGGATCGGCCAGACGGTCCGCCATCGACAAGCTACTCGTAGACAAACTGCCGGACGTTTTAGACATTCAACAGAAGGCCCACAAGATTAAGAACTTGCTGCAATCCTTGAAAAAACAAGGGGTTATCGAGCCAAAGGGTAAGCTGTGGCAAATGTCTAAAGGCTGATTTCTAGACATTTTTAGACATTCAGGAAATGGTCTGGCGATGACAAAAGATGCTTGGAGGCATTGCCCGAACTCATTTGACGGTCATTTGACTGGAGCGGCCATTGCAAGCGGGCAGGCCAAGGAAAGGCGCGGTTTTAGCCGCTCCCACTTGCACTGCTCAATTTGCCGGCCATTTGACTGATGCAGCCAACGCCGCCAGGCAGCACCCTAAAACTTTGTAGATTAGGGCCTTGGAAAAATGCTCACTTGGCTGCATGAGCGCTTTAGACGAATTAGCCAGGGTGTTAGACATTTTGCAGATTGTCAACCGAGCCTGCTCCAGCTTTTAACCCTATATAAATCAATGAATTATTAGAAATAAAGGTAAGTAGCGACGAATATCTAAACCCCCGTTGGCTGGATATTTTTAGACATTCGCGCCACGCCGGGCGAGCCTGGCCCCAATAAGCGAACACCTTCGCCCTTAGGGTAATGAGGCTCGATCAGATTGATCAATCCTTTCCAGGGCACGACCTGATCCATCTCGATCAGGAAACGCTCTTTACGGGTTTGCTTGCGTTTGCCAGCGTACTCGGCGTCGGCGAAGGTCATCTGCTTCATCAGGCGTCTCGGCGGTGGAGATCAGGCATTCTGCCAAACTTAGAGGTCCTCTTCAGAGTTTCTCTAGGTCATCCCTGATTCAACGCGTATACGTTTCAGTGCCTGCAGAAAGATAATATGCTCACGTCTATATATAGACTCATCCGATTCTGATTCGGTTGATAAGCTATATCTGCTTTTCGGATATCTGATTTTCAGTTATTTTTTTGTTGCCTCACTCATCCGAGTGAGACAGCATGAGACCGATAATGGAGCTATTCCGGGTAGCATGGGCGGTCGGGTGTTTGCAAGTCTGTACGCTAATGCTCGTAATGGTGGTTTTTTCAGGCTTCAACCTGCTATTTTTTCAAACCTTTCACACTCGGCAACCACCGGCTCGTTAATCCGAAGCGTTCAGAATATGTACGGGTTAGAAGCCCTATTTTTTTTGTACCCTATAGCCCTCCAAAGGAATCTCAGACGTGCAGTTATAAAGCGGAGCAGGACTAAACTCTACGCTTTCTAATTCTTGTGTGTTCCAGACTTTTGCTCTAGCCGCCAAATAAAGCATGCCCAAAGTTATAGGAATCTTGCCGCGCCTGTCCTTGCTTCGCCTGAAGGAGAAAAAATCATATCCCTCAGGTACGAAATACCTGTAGGGATCATAGTTATCTATGTTCATAGAAAAACGCTCAAAGAACTCGGGCATCAGCTCATTGGCATCATCCCCTTCGATGCCCAGCTCACGGTTAATATCAGTGGCCAGGCTGAGAGTTTCAAATGCATCCTTGCTGAATTCAAACACTTCTTGAATACACCTGACTATGTCGTTCAGCAGCTCATAGTCCACGCTGTCTTTATTCATTCAGAACACCTGATCCTCAGCGCATACAATGGCATTATATGCGACAACGGTTTTATAGCCGATGAGTCCTAGCTCTGCCGCTGTATAGGCCCAGCCTACCACTGGAATGGCTCGACCTACAAATGCACCAATGTAAGGTGTCACCCGCACAGTCGGGGGTCTCCAGCCAACGATAGTCGGAGCCCTGTAACCTCCGGGAAATTTACGTTTCCTAAAGATGCGCCTTGAAACGATTGAGGCTACGGAGGTGTTTTTTATAGTTCCACCGGGCTTGCGGCGCGTTGGAATTACATTGGCACCCGAAACGATAGACAAGGCGGCAGCGATGTCGTCAATTCCAAACTCTTCCATTGTGGTTTCGATTGCAATTGTCCACAGCAGTTGATCTGCTGTAAGCCCACAGTCACCGTCGTAACAGTAAATTCTTGGCACTTAAATATCCTTATGCATAAGTGGTGTTTCGTTCCTGGTCCCATCCGGCAGCGACTTGACCTATCATTTGCCCATTGGCTCTACTCTGCTGTGAGTATGTCATCTTGATTTTTGAGTAACTAAACCAAACAACGTCTTCTGGAAAAGCGCTGGGCAATGCGTCAAATATATTCCCGCTATAAAACCCGCTTACAATAAAGTTTTCAAAAGTTACTTCCATGTACTTTTGCTTGTCGCCTCCTGCACGAGAAACACTCAACGTTGCTTTCTTGAAGTGTTGCCCCGAACAGCATGCGGCCAATAGTTTCGGGGTTGCAGAGTCTACGAGTTTTGTAATGCTAAAATCGCTTAAGTAAATACGGCCAGCGGTTGCGCCGCCAGCTGAGCTAGCCGTACGGGAGATTGACTGAGTAGCTGCTAAATTATATCCAGTTATCTCAATTGAGTGCTTATGATTAGCATCAGTAGAATCCCCTTGGAGACCCTCGATCTGTAAAAAGGCGTCGAATGCCATTCCCCCTCCTTGGAGCTTGATTAAATTTTAGCTGGCGTACAGGCACGCCCGCTTTAGCACTTGCTGTTTTGCTTAACCAGATCAGGCCAGCGCCCCACGCACAGATTGAGCAAAGATCGTTTGCTTCCGGGTTTGGGACTATCTATCCACAAAAAAATTCCCGAAGCACAGCAGGGCTGATCTCGACACCAATGCGTTCAGATAGCAGCGCCTGGAGTAGCTCGACGAGATGTTTTTAAGCTGAGGGTATTCTGCGGAGCTGAGTGCGGTATCTCCCTTACAAATCGGTGCGCGTGCCACTGAAATAGAGCGCGTCCGCTACATGTTCAGATCCGTTTTGCCAGGGCACCATGTCTAGTCCTGAAATAGGTTTACACCTGTTTCACGCTCAAAACGCCCGATGCACCGCATCGGGCGTTTTGTATTTCAGGGATAAGTGTGGCCGCTCCCTATTGTAGATCTGCACCGATTCATCCA
>NZ_JALHBH010000099.1:0-110678 GCF_022836805.1 Pseudomonas sp. RGM 3321
CCCGAACTCAGTAGTGAAACGATGTATCGCCGATGGTAGTGTGGGGTTTCCCCATGTGAGAGTAGGTCATCGTCAAGATTAAATTCCAGAAACCCTCATCGCTTACGCGTTGAGGGTTTTTGTTTTTAGGGCATGTTAAAGTCTTTTTCGTACCGTGCAGATACAAAAAAACCACCTGGTCGAGGTGGTTTTTTATTTTCCGGGGGAATCAATCCCCGCGGTATTCGCACCCGCTGGTGCAGGTCTCGTGAATACGAACGGCGGACAGCTCCGGCAGCAGAGGCTTCAGCTCATCCCAAATCCATTTCGCCAGGTTTTCGCTGGTTGGATTCTCAAGGCCGGGGATGTCATTCAGGTAATTATGATCAAGGCGTTCGTACAGCGGTTTGAAAATAGCCTTGATTTCCGAAAAGTCGCGGATCCAGCCTGTGTGAGGATCAACCTTGCCAGCCAGATGAATGCCGACACGAAACGAATGGCCGTGCAGACGTCCACACTTGTGACCCTCTGGTACGTGAGGGAGGCGGTGTGCTGACTCGAAGGTAAACTCTTTGAAGATTTCCACTGTGTATTGGCCCCGGAAAAATGGCGATCGCAGACGCGATAAATGCAATCGACGAGTTTAACAGCAATGGCCTTAAACTCCATGCAGGGCTTGTGTGTGACGATTCTTTCAGGTGCGATTGATGGCACTCGGCCAGATCTATTCAGTTTGAGTTAAGTTGTACGGGGTAAGGTAAACGCCATAAAAGCATCGAACGCTATGGACTCCTCCAATAATGAAAACGCTGACAACCCTGCTGGCGGCCCTGACATGTGTTCTGACGTCCTGTGTCATCCAGGCGCGTGATGTCGACCCGCAGGAGGTATTGCGCCTCAGTAATGCGGGCACTCTCCAGTCGGCTGAAAAGCTCGATGCAAACGCCCTCAGCAAGCACCCTGGTGCCAGTATTCTTGATACACAGTTCAAGAATATATACGGCAGGTACGTTTACAATGTCGAGCTGCGTGACAAGCACGATATTGAGTGGGTTCTCGAAATAGACGCCGCTACGGGCCAGGTCTACAGGAATCATCAGGATAACTAATGAATGTCGACAAGCGTCTCTGTGTCATCCTTGGTTTGAGTCTGACCTGCTCTTTTGTCTATGCCAGAGATCTGAATCAGGATGAAGCGCTCAGTCTGCGGCAGCGTGGGGTGATACTGCCTCTCGAACAGTTTATCGAGCGCGCGCTGGGTCTTCATCCCGGCGCTCGCTTGCTGGAGGCTGAGCTTGAGGAAAAAAATAACATGTACGTGTATGAATTCGAGTTGCTGACACCGCAGGGTGTTGTCCGTGAGCTCAAGTTCGATGCGCGCGATAGCCGATTGCTGAAAGACGAGGATGATGACTGATGCGCCTGCTACTGGTTGAAGACCATGTTCCCCTCGCAGATGAGTTACTCGCTGCGCTGGGACGGCAAGGCTATGCAGTCGACTGGCTGGCTGACGGTCGTGACGCGGTTTACCAAGGCGCAACCGAGCCTTATGACCTCATTGTTCTGGATCTGGGCTTGCCCGGCATGCCGGGGCTTGAGGTTCTCCAGCAATGGCGTGGCAAGGGCCTGGCTACCCCGGTACTGATTCTGACGGCACGAGGTTCGTGGTCAGAGCGTATAGAAGGCTTGAAGGCGGGGGCCGATGATTACCTGACCAAACCTTTTCATCCTGAAGAACTGCAGTTGCGTATTCAGGCCCTGTTGAGGCGCTCGCACGGGCTTGCCAACCAGCCTACCCTGGAGTCTGCCGGCCTTAATCTGGATGAAGGTCGCCAGAGTGTCAGCCGGGATGGCGTGGATATCCAGCTCACTTCTGCTGAGTTTCGTCTGCTGCGCTATTTCATGCTCCACCCTGGACAGATTCTCTCCAAAAGCCATCTCTCGGAGCACTTGTACGATGGCGAAAACGAGCGTGACTCCAATGTCATTGAGGTCCATGTCAATCACCTGAGGCGCAAACTAGGCCGCGCAGTGGTCGAGACACGTCGCGGCCAAGGCTATCTGTACGGCGGAGCCGGAGGTTGAAATCCATACAACGGCGTCTGAGCCTGGGTCTTATCGCCGTTATGGTCGTTGTCGGCCTGGTGATGGCGCAGACCAGTCTCTGGTTGTTTGAAGTGGGCCTGCAGCGCTATCTGGAGTCGGGCTTACGCAATGAGAGCGAGAACCTGCTGGTGGCGCTGGTGCGAGGTCCTGCCGGGTTGCAACTGGATGACCATCGTTTGTCGGGTGCTTATCAGCGCCCGCTGTCCGGCCACTATTTTCGTATGGACTTGCCGCAGGGCCACTGGCGCTCCCGTTCTTTGTGGGATTTTGAGCTGCCTCAGCCTGGAGTGGGATTGCACGCCAACCTTGAACTCGGCAAGACCGGGCAATCGCTGTTGATGCTGACCAGCGAATACCGAAAGTTCGGCAAGCAGATTTCAATTACCGTTGCCCAGGATTACACGCCGGTCAGGGCGAGCTTTCGCCTCATGCAGCAGATCGGGCTCGGGCTCGGGCTCGCAGCGCTGATCCTGGTGCTGGTTTTGCAGCGCATCACTGTACGCAGGGCGCTTCGGCCTCTGGAAACCGTTCGCGAGCAGATCTTCCAGCTTCAGCAGGGTCAGCGTTCGCAACTGGACAATCAGGTGCCCCTTGAGCTTGAGCCCCTTGTGGCTCAGATCAACCATCTGCTTGCGCATACTGAAGACAGTCTGAAACGCTCACGCAATGCACTGGGGAATCTGGGGCATGCCTTGAAGACACCGCTTGCGGTATTACTCAGCCTTGCTCTCAGTGGGCAGATGGACGGCAACCCTGCATTGCGCAAGACGTTGCAGGAGCAGTTGGAAAATATCCGTCTGCGTCTGGAGCGTGAACTCAATCGGGCCCGCCTTTCCGGGGACGCGCTGCCCGGAGCCCGTTTCGACTGTGATGCCGAACTGCCCGGGCTGTTTTCCACGTTGGGCATGATTCATGGTGCCCACCTTCATTTGGTCAACGATGTCGAAGCAGGCATGCATCTGCCGTGGGACCGGGAGGATATCCTCGAACTGCTGGGCAACCTTCTGGACAACGCCTGCAAGTGGGCCGACAGCGAAGTACGTCTGAGCATTCTCAGTCAGGCTCAGGGCTTCAGTCTTCTTGTGGACGATGATGGGCCCGGTATTCCGGAGTCGCAGCGCGCAGAGGTTTTCAGCCGTGGCGCTCGCCTTGACGAGCAGATTACCGGTCATGGCCTTGGCCTGGGGATTGTGCGCGATATCGTCGAGGCCTGGGGCGGCCAACTGCAATTGCAGGAGAGCCCCGCTGGGGGCCTTCGCGTACGCATCGATCTTCCTGAGCGCACCGCTCCATAAGTTGCCAGCCTGTAACTTTCAGAGTCTTCATACAAAAAATACGTCAGGTCTTAATGTCCGTCGGATGCCGCCGATAGCCTGATGGGTATCTCTGACTCATAAAAATAAACATAAGGCCACTCCTATGCGTCTCAGTCTGAAAGCCAAGGTTCTGTCGCTGGCAGTCCTGCCGGTTCTGATATTTGCGCTGGTGATCAGTGCAACCACGGTGTTCATGCTGCACCGGCAGGCCGAGCGCGAGGTCAGTGATACGCGAGAGCGTCTGCTCTCTGAAGCCAAGGCAACGTTGCAGAACTACGTTGCGATCGCCATGACGGCTATCAAGCCGCTTTACGAGGCTGCAGCGCCGGGTGATGAAACTGCGCGCGCTAAGGCGATCAAGCTGCTTTCCTCCATCAGTTATGGCAAGGATGGTTATATCTTTGGCTATGACTCTCAGGTAATCCGGATATTCCGTAGCAACAGTCCTGATGGCGTGGGCAAGAGCTTCAGTGAAGCCCGCGATGCGAACGGGGTCTACATCAACCGCGAACTGGTGGCGGTCGGCAAGGCGGGCACTCACTATGTGATGTACTCCTCGGCCCTGCCTGGCAAGACCGAACCTGTGCCCAAGATCGGCTACACGGATTATCTGCCGAAGTGGGATCTGGTCATCGGCTCTGCCGTCAATATCGACGGCATTGACGCTAAAGTCGCTGACGTCAGGCAGAACGTCGAAGCGCGTCTGAAGGAAATGCTGTACAGCATATTGGGGATTACCGTCCTGGTGCTGGTCATCATCGGAGTCATCGGGATATTGATGGCCGGCACTCTGCTACGTCCGCTTGGCTTGATGAAAAACAATCTGGATGACATCGCCGCGGGTGAAGGCGATCTGACTCGGCGTCTGACCATTACCAGTAATGACGAGCTTGGTGATCTGGCTGGGTCGTTCAACCGGTTTGTCGACAAGATCCACGGTATGGTTCGTCAGGTCAGCGAAATGACCGGGCAACTCAATGGCCTGGTCGGAGAAGTGTCATCCCAGGCACAGCGCTCGGAAACCGCCATGGACCGTCAGCGCCACGAAACAGATCAAGTGGCGACTGCAATCAATCAGATGTCAGCTGCGGCTCAAGAGGTTGCCAAGAGCGCGCAGGGTGCTTCCGTGGCTGCTCAGCAGACCGACGAACAAGGGCGCGCCGCCAAGCGCGTTGTGGATGGCAGTATCAGACAGATTCATGCACTGGTAGACGACATCCGCAAAAGTGGCTCGTCACTGGATGTTCTGCAAAAGGACGTTTCTTCGATCGTCAGCGTACTGGGCGTCATTCGCTCTATCGCCGAACAAACCAACCTGCTCGCACTCAATGCCGCCATCGAGGCCGCAAGGGCAGGGGAAGCAGGGCGCGGTTTTGCCGTGGTTGCCGACGAGGTTCGGGCGTTGGCCAGCCGCACCCAGCAAAGCACACAGGAAATTCAAGGGATGATCGACCGTCTGCAGCAGGGCACTCAGGAGGCGGTCACAGCGATGCGCCGCTCCAGCGAGGCTGGCGACGGGACCTCTGTGCAAGCCAACGAAGCAGGCACATCGCTGGTGACCATCGGTGAGTTGATTGCGACGATCAATTCGATGAACGCGCAAATCGCCAGCGCAGCGGAAGAGCAGACGGCGGTTGCCGAAGAAATCAATCGCAGTGTTCACCAGATCGCAGGTGCAGTTGAAAGCGTCGCCGATGAAACCCGGCAAAGCGCACAGACCTCACGCAGCCTTGCCGAACTGGGCTCGCGCCTTGACAGTCTGGTCGGTCAGTTCCGTGTCTGATGCCTGCGTGGCAGGGGCGCTGGTGCCCGCAACAGCCTGCGCCTGCCATCGCGGTCATATTGCCTTCTAGAAGATGGCACTCGTACGTTCAAGTGCTGACTAAGCTCTAGACCGGGCGCGAGGCGCGGTCTACTGACATGGACAGGACATGAACGAAACCACGTTGCAATACAAAACCCTCATTATGCTATTGGTGCTGGTCACCATTGCCTTCATATGGATTTTGCTGCCGTTTTACGGCGCAGTATTCTGGGCGGTCATTCTCGGGATCATCTTTGCGCCTGTGCAGCGCAGGCTGCAGATCAAGTTCAACTGGTCACGCAATCTTACCTCCCTGTGCACCCTGACAATCTGTCTGGTGATTGCGATTCTGCCAGTGATCGTCATCAGCGCCTTGCTGGTTCAGGAGGGCACCACGCTCTACAAGAATGTCGAGACCGGGCAACTGGATATCGCCGGTTATCTCGCCGAGTTCAAGGATCTGCTGCCGCACTCGATTCAGGCACTGCTCGACCGACTGGGGATGGGCGACCTTGAAGGATTACGCGACAAGATCACCAAAGGGGCAATGCAGGGCAGTCAGTATCTGGCGACTCAAGCGTTCAGTTTTGGCCAGGGCACCTTCGATTTCGTGGTCAGCGTGTTCATCATGTTGTACCTGCTGTACTTCTTCCTGCGAGATGGACAGGAACTGGTACGCAAGATACGTACGGCCTTTCCATTGGGCGAACAGCAGAAGCGTCGTCTGCAACTCAAGTTCACCCGAGTGGTACGTGCCACGGTCAAGGGCAACGTGGTGGTCGCGGTAACGCAAGGTGCGCTGGGCGGTTTTATCTTCTGGGCGCTGGACATCCCGAGTGCGTTGCTGTGGGCGGTGATCATGGCCTTCCTGTCGCTGTTGCCCGCTGTGGGGGCGGGGATTGTCTGGGCTCCGGTGGCTGTCTACTTCCTGCTCAGTGGCATGATCTGGCAAGGTGTGGTGCTTGGGTTGTTCGGTGTTTTCGTGATCGGTCTGGTGGATAACGTGCTGCGTCCTATCCTGGTGGGCAAGGACACGAAAATGCCGGACTACCTGATCCTGATTTCCACGCTGGGCGGCATGTCGGTCTTTGGCCTGAACGGTTTTGTGATCGGCCCTCTGATCGCTGCACTGTTCATCTCCAGCTGGGGTTTGTTCAGCGGTGCCAAGAAGCCTATGAAGCTGCCGGGCTAGTTTTCCAGAGACAAAAAAACCCTGCTGAATGGCAGGGTTTTTTGTTTCTGGATGATCAACCTGCTACGTGCAGACCGGCATTGAGTACCAGATCCAGCAGTGGTTGCGGGTACACACCCAGCACGAAGGTCAGGATCGCGACGGCCAGCAGCATAACGCCGCCAGTGCGCTGCGCCCAGTTGATCGCTGCAT
Organism: Pseudomonas sp. RGM 3321; assembly: GCF_022836805.1. Classification (NCBI taxonomy): domain Bacteria; kingdom Pseudomonadati; phylum Pseudomonadota; class Gammaproteobacteria; order Pseudomonadales; family Pseudomonadaceae; genus Pseudomonas; species Pseudomonas sp. RGM 3321. The sequence goes on from NZ_JALHBH010000099.1 coordinate 6,590, forward strand.
CGTGGCGTGGAAGCTTGTTGTCGACCAGATACATGGTGACCATCACTCTCAGGTAATAGAAGACGCCAATGGCGCTACCGATCACCAGTGCTCCGATAAGCCACCACAGTTGCGACTCGACACCGGTGGCAATGATGTAGAACTTGCCGATGAAGCCTGCGGTAAGCGGGATACCTGCCAGCGACAGCATCATCAGGGTCATGACTGCCGTCAGGTACGGACGACGCCAGAACAGCCCGCGGTATTCGAACATCGCATCGGTGTCACGTCCGCTGTAAGGCGAAGACATCATGGTGATCACACCGAAGCTGCCCAGCGAGGTCAGCACGTAAGTTGCCAGATAGACACCAATAGCCTCTACTGCCATGCCTTTGCTGGCCACCAGCGCAATCATCAGGTAACCGAAGTGTGCAATGGACGAGTAACCCAGCAGACGCTTGAGGTTGGTCTGAGTCAGCGCAAGCAGGTTGCCGACCAGAATCGACGCTACGGCAATGACTGCCAGCACGTCATGCAGTACGCCACTGCTTGCTGCCGGAGAAATCTGGAACAGACGCACCAGCACGGCAAACACTGCCACCTTGCTTGCCGTAGCCAGGAAGGCCGCTACCGGCGCAGGAGCGCCTTCGTAGACGTCTGGGGTCCACAGGTGGAAAGGTACCAGTGACAGCTTGAAGGCCAGGCCCACAACCATCATACCCAGACCCAGGCTGGCAATCGGGCTTGGCATCCCTGTCGCGGCAATGGCTTTGCCAATGCCTTCGAAGCTCAGCGAGCCGGCTTCTGCGTACAGCAGCGCCATGCCGAACAGCAGGAACGCTGAACCTGCAGCCGATAGCACCATGTACTTGATGCCGCCTTCCAGCGAACGCTTGTTGAAGAAGGCATACGCCACCAGACCGTAGACCGGCACCGAGAGCAGTTCCAGACCAATGAACAGCCCGGCCAGATGTTGAGCGCTGACCAGCACCAGACCACCGGCAGCTGCCAGCAGGATCAGCAGGTAAAGCTCTTCACGATTGCCTGGATAGCCTGCCTTGCCGTCACCCAGATAGGCGTGTGCCATGGTCACACAGGCCAGGGTAGAGGCAAGGATGATCGCCATGTACAGGCAGGCAAAGTTATCGATGTGCAGCAGTGGTGTCACGACCAGTGGGGCAACTTTCAGTGCCGGATAGATCGACAGCAGGGCCAGGTTGAGACCTGCTACCGAAAGCAGGAACGTTTGCGAGTGATTACGGCGCCATGCGATCGCCAGCATCACCACTACAACGGTGAGGCTGGTGATCAGCAGTGGCGCAAGCGCAATAAAGTGTTGAATCGTCAGGTCCATAGCGCTCTTACCGGGCCGAAGCGAGTTGAGTGAAGGCAGTGCCTAGCCATTGCTGCACGCCGTGCATGGTCGCTGCAGATGTGTCGAGGAACGGCTGCGGGAAAACCCCGAGCACGACCAGCAACACCGCAAGGCCCAGCACCATGATCATTTCACGTCCGTCCATGCCTTTCAGAACCTCGTCGGACTTCGACGGGCCGAAATAAGCGCGGTGGATCATGATCAGCGAGTAGACAGAGCCGAACACCAGGCCGGACGTGGCAATTGCAGTGATCCATGGCGAACTGGCGAAGCTGCCCAGCAGAATCAGGAACTCACCTACGAAGTTGCCGGTGCCCGGCAGACCCAGAGAGGCGGCAGCAAAGAACAGGCTGATGGCCGGGATGTAGGCTATACGCGACCACAGACCGCCCATCTCGCGCATGTCACGAGTATGCAGGCGTTCGTACAACTGGCCACTGAGGATGAACAGTGCCGCAGCCGACAGGCCGTGGGCAATCATCTGGATCAGTACGCCTTGCAGCGCTTGCTGGCTGCCGGAGTAGATGCCGATCAGTACAAAGCCCATGTGCGAGACGCTTGAGAACGCGATCAGGCGCTTGATATCGGTCTGGGCAAACGCCAGGAATGCACCGTAGAAAATACCGACCAGGCCCAGCGTCATTGCAATGGGTGCGAACTCGGCCGATGCGTTGGGGAACAGTGGCAGGGCAAAGCGCAACAGGCCGTAGGCAGCGGTCTTCAGCAGGATACCTGCCAGGTCGACAGAACCCGCAGTCGGTGCCTGGGCATGCGCATCCGGCAGCCAGGAGTGCAACGGAACCACCGGCAGTTTCACGGCAAAGGCAATAAAGAAGCCCAGCATCAGGATATATTCGGTACCCGGTGCCAGTTTGGTCTTCAGCAGGTCAGCGTAGGCAAAGGTGATCACGCCGGTCTGATTGAAGTGCACCAGCACCAGACCCAGGATCGCCACCAGCATGATCAGGCCGCTGGCCTGAGTGAAGATGAAGAACTTGGTTGCGGCGTAGATACGAGTCTTCTTGCCGTCCGAAGAGCTGTGACCCCAGAGCGCGATGAGGAAATACATCGGCACCAGCATCATTTCCCAGAAGAAGAAGAACATGAACAGGTCGATGGCCAGGAACACGCCAACGACACCGCCCAGAATCCACATCAGGTTAAGGTGGAAGAAGCCTACCTTGCGCTGGATTTCCTTCCACGAGCACAGTACCGACAACACGCCAAGCAGGCCGGTCAGCAGGATCATCAGCAGAGAAAGGCCATCGAGTGCCAGATGCACGTCGATGCCGAAGCGGGTGATCCACGGGTGGTGAAATTCCAGGGCCCAGGTCGGGTCGGCGCCAGGCACCGGCGCGTAGCCGAAATTGCCGGTAGCCCACAGCCAGAGGCCGAGAACCAGTTCGAGGGTCATTGTCAGCAGCGCAATCCAGCGCGGCAGGGTAGAGCCGAAGCGCTCACCCAGCCAGCACAGCAGGCCGCCGATAAAGGGGATCAGGATTAGCCAAGGCAGAATCATGACGGGCTCAATTCCTTTCGCAAATTCGCAAGGTTCATGTCAGACCGCAACCAGAACGACGGCACCAAGTACCAGAACGGCACCCACGGCGATCGAGGCAGCATACCAACGCAGCTGGCCGGTCTCGGTACGGCTCATAGTGTTATGACCGCCTTTGACCAGACGTGGGATCAAGCCGATGGTGCGGTCGAACGGATCGCTACGCAGCACATGACTGATCGCCAGATAAGGTTTGACTAACAGCTTGTCGTAGATCCAGTCGAAGCCCCAGGCAGCGAACCACCAGGCCGACAGGACGCGGCCCGGACCACTGTTGGCGATTGCCGTTGCCAGGCGGCGCTTGCCGAGAAACAGCAGCGCTGCCAGCAGGATACCGGCCAGGGCGATGGCGCCAGAGGCGATTTCCAGGCTGTGTTTGGCTTCGCCACCGGCGTGGCCAACGCTCTGCGGTAGAACACCGGCCAGTGGCGGGGTGATCAGCGCGCCAATGAACGTCGACAGCACGATCAGTACCGACAGCGGCAACCAGTGGGCAATCCCGTGACCTGCGTGTGCTTCGGTCTTGGCTTCACCGTGGAACGCGATGAAGATCAGACGGAAGGTGTACAGCGACGTCATGAACGCGCCCACCAGACCGGCATACAACAGGCCGTTGTTACCGCTGGCGAACGCTTCCCAGAGAATTTCGTCCTTGGAGTAAAAGCCTGCCGTCAACAGCGGCAGGGCAGCCAGTGCCGCACCGCCGACGATGAAGCTGGCGTAGGCCAATGGCAGTTTCTTCCACAGACCGCCCATCTTGAAGATGTTCTGCTCGTGATGGCAGGCAACGATCACCGCCCCGGAAGCCAGGAATAGCAGTGCCTTGAAGAAGGCGTGTGTCATCAGGTGGAAAATCGCGCCTTCCCAAGCGCCTACGCCCAATGCCAGGAACATGTAACCGATCTGACTCATGGTCGAGTAGGCGAGGATACGCTTGATGTCGGTCTGTACCAGCGCTGCGAACCCCGCCAGAACCAGCGTCACGCCGCCGACAATGCCTACCAGATGCAGTATGTCCGGTGCCAGTGCGAACAGGCCGTGAGTCCGCGCGATCAGGTAGACGCCCGCGGTAACCATGGTTGCTGCGTGGATCAGTGCCGAAACCGGTGTAGGACCGGCCATCGCATCTGCCAGCCAGGTTTGCAGTGGCAGCTGTGCCGATTTACCGACAGCACCGCCCAGCAGCATCAACGTTGCCAGCACGATCCAGAAATCGCCGACTTTGAAGTGCTCCGGTGCCTTGACCAGCAGTTCCTGCACATTGAGCGTACCCAACTGCTGGAACAGGATGAACAGGCCGATGGCCATGAACACGTCGCCGATTCGCGTCACGATAAACGCCTTGAGTGCTGCGTTGCCGTTGTTGCGGTTGCTGTAATAGAAACCGATCAACAGGTAGCTGCACAGGCCCACACCTTCCCAACCGAAGTAAAGGAACAGCAGGTTATCGCCCAGAATAAGGAACAACATGCTGGCAATGAACAGGTTGGTGTAGGAGAAGAAGCGCGAGTAGCCCGCTTCACCGCGCATGTACCAGGACGCAAACAGGTGGATCAGGAAGCCGACGCCAACCACTACGCCCAGCATCGTGACGGACAGACCGTCCAGATACAGCGCGAAGTTGGGCTGGAAGCCATCAACGTCCATCCAGCGCCACAGCACTTGGGTGTAGTGGCCACCTTCTGGCGGTGCGATATTGAATTGCCAGATGACCCAGGCCGTGACAATGGCTGAAAGGCCTATGGAACCGACGCCAATCAGCGCCGCGAGGTTTTCCGATATGCGCCCACGAGAGAACGACAGCAGCAGAAAACCGATGAGAGGAAATACGAAAGTCAGAAAGAGAAGATTCATCCGCGCATCTCGCTGGCAGCATCGATATCGAGAGTGTGGAAGCGGCGATACAGTTGCATCAGGATCGCCAGGCCGATACTGGCCTCGGCTGCCGCAAGGCTGATCACCAGGATGAACATTACCTGCCCATCCGGTTGCGCCCAACGACTGCCGGCAACTACGAACGCCAGTGCAGACGCGTTCATCATGATTTCCAGGCTCATCAAAACGAAGAGAATGTTACGGCGCACCATCAGGCCGACCAGACCCAGGCAGAACAGGACCCCGGCGACAGCCAGACCGTGCTCAAGAGGGATAGCATTCATTGGCTTGGCTCCTTGGCCTCGTTGCGGCCCAGATGGAATGCCGTGACGGCTGCAGCAAGCAGCAGCATCGAGGCGAGTTCCACCACCAGCAGATAAGGCCCGAACAGGCTGATGCCGACCGCCTTGGCGTCGACTGTGGTGTGACCGATTGCAGCGCCGGTCTGATTGGCGAACAGTACGTACAGTAACTCGGCCAGCAACAGCGTGCCGAGAATCACCGGGCCAATCCAGATGCCGGGTTTGAGCCATGCACGCTCCTGCTGAACCGAGGCTGGGCCGAGGTTCAGCATCATCACCACAAACACGAACAGGACCATGATCGCGCCCGCATAGGCAATGACTTCCAGCACACCGGCAAACGGCGCACCGAGGCTGAAAAAAGTCATCGCCACAGCGATCAGCGAGATGATCAGGTAGAGCAGGGCATGCACCGGATTCGTGTTGGTGATCACCCGCAGGGTGGACACAACAGCGATACCGGATGCGAAGTAGAAAGCGAATTCCATCTTTACTTCCTTAAGGCAGCAAGCTCTTGACGTTGATCGGCTCGGCTTCATTCTGTGCGGAGCCCTTGGGCTTGCCGCCGATGGCCATACCGGCAACGCGATAGAAGTTGTAGTCAGGGTTCTTGCCGGGACCGGAGATCAGCAGATCTTCCTTCTCGTACACCAGATCCTGACGCTTGAAGTCGGCCATCTCGAAGTCCGGCGTAAGCTGGATTGCGGTAGTCGGACACGCTTCTTCACACAGGCCGCAGAAAATGCAGCGCGAGAAGTTGATGCGGAAAAAGTCCGGGTACCAGCGTCCGTCTTCTGTCTCGGCCTTCTGCAGCGAAATACAGCCGACCGGGCATGCCACTGCACACAGATTGCAGGCTACGCAACGCTCTTCGCCGTCAGGGTCGCGGGTCAGAACGATACGGCCACGGTAGCGGGGCGGCAGATATACCTGCTCTTCGGGGTATTGCAGGGTGTCGCGTTTGCGGAAGCCGTGGCCGAAGACCATGACCAGGCTGCGCAACTGGGTACCTGTACCCTTAACGATGTCACCAATATATTTGAACATGGGTCAAATCCTCACTGAACCGAGCCTGCCGGTGTGTTCAACAACACAATCGCAGCAGTCACCAGCAAATTGATCAGGGTCAGCGGCAGACAGAACTTCCAGCTGAAATCCATGACCTGGTCATAACGCGGACGCGGGATGGAAGCGCGCAGCAAAATGAACAGCATGATGAAGAACGCGGTTTTCAAGGCGAACCAGAAGAATGCCAGCGATGGCAGAATGTCGAACGGGCCGTGCCAGCCACCGAAGAACAGCGTGACCAGCAGCGCCGAGATCAAGATGATCCCGATGTATTCGCCCACGAAGAACATGCCCCATTTCATGCCGGCATATTCAATGTGGTAGCCGTCAGCCAGTTCTTGCTCGGCTTCCGGTTGGTCGAACGGGTGGCGGTGAGTCACTGCAACACCCGCGATGAAGAACGTACAGAAGCCGAAGAACTGCGGAATGATGAACCACAGGTTCTGCGCCTGATATTCAACGATGTCGCGCATGTTGAACGAACCGACCTGAACCACGATGCCCATCAGAGCAAGGCCCATGAACACTTCGTAGGACACGGTTTGTGCCGAAGCACGCAGGCTGCCCAGCAGGGCGAACTTGTTATTACTCGACCAGCCGGCGAACAACACCGCATACACCGACAGACCGGCCATGGCGAAGAAGAACAGCAGACCGATGTTCAAGTCCGCCACACCCCATGTCGGGGTAATCGGGATGACCGCAAAGGCGATCAGCAATGCGCTCATGGCCACGACCGGTGCCAGGGTGAAGATCACCTTGTCGGCGAACGGTGGGGTCCAGTCTTCCTTGAAGAACATTTTCAGCATGTCTGCAGCGATCTGGAACATGCCGAACGGGCCTACGCGGTTCGGGCCATAACGATCTTGCCACCAACCCAGCAGACGACGCTCGATGAAACTCAGCAGAGCACCGCAAACCACGACGGCCAGCAACACCACGATGGCCTTGACCACCGCGATGATTGCGTCGATCACATCAGGGGTAAACCAGGTCATTGCGCTGCCTCCTGCAGACCGTCAACGGATTTGCCGAAGAGTGCTGGCGGAATGCCGGGCAGTCCTGCCGGCAATGCCACAAGACCCGCGCCCAGTTCTTCGTTGATGCGCAACGGCAAGGTCAGCAATTCGCCGCCAACGGTCAAGGAGAGCAGGGCACCGTCGTTGACGCCGAGACGATCGGCTTCGGATTTGGCCAGGGCGACATAGGCCTGCGGGATGCGTTCCTGAACCGGCGCGGCCAGAGACGAGGTTTCGTCGCTGCCGAACAGGTGGAAGAACGGCACGACCTGCCAGGTGCCGCGTTCTGGAGAGAACGCGCGTGGCACGCTGGAGAACCATGACAGACCATCGCCCTGGCTTTCGATCAGGCGAGTGCCCGGGTCGCCGGCACGCAAGTGACCGCCGACTTCGTCCTGAAACTTGTTCCAGGCCTGCGGCGAGTTCCAGCCCGGCGACCAGGCGAATGGCACCTGCTGACGAGGCTCGGCCGAGCCCGAGTAGCCTTCCATGGAGAAGGAGAACGCGGTGTCGATGTCTTGCGAGGTGCGCGGCTCATGCACGCTGATGTTGGCTCGCATCGCTGTACGGCCGCTATAACGCAGCGGTTCGCGAGCCAGTTTCAGGCCCTTGATGCGGAACGATGCAGACGGCGCGGCGTTGACGATACCCGCCAGTTGCGGTGTGCTGCCGGCGCAGGCTTCGGTGACGTGGTCGAGTTGCGTCCAGTCGACCGGCTTGTTCAGCAAGGTGGCACGCAGGGCATGCAACCAGCGCCAGCCTTCGTGGACCAGAATGCTGGCATCCAGATAGGTCGGATCGAAAACCTGGAAGAAGCGCTGGGCGCGGCCTTCCTGGCTGACCAGTGTGCCGTCGCCTTCAGCGAAGCTGGCTGCTGGCAGAATCAGATGGGCACGGTCGCTGGTCGGGGTTTTCTGATGGTCAGCGACGATCACGACTTTCGCAGCGCTCAGCGCAGCGTCGACGATTTTAGCGTCTACACGGCGATACAGATCGTTTTCCAATACCACGACGGCATCGGCCTGACCGGAAATCACTGCTTGCAGGGCGGCATCGACAGAATCGCCACCAAACATCGCCAGGCCCATGCTGTTTGCTTCCGGCACGATCAGGCTGATAGAGCCTTGCTTGTCACGCAGCTTCAACGCCTTGGCAATGTTTGCCGCCGCCTCGATCAGCGCTGTCGAACCCAGCGAGCTACCGGAAATGATCAGCGGACGTTTGGCCGCGAGCAGGGCGTTGGCGATGCGTTGCGCCAGTTCGAGTGCTTCGCTGTCCAGACCTTCTACGGCGGGGGCGCTGGCATCCAGTGCATGGGCTACGGCAAAGCCGATGCGAGCCAGGTCGTCAGGTGCAGCGTGCACGCATTCTTCTGCGACATCGTCGAGACGGGTCCCGGCGAGGCTGGCAATGAACAGCGGGTTAAGTTCGTGCTGGCCAATGTTCTTCACGGCAGCGTCGAGCCACGGCTGGACTTTCATCGCCGCAGCCATGTCTTCAGCCTTGCCCTTGACCGCCTGACGCAGGCCCAGAGCCATACGTGCAGCGGTCTGGGTCAGGTCTTCGCCGAGCACGAAAATGGCATCGTGATCTTCGATGTCACGCAGGGTCGGGATCGGCAGCGGACTGTCGTTCAGGACCTTGAGGATCAGCCTGATACGCTCCAGCTCACCGGCTTCGATACCGCTGTAGAAATGCTCGGCTCCGACCAGCTCACGCAGTGCGTAGTTGCTTTCAAGGCTGGCGCGAGGAGAGCCGATACCAACGATGTTACGGCCGCGCAGCAGGTCCGCCGCCTTGTCAAGTGCTTGGTCAAGGCTCAGTTTGACCTGGCCTTCAGCGAGCAGTGGCTGACGTGGACGGTCTGTGCGGTTGACATAGCCATAGCCGAAACGGCCGCGGTCGCAGAGAAAGTACTGGTTGACCGAGCCGTTGTAGCGGTTTTCGATGCGGCGCAATTCACCGTAGCGTTCACCCGGGCTGATGTTGCAGCCGCTTGAGCAACCGTGGCAGATGCTTGGCGAGAACTGCATGTCCCACTTGCGGTTGTAGCGCTCGGAGTGGGTCTTGTCGGTGAACACACCGGTCGGGCAGACCTCGGTGAGGTTGCCGGAGAACTCGCTTTCCAGCGTGCCGTCTTCAACGCGACCGAAGTAAACATTGTCGTGAGCGCCGTAAACGCCCAGGTCAGTTCCGCCTGCATAGTCTTTATAGAAACGTACGCACCGATAACAGGCGATGCAGCGATTCATCTCATGCGCGATGAACGGCCCCAGCTCCTGATTCTGGTGGGTACGCTTGGTGAAGCGATAACGGCGCTCGTTGTGGCCGGTCATCACCGTCATGTCCTGCAGGTGGCAGTGACCACCTTCCTCGCAGACCGGGCAGTCATGCGGGTGGTTGGTCATCAGCCATTCGACGACACTGGCCCGGAAGGCCTTGGACTCATCGTCTTCGATGGAGATCCAGGTGTTGTCGGTGGCTGGCGTCATGCAGGACATGACGATACGACCACGGGTGTCGTTTTCGTCGGTGTACTGCTTGACCGCGCACTGGCGACAGGCGCCAACGCTGCCAAGGGCAGGGTGCCAGCAGAAATAAGGGATATCGAGGCCCAGCGACAGACATGCCTGTAACAGGTTGTCTGCACCATCGACTTCGAGCGCTTTGCCGTCTACGTGAATAGTAGCCATGGTTCAAAGGTCTTCGTTGGCCCGTTGTCAGCGGGCGTGGCTAATGGAATCTCGGTAGTACCCGTATCGTTCAGCCCGGAGGGCGTCAGCAGGTACGAGGCCGGCAGCCCGAACAGCCGCCGGCCGTTGTGTCTTGTTATGCGCCGACCACGGTCGGACTTTTGCCCGGAACGAGCGAGGTTGCGCTGGCTGGCGCAATACCGGCTTCGAACTCCGAACGGAAATACTTGATCGCGCTGCCCAGCGGTTCAACAGCGCCCGGTGCATGAGCGCAGAAGGTCTTGCCTGGGCCGAGGAAATTGACCAGACCCAGCAGGGTTTCGATATCCCCCGGCTGCCCCTGACCCTTCTCGATCGCGCGAAGCATTTTCACGCTCCATGGCAAACCGTCGCGGCATGGGGTGCAGAAGCCGCAGGACTCCTGAGCGAAGAACTCTTCCATGTTGCGCAGCAGCGAGACCATATTGACCGAATCGTCGACGGCCATCGCCAGACCGGTGCCCATCCGGGTGCCGACCTTGGCAATACCGCCTGCATACATCTGGGCGTCCAGATGTTCCGGAAGCAGGAATCCGGTACCGGCGCCACCGGGTTGCCAGCACTTGAGCTTGAAGCCGTCGCGCATTCCACCGGCGTAGTCTTCGAACAGTTCGCGAGCCTGTACGCCAAATGGCAGCTCCCACAACCCCGGGTTTTTAACCTTGCCGGAGAAACCCATCAGCTTGGTGCCGTGGTCTTCACTGCCTTCGCGGGCCAGCGACTTGTACCAGTCGTTGCCGTTGTTAACGATGGCGGGCACGTTGCACAGGGTTTCGACGTTGTTTACGCAGGTCGGCTTGCCCCAGACGCCTACGGCAGCAGGGAAGGGCGGCTTGGAGCGCGGGTTGGCGCGGCGGCCTTCCAGCGAGTTGATCAGCGCGGTTTCTTCACCGCAGATGTAACGACCGGCACCGGTGTGCACGAACAGTTCGAAGTCGAAGCCGGTGCCGAGGATGTTCTTGCCCAGCAGACCGGCTGCCTTCGCCTCGGCTACGGCGCGGTTCAAGTGCTTCGCGGCCGTTACGTATTCGCCACGCAGGAAGATATAGCCACGATAGGCTTTCAGCGCACGGGCACTGATCAGCATGCCCTCGACCAGCAGATGGGGCAGTTGCTCCATCAGCATGCGGTCTTTCCAGGTGTTGGGTTCCATCTCATCCGCATTGCATAGCAAATAGCGAATGTTCATGGATTCGTCTTTGGGCATCAGGCCCCATTTAACGCCGGTAGGGAAGCCCGCACCGCCGCGTCCCTTGAGGCCCGAGTCCTTGACCGACTGGACGATATCGTCAGGCGACTGTTGCGTCAGCGCCTTGCGCGCTGCTGCATAACCGTCTTTGGCCTGATACTCGTCGAGCCAGACTGGCTCGCCGTCGTCGCGCAGACGCCAGGTCAGCGGATGGGTTTCTGCCGTGCGCGCAATGCGGTTGGCAGGGCCGAAGGAAGTGATGGTCATAGGTAACCCTCCAGCATCTTGGCAACGCCAGCAGGCTGTACATCGCCGAAAGTGTCGTCGTCGACCATCACGGCCGGTGCCTTGTCACAGTTGCCGAGGCAGCAGACCGGCAGCAAGGTGAAGCGACCGTCAGCGGTGGTTTGACCCAGGCCGATACCCAGTGAACTCTTGATCTCGTCTACCACGTTTTCATGGCCGCCGATGAAGCACACCATGCTGTTGCAGACACGAATGATGTGACGTCCGACCGGCTGGCGGAAGATCTGGCTGTAAAAGGTGGCAACCCCTTCGACGTCGCTGGCGGGGATGCCCAGTAAATCGCCGATTGCGTAGATGGCGCCGTCTGGCACCCAGCCACGCTCTTTCTGAACGATCTTCAGGGCCTCGATGGACGCCGCGCGCGGGTCTTCGTAGTGATGCATCTCGTGCTCGATGGCCGAGCGCTCGGTTTCGCTCAGGGCGAAACGGTCAGTCTGGATTAGCGGGCTATTCATGCTTAGCGGTCCACGTCGGCCATAACGAAATCGATACTACCCAGGTACGCGATCAAGTCCGCAACCATGCTGCCTTTGATCACCGAAGGGATCTGCTGCAGGTGCGGGTAACTCGGGGTGCGGATCCGGGTACGGTAGCTCATGGTGCCGCCGTCGCTCGTCAGGTAATAGCTGTTGATACCCTTGGTCGCTTCGATCATCTGGAAGGACTCGTTGGCCGGCATGACCGGGCCCCACGAAACCTGCAGGAAGTGCGTGATCAGGGTTTCGATGTGCTGCAGGGTGCGCTCTTTCGGTGGCGGCGTGGTCAGCGGGTGATCCGCCTTGTACGGGCCTTCCGGCATGTTGCGCATGCACTGGTCGATGATCTTGATGCTCTGGCGCATCTCTTCGACGCGGACCATGCAGCGGTCATAGGCATCGCCGTTGGCGGCCAGTGGCACTTCGAATTCGAAGTTCTCGTAGCCCGAGTAAGGGCGCGCCTTGCGCAGGTCGAAGTCGCAACCGGTGGAGCGCAGGCCTGCACCGGTGACGCCCCACTCGAGGGCTTCCTTGGTGTTGTAGGCGGCGACGCCAATGGTACGACCCTTGAGAATACTGTTTTGCAGGGCCGCCTTGGTGTATTCGTCAAGGCGCTTGGGCAACCAGTCGACGAAGTCCTTGACCAGTTTTTCCCAGCCACGAGGCAGGTCGTGGGCGACGCCGCCGATACGATACCAGGCCGGATGCAGACGGAAACCGGTAATGGCTTCGATCACGGTGTAGGCTTTCTGGCGGTCGGTGAACGTAAAGAACACCGGCGTCATGGCACCCACGTCCTGGATGTAGGTACCCAGAAACAACAGGTGGCTGGTAATACGGAAGAACTCGGCCATCATGATGCGGATGACGTCGACCTTTTCCGGCACCTTGATGCCTGCCAGTTTTTCAACAGAGAGTACGTAAGGCAGGTTGTTCATCACCCCGCCGAGATAATCGATGCGGTCGGTGTACGGGATGAAGCTGTGCCAGGACTGGCGCTCGGCCATCTTTTCTGCACCACGGTGGTGGTAGCCGATGTCCGGAACGCAGTCGACGATTTCTTCGCCATCCAGCTGCAGAATGATACGGAACGCACCGTGGGCGGAAGGGTGGTTCGGCCCGAGGTTGAGGAACATGTAGTCCTCGTTCGCGCCAGAACGTTTCATGCCCCAGTCTTCCGGACGGAAACGTGCGGCTTCCTCTTCCAGTTGCTGTTTGGCGAGGGTCAGGCTGTACGGGTCAAACTCCGTCGCGCGGGCAGGGAAGTCCTTGCGCAGCGGATGACCTTCCCAGGTTGGCGGCATCATGATGCGGCTTAGATGCGGGTGTCCCGGGAAGTCGATGCCGAACATGTCCCAGACTTCGCGCTCATACCAATTGGCGTTGGGCCAGATACTGGTAATGGTGGGCACGCTCAGGTCGCTTTCGGACAGCGCTACCTTGATCATGACGTCGCTGTTTCGCTCGATCGACAGCAGGTGATAGAACACGGTGAAGTCTGCACCGGGCAGACCGCGACGGTTGGTGCGCAGACGCTCGTCCACGCCATGCAGGTCATAGAGCATGGAGTAGGGCTTGGGCACGTTGCGCAGGAACGTCAGAATTTCAAACAGCCGGGCGCGCTCGACCCACAGCACCGGCATGCCGGTACGGGTCGGCTGGGCAGTGAACGCCTCGGCACCAAAACGGTTGTTCAGTTCAACGACGACGTCTTGGTCGTCAGCCTTGTAAGGCGGGATGTACAGAGCGTTGTCTGCAGTCATAGGTCTCAATCACTTCGGTCAACGTACAGAATCAACCCCGGTTCCTGTCTTTTTTATAAGAAGAACGGGCTGTATCAGACTTCGTCGGGGCTGCGCAGGTTGGTCACCTGAATACGCTGTTCGCGGCGCTGTTCCTTTTGCGAAGGCATCTCGGCGCGGTATACGCCTTGATCGCCAACGACCCAGGAAAGAGGGCGACGCTCCTTGCCGATGGATTCCTGCAACAGCATCAAGCCTTGCAGAAATGCTTCGGGGCGGGGCGGGCAGCCGGGCACGTAGACATCCACGGGAAGGAACTTGTCCACCCCCTGGACCACTGAGTAGATGTCGTACATGCCACCGGAGTTGGCACATGAACCCATGGAGATGACCCACTTGGGTTCGAGCATTTGCTCGTAGAGACGCTGGATGATCGGTGCCATCTTTATGAAGCAGGTACCGGCAATGACCATGAAATCCGCCTGCCGTGGCGACGCCCGGATAACTTCCGCACCGAAGCGCGCGATATCGTGAGGGGCCGTAAAGGCGGTGGTCATTTCCACATAGCAGCACGACAAGCCGAAATTGTAGGGCCACAGGGAGTTCTTACGTCCCCAGTTGACCGCACCATTCAGCACGTCTTCCAGCTTGCCCATGTAGATATTTTTGTGGACTTGATCTTCTAACGGATCGGAAACGGTTTCCCGTTTGCCGATGGGGTAATGCTCGTTAGGAGCGTCCGGGTCGATCCTGGTGAGATTATATTGCATCGCCAAAGCCTCATTGTTTCAGCTTCGCTTGCCGATTACGGCGACCTTCAGGAGCCCAGTCAAGAGCGCCAACCCGCCATAGGTAGACAAGACCTGCCAACAGAATTGCTATGAAAACGAGAGCTTCGACGAATCCGGTCCAGCCGCTTTCGCGGACGGACACAGACCAGGCAAAGAGAAAGAGGGCTTCAATGTCAAAGATCACGAAGAGCATCGCGACCAGATAGAATTTTGCGGAGAGCCGCAGGCGCGCACTGCCGGTAGGCAGCATGCCGGATTCGAAAGGTTCGTTCTTGCTGCGGCCCCAGGCCTTGCTTCCTAGCAGGCTGGAGAGGCCGAGCATGAAGGCGCAGAGGCCGACAACACCCAAAAGGAAAATGGCGAAGCCCCAGTTGTGGGCAATCAGACCTGTCGATTCGGGCATGCTGGCAGTCCTTGTTAGAGAGCAAAGGTCTCTGTGCTTGATAAAGAGTCGAGGCAGTGACGAAATGTCGCAGTGCGGTCAACGGATTGATTTTATGTGCAAACAGTTGGCAAGTAAATTTTCTACATCAAATTTATTTACGAAATTAATCGCCCGCCGTCGTTCGTGAGGGCTGTAAGGCATGCCAGCCGGGCGTCAGCAAGGTTTTGGCTAATTATGTTTCTCGATGACGAAAAGGAACGAAAGGCAATTTGAATGATAATTAATATCATTTAAATCGGCCTGCATAGTTCGCCAAAGGATACTCGCAGCATAGTTACGCAGGACACCGCTTATAAAGTGCGGTTTTTTAGCATCTGTTCATGAGCGGCACATTGTCCGAAATCAATGCAGGCACTATCTGACACAAAACACAGACCGCCCTTACGGACGGTCTGTGTTTTCAACGCGTTGCGCGGTGTGTCAGTGGAATTGCTCTTCTTCCGTCGAGCCGGTCAGTGCGGTTACCGACGATACGCCGCCCTGAATCACGGTGGTCATGTCATCGAAATAACCCGTGCCCACTTCCTGCTGGTGGGCCACAAAGGTATAGCCCTTGGCAGCATCGGCGAATTCCTGTTCCTGTAGCTTCACGTAGGCAGTCATGTCGTTGCGGGCGTAATCGTGCGCCAGGTTGAACATGCTGTGCCACATGTTGTGAATGCCCGCCAGGGTGATGAACTGGTGCTTGTAGCCCATGGCCGAAAGCTCGCGCTGAAACTTGGCGATGGTTGCGTCGTCGAGGTTTTTCTTCCAGTTGAAGGACGGCGAGCAGTTGTAGGAAAGCAATTGGTCCGGATACTCCTTCTTGATCGCTTCGGCGAAGCGGCGTGCTTCGTCCAGATCCGGCTTGGCGGTTTCACACCAGATCAGGTCGGCATAAGGCGCGTAGGCGAGGCCGCGTGAGATTGCCTGATCCAGACCCGCACGTACTTTGTAGAACCCCTCAGGAGTCCGTTCGCCGGTCACGAACGGCTTGTCATAGGGGTCGCAATCGGAAGTCAGCAGGTCGGCAGCGTTGGCGTCGGTACGGGCCAGAATGATCGTCGGCACACCGGCCACGTCGGCGGCCAGGCGCGCAGCAACCAGTTTTTGAACCGCTTCCTGAGTCGGGACCAGCACTTTGCCGCCCATGTGGCCGCATTTCTTCACCGATGCCAACTGATCTTCAAAATGCACCCCGGCGGCCCCCGCCTCGATCATGCTTTTCATCAGTTCGTACGCATTGAGCACGCCGCCGAATCCGGCCTCGGCGTCGGCCACGATGGGCGCGAAATAGTCGATATAACCTTCATCGCCCGGAGCCTTGCCGGCTTTCCACTGGATCTGATCGGCGCGGCGGAATGAATTGTTGATGCGTTTGACTACGGTTGGCACCGAGTCGACCGGGTACAGCGACTGATCCGGGTACATCGATTCGGCAGAGTTGTTGTCGGCAGCAACCTGCCAGCCGGAAAGGTAGATCGCCTGAATGCCGGCCTTGACCTGCTGCACGGCCTGACCGCCGGTCAGAGCGCCCATGCAGTTGACGAAGTCCTTATCCGGCCGGAAAGACGGCCTGGCACCTTGGGTCACCAGATTCCACAGTTTGTCAGCGCCCAGCCTTGCAAAGGTGTGTTCGGGTTGAACCGAGCCACGCAAGCGGACCACATCGGCTGCAGAATAAGTACGGGTCACGTTTTTCCAGCGCGGATTTTCGGCCCAGTCTTTTTCGAGAGCGGCTATTTGTTGTTCGCGTGTCAGTGCCATTTTGTAAACCCCGAGAAGTAGGTCTTGATTAGAAGTCCTGCTCCGCCAAAACGCCTCGTTTATCGAAGGCACTGTAGATGGCTGCTCGCTGCTCGGAGAGCGACAATCAAAGGCTTTTTGCGCAGCCTCCAATCAGCGGGAGCGAGGCAATCATGCCTCGGGGTATCGGGGTCGTCAAACAATTTGTAGTGCTTTTTTAATCACACTACATAATTGCGTAAACAGACTGGTGAGTCACTAAAAGGCCCGTAGGTGCTGGGTTTCGCGCCAGCGCAGGCTACTCGAGGGTTTCGACCTTTACGCGCAAAATCATGTCGTCGCGACCCTGGGTGGAATAGCGTTGTGCGAGGCCACGCTGATCGGCAACCGATTGATCGCTATTGCTCGCCAGTGTGATCCATTCTCCGAGCCGGCCGCTGACCTGGCTGTCGGTACTTTGCACTTTTATGGCATCAGCGCGTTCCTGACTCATGCGGTCATGGTTGGTGCTGATGCTCAGGTGAACGGTATCGCCGGTCACACTGGCAGTGACGTAAAAGCCCTGGGTTACATTGCGATATTCAGTATTGCTTTGAGAATAGCCATAGGAATCCGTGGACGAGGAGGTCAGCGGAACGCTTTGACCGATCTGGATAAGTGCTGGCGTACCTTCGCTGGTCTGCACTTGCTGAACGCCGCCATCACGGCTGGTTGTGCCGTACTCGATGACGCGTGAGCCACTGCTGTTGCGCGTCGCGCTATCGCTTGTGTCGACGCTGATCAACAGGCGTTTCGGCGCGGTATCGAGTTGCGCAATCAGGGTGCGAAGCTCTTCTATCTTGCGCGACTCTGCATTGACAATCAGTTGATTGCCATAAGCACTGACGGAGCCTTCGGTGCCTAGAAAGGATTTAGCTACGGGTAGTAGATCGGCACTGGTGCGGTAATTGAGCGGAACGACCTCGGTCGCTGAAAGGGCCTGAGTGCTGAATGCGATCAGCACTGAGGTGATTACCACGTTAAGCAGGTTACGGACTGACATGATCATTCTCCGCGGTAAGCTCGTAAAGCATGAATTTGCCAGTGTATCGGCCATAGCCGGACAAGCTGAATGGGCCGACACAAAAACGCCCTGGCGTTTTTCGTCTCGACCTGAAAAGTGTCTAGCGAAAAAGGGCAGGGCGATCATCATGTAGTGCCGTGAAAAGCGCCTACATACTCAGCTTTCGGGTGTGTCGCGGCGCATCTCGACGTGCGGTAAACCGGCTTCGAGAAACTCGTCACTGACCACGGCGAACCCGAAGCGCTGGTAAAACTCGACGGCCTGCACCTGGGCGCTGAGCTTCAACGGCTCCAGCCCACGTTGTTCGGCCTCGTGGATCACCGCACCGAGCAACGCTTCACCGACTTTCAGGCCACGCCAGTCCTTGAGCACCGACAGCCGACCGATTTCACCGTCGGGCAGCAGGCGAGCGGTGCCTACTGCGTATTCCCCTTCATAGGCGAGAAAATGCACGGCAGTCGCATCTTCGGCGTCCCACTCCAGCTCCGGCGGCACCGATTGCTCGGCGATGAATACCGAATCGCGTATGCGCCGGATGTCGGCGTTGTTTTTCTGCCATTGTGCGACAGCTACGGTGACTTTATTCATCGGCAAATCCCAGGCTTCCTTGTTTTACGAGTTCGCAAAGCAGATTGCGTCCATCGTCATCGACCAACCATTGGCCGAGGTTTTCACTGTGCAATGCGTCGGCGGCACAGATCAGTTTAAGCAATTCGCGCAGACTGCCCGGCAACAGACGGCTCTGACCACTGGCAAACAGTAGCAGATCGTCGTCGACTTCAGACCACGCCAGTCTTGCGCTCGGGTTGCGAATCAGTACCGCGCCCTGTTCGAGGCTGTCGAGCAGGTCGTTTTCCTCCAGTTCCGGACCGGTGACCAGTTCGGGGTAGCGAGGTTCGGTCATGAACTGGCCGAACCAGGTCAGCAGCAGGCGCTCGTCACTCATGTGCTCGGTCAGCAGCGCTTTGAGGCGGTCCAGCGCGTCGTGCTGGATTTGATGCGGATCGCTGACCGGTTGCGCGTCGGCGTCGGTATAGCGTTCTTCATCCGGGATGAACTGGCTGAGGAAGTCGGTGAAGTGAGTCAGGACCTCGGCAGCGCTTGGAGCGCGGAAACCGACCGAATAGGTAAGACAGTCGTCGACGGCGACGCCGCAGTGAGCCAGGCGTGGCGGCAGGTAAAGCATGTCGCCCGGTTCCAGCGTCCACTCTTCGGTTTTTTCGAATTCGGCAAGGATGCGCAGGTCGGCATGCTGCAGCAGCGGGCTTTCTGCGTCACACATCTGGCCGATCTGCCAGTGACGCTTGCCGTGGCCCTGAAGCAGGAACACGTCATAGTTGTCGAAATGCGGGCCGACGCTGCCACCTGGGGCGGCGTAGCTGATCATGACATCGTCGATGCGCCAGCTTGGCAGGAAGCGGAAGTTTTCCAGCAGTTCACTGACTTCCGGAACGAACTGGTCCACGGCCTGCACCAGCAGGGTCCAGTCGCGTTCGGGCAGCTTGCTGAATTCATCCTCCGCAAAGGGGCCGCGACGCAGTTCCCAGGGACGCTCGCCGTTTTCGATGACCAGGCGGGATTCGACTTCTTCCTCCAGAGCAAGGCCAGCCAGCTCGTCCGCATCGATCGGGCTTTGAAAGTCCGGCAGAGCCTGGCGGATCAGCAGCGGTCTTTTCTGCCAGTAGTCACGCAGAAAAACGCGTGCACTGATGCCGCCCAGAAGTTGCAGAGGAATATCAGGATTCATGTGTAAGCCCTTGAAATGAAAACGCCCGGCACAGCCGGGCGTGTGCAATTTTTTTGCGTGTCAGATGCGCTTGGCCTGAGCCGCTGCGTTACCGATGTAATTGGCTGGCGTGAGCTTCTTCAGCTCGGCCTTTGCATCGGCAGGCATGTCCAGACCGTCGATGAAAGTCTGCAACGCTTCCGGGCCGATACCCTTGCCGCGTGTCAGTTCTTTCAGTTTTTCGTACGGATTTTCGATGTTGTAACGGCGCATGACGGTCTGAATCGGCTCTGCCAGAACTTCCCAGCACGCGTCCAGGTCGGCAGCGATGCGTTGCTCGTTCAGTTCCAGCTTGCTGATGCCTTTGAGGCTGGCTTCGTAAGCAATAACGCTATGGGCAAAACCGACGCCCAGGTTGCGCAGGACGGTGGAGTCGGTCAGGTCGCGCTGCCAGCGAGAGACAGGCAGTTTGCTTGCCAGATGCTGGAACAGCGCGTTGGCGATGCCCAGATTGCCTTCAGAGTTTTCGAAATCGATCGGGTTGACCTTGTGTGGCATGGTCGACGAGCCGATTTCGCCAGCAATGGTGCGCTGCTTGAAGTAGCCCAGAGATATATAGCCCCAGATATCGCGGTCGAAGTCGATCAGGATAGTGTTGAAGCGCGCAATTGCATCAAACAGTTCGGCGATGTAGTCATGCGGTTCGATTTGCGTGGTGTAGGGGTTGAAGCCCAGACCCAGCTCGTCTTCGATGAACGCGCGCGCGTTGGCTTCCCAGTCGATATCGGCATAGGCGGAGAGGTGGGCGTTGTAGTTGCCGACCGCACCGTTGATCTTGCCCAGCAAGGGCACTGCGGCGATCTGGTTGATCTGGCGTTCCAGGCGGTAAACCACGTTGGCCAATTCCTTGCCCAGCGTAGTCGGGGAAGCTGGCTGGCCGTGGGTACGCGAGAGCATCGGCACGTCAGCGAAGCGGATCGCCAGTTCACGGATAGCATCGGCAATCTGGCGCATCAGCGGCAGCATTACAGTGTCACGGCCCTCGCGCAGCATCAGTGCGTGAGAAAGGTTGTTGATGTCCTCGCTGGTGCATGCAAAATGGATGAACTCGCTGACCTTGTCCAGCTCTGGCAACTTGGCAGCCTGCTCCTTGAGCAGGTATTCCACGGCCTTGACGTCGTGGTTGGTGGTGCGCTCGATTTCCTTGACGCGCTCGGCATGCTCCACCGAAAAGTCTTCAGCCAATGTGTTGAGAATGGCATTGGCTTGCGCGGAGAAAGCCGGGACTTCGGTGATTTGCGGGTGAGCCGCCAGGCGCTGGAGCCAGCGAACTTCAACCATCACACGGAAACGGATCAGGCCGTATTCGCTGAAAATAGGGCGCAAGGCCTGGGTTTTGCCGGCGTAGCGGCCATCAACAGGGGAAACCGCAGTGAGCGAAGAAAGCTGCATGGGATGCTCTCGGACAGTCGGGCAACGAAAAGGGCGCATATCATACATGAAAAGTCACTCGGACCGGAGCCCGCCGACCAGCGTAGACAGCGCCGTGCCTGTGGTGGTGAAGGTCATTGGTGCGTGGCGGATCAGCCGTGCAGCAATGGGTAGAGTTCTTTCAATAGCTTGCGACGGCTGAACACCAGTTGCCAGCGATGACCGCCAACTTGTCGCCACAGGCGCGCGGAGCGAATGCCTGCCAGCAGGATGGCGCGAATCTTCGATGCATTGTTCGGTTGCTGCAGGTTGCGCATATCGCCCTGGACCTGAATGCGTTGGCGCAGGGTGCTCAGGGTATCTTCGTAAAGGGCACCGGTCGCAGCGATCACGTTTTCGTGAGCGATGCCGAAATGTTCGACCTGCGATTGAATCACCGGGATGCGCCTGCCGATGATTTCGAGCAGGTCGTCGCGTTTGGCCAGCTGTCGCTCCAGGCCGAGCATCGACAGGGCGTAGCGCAGCGGTTCGCGCTGCAGTGTCGCAGGGTCGCGTTCCAGAGCGCTGGCCATGGCGCGATAGCCTTCGTGCAGGTTGAGGTCATCGCCGCCGTAGACGTCCAGCGTATCCTTCGGGTCAACCACCAGCAGGCTGCCGAGCATGCAGCTCAGCGCCGCTTCGCTGACCTGTCCGGTCTTGGCGATCCGGTCGACCAGTACGGCGGCCTGAAATACGCCACCCAGAGCGATCAGTTGTTCCTGAATCGGAGTCATCAACGCTTGTCCTTGCTGGTCCAGGGTTCGGCAATTTCGATCACGCCGCCACCCAGACATATTTCGCCATCGTAGAACACCACGGACTGTCCGGGTGTGACAGCCCGTTGCGGATCATCGAATGTGGCTCGGTAGCCGTCGGTGGTCTTTTCCAGTGTGCATGGCTGGTCGCTCTGACGGTAACGGACTTTCGCCGTGAGTTTGCGCGGGCTGCTCAGGTCAATCGGATTGACCCAGTATATTTCCGAAGACACCAGTGCGCGGGAAAACAGCCACGGGTGGTCGTTGCCCTGGCCAACGATCAGTTCGTTGTTGTCCAGATCCTTGACCAGCACGTACCACGGATCATCGCTGGCGTCCTTGAGACCGCCAATCCCAAGGCCCTGGCGCTGGCCGATGGTGTGATACATCAGGCCGCTGTGACGACCGATGACTTCGCCTTCGGTGGTCTTGATCTCTCCAGGCTGGGCGGGCAGGTACTGACGCAGGAAGTCGGTGAAACGGCGCTCGCCAATGAAGCAGATTCCGGTGGAGTCCTTTTTTTTGGCCGTCGCCAGGCCGTGTTTCTCAGCAATGGCACGTACTTCCGGCTTTTCCAGCTCGCCCACTGGAAACAGCGTCCGGGCGATCTGTTCGCCACCGACGGCATGCAGGAAGTAGCTCTGATCCTTGTTCGGGTCCAGGCCCTTGAGCAGTTCGGTGCGGCCATCGATATCGCGACGGCGCACGTAGTGACCAGTGGCGATCAGGTCGGCACCCAGCATCAGCGCATAATTAAGAAACGCCTTGAACTTGATTTCCCGGTTGCAGAGGATGTCCGGGTTGGGTGTGCGCCCGGCCTTGTACTCTTCAAGGAAATGTTCGAAGACATTGTCCCAGTACTCGGCGGCGAAGTTGGCCGTGTGCAGCTTGATGCCGATCTTGTCACACACGGCCTGGGCATCTGCCAGGTCTTCGCGGGCGGTGCAATATTCCGTTCCGTCGTCTTCTTCCCAGTTCTTCATGAACAAGCCTTCCACCTGATAACCCTGCTCCATGAGCAGTACGGCGGAAACGGAAGAGTCCACGCCGCCGGACATGCCGACTATGACGCGCTTCATTTCTGAGTTCGAGGGGGCTGGATCACGCATGGGGATTCAACGGCTGACCTGTAAAAGGACGCGATTCTATCAGGCTGAGGGCGTCGAGTCTCACGCCTTGTCGCGCAGCAGGTCGAGACTGAAATGTTCGGCATTGAGGTAATCGTCCAGGCAGCGCAGTACCAGCTCACTGCGCCAGCGCTCCTGTTGGGCCAGCAGTTCGTCGCGAGTCAGCCAGACGGCGCCAACGATGCCTTCGTCCAACTGATATTCAGGGTTATGGCGTATGGCCTTGGCGGCGAAACATATCCGCTGGTAGGTCACGCCGTTGCTCGGCGTGGTGTACAGGTAAATACCCACCACGCTGGTCAGTTCGACGTCCCAGCCGGTTTCTTCAAGGGTTTCGCGCACTGCCGCACGTTGCAGGCTCTCGTTCGGGTCGAGGTGCCCGGCGGGTTGGTTGAGTACGGCGCGTCCGCCTTTCATTTCTTCGACGAACAGGAAGCGTCCCTGATCTTCGACGATGGTGGCGACGGTAACGTGGGCTTGCCAGGTCATGGATTGATCCTCTGCTGCCAGATAAGAATGTTCAGTATGGGCTGCGGGTATGTCTTTCGCCTGAATGCAAAAGCCCCGACACGCGGGCCGGGGCTTTTGGCTGGGCGACGCGGTAATGCGTCGCACCGGTCTGCCGCTTACGCTTTCAACGCATCGATAGCTGCGTTGAGAGTGGCGCTCGGGCGCATGGCCTTGCTGGTGACTTCCGGGTTAGGGAAGTAGTAGCCGCCAATTGCCACTGGCTTGCCCTGAACAGCGTTCAGTTCGGCAACGATTTTTTCTTCGTTATCGGTCAGGGTTTTGGCCAAAGGCGTGAACTGTGCCTTGAGGTCTGCGTCGTCGTTTTGAGCAGCCAGTGCCTGAGCCCAGAACAGGGTCAGGTAGAAATGGCTGCCACGGTTGTCGATGCCGCCGACCTTGCGCGAAGGCGACTTGTTGCGGTCCAGGAACTCGCCAGTGGCCTGGTCGAGGGTCTTGGACAGAACCAGCGCTTTCGGATTGTTGTAGGCATGGCCTAGATGCTCAAGGGACGCTGCCAGAGCCAGGAATTCGCCCAGCGAATCCCAGCGCAGGAAGTTTTCTTCAACAAACTGCTGCACATGCTTGGGGGCTGACCCACCAGCGCCGGTTTCGAACAGGCCGCCGCCGTTCATCAACGGAACGATCGACAGCATCTTCGCGCTGGTGCCCAGTTCCATGATCGGGAAAAGGTCGGTCAGGTAGTCGCGCAGAACGTTACCGGTGACCGAAATGGTGTCCTTGCCTGCGCGAGTGCGTTCCAGGGTCAGCTTCATCGCGTCGACAGGTGACAGGATCTGGATATCCAGGCCCGACGTGTCGTGGTCGCCCAGGTACTTGCGCACTTTCTCGATCATCACGCTGTCATGGGCGCGAGACGAATCCAGCCAGAAGATAGCCGGGGTGTTGCTGGCGCGAGCGCGGTTGACGGCCAGTTTAACCCAATCCTGGATCGGCGCGTCCTTGGCCTGGCACATGCGCCAGATATCGCCCGCTTCGACATTCTGTTCCATCAGCAGGTTGCCCTGGCTGTCGGTTACACGAACCACGCCATTGGTCTGGATGTGGAAGGTCTTGTCGTGGGAGCCATATTCTTCGGCTTTTTGAGCCATCAGACCAACGTTCGGTACGCTGCCCATAGTGGTCGGGTCGAACGCGCCATTTTTCTTGCAGTCTTCGATGACCGCTTGATAGATGGTGGCGTAGCAGCGATCCGGGATCACTGCCTTGGCATCGTGCAGTTGACCGTCGGTGCCCCACATTTTGCCGGAGTCACGGATCATTGCTGGCATCGATGCGTCGACAATAACGTCGCTCGGTACGTGCAGGTTGGTGATGCCCTTGTCGGAGTTGACCATCGCCAGTTGTGGGCGAGTGGCGTAGACCGCTTCGATGTCAGCCTTGATTTCTGCCTGTTTTTCAGCAGGCAGGCTGGTGATGCGCTCGTACAGGTCGCCGATGCCGTTGTTCAGGCTGAAGCCGATCTGCTTCAGCGTGTCAGCGTGCTTGGTCAATGCATCCTTGTAGAACTCATCGACGATCTGGCCGAACATGATCGGGTCGGAGATCTTCATCATGGTGGCTTTCAGATGCACCGAGAACAGAACGCCTTGCTTGCGGGCGTCTTCGATCTCGGCGGCAATGAAGCTGCGCAGGGCTTTGGCGCTCATCACCGAGCAGTCAACGACTTCGCCAGCCTTGACGGCAGTTTTTTCCTTCAGAACGGTGGTGGTGCCGTCCTGAGCGATCAGTTCGATCTTGACGGTGTTGTCGGCTGCGATCTGGGCAGCTTTTTCGCTGCCGTAGAAGTCGCCGTTGCTCATGTGCGCAACGTGTGCCTTGGAGTCGGCAGACCAGGCGCCCATCTTGTGCGGGTGCTTGCGAGCGTAATTCTTGACCGACAGCGGTGCGCGACGATCGGAGTTGCCTTCGCGCAGCACCGGGTTCACGGCGCTGCCCTTGGTCTTGTCGTAACGTGCGCGGGTTTCTTTTTCCGCGTCAGTGGCAGGGTTTTCAGGGTAGTCGGGAATCTTGTAGCCCTGATCCTGAAGCTCCTTGATGGTCGCCTTCAATTGAGGGACCGAGGCGCTGATGTTAGGCAGCTTGATGATGTTGGCTTCTGGCGTAGTGGCCAGTTTGCCCAGCTCGGCGAGATGATCCGGCACTTGTTGATCGGCGCCAAGCGACTCCGGGAAGCTTGAAAGAACACGGCCCGCCAGGGAGATGTCGCGCGTTTCCACGTCGATATCGGAGGAGGCTGTGAAAGCTTCGATAATAGGCAGCAGCGAATAGGTGGCGAGGGCCGGAGCTTCGTCGGTGAAGGTGTAGATGATCTTCGAGCGGTTGGACATTCGTATTAACTCTCTGTTTTGCTGAGCATGCACAAAATCTCGATACGCGCAGGGTATGCACTCTTGCCCACGGTTCGGCCATGGGCCCAGGTCGAGGTTCATTCGCGGTGATGTTGGGTGCATCAGTCGAGCGTCAAGCTGTCAGGCCAGGTAGCGACCCGACGCATAGGAAGGTTGAGGGTCTGATTTCAGACGGGTCAGCCTTTATGACTCTTCGGTCACGGCGCGAGTATATCAAACCATTGGCGCGAGGCATTAATGCTATGCGTGCCATCGAATAATGAACATCCGCCGTTGGTCGAACGACCGGGATGTCTACGAGGTGTCAATCAGGCGTCAAGAGGCGGGATCTGGCGGAGGAGTGGGGCGCTAGTGGCTCTGTCATGGATTGACGTTTGCAGCTCGCCCGGCATTGCAGTCGGGGCATCCGCGGTGCAATAACCGCTAATTCGATACCCTGTGGAGTCGCATCGGTTCAAGCTACCAAAGCTGCGGTTTCTCAAGGTCCGGCACAGGCTCATTGCGTGTTTCTGATTATTCAGTTAACTGGCTCGAAAGGCCACTGGTCAACTGTCAGGCTGTTTCCATTGAGCATTTCAAGCGTGTGCATGTTCAGGTTCATGCTCAGACGCAGCATGCGTTTCCTTCACAGGCTCACCTGTTTTAGCCAGCAATGGCGCGATATTCACGGCATGCAGCCCTTTTGGCCCCTGAATGATTTCAAAACTGACCGGCTGGCCGGCTTTGAGGGTCTTATAACCTTCCATCTGGATGGTCGAGAAATGGGCGAACAAGTCGTCATCCGGCTTGCCGTCTTCGATTATGAATCCATAACCTTTTGCATTGTTGAACCACTTGACTTTTCCGTTAAGCATCGCCATATCCCTCTGCAAAGGACTCCGTCAGGAGTATCATCCACTTCCATCCGCCTCCCCAAAAATTTTGGTTGACTGCGCGGACCCTTTTTACCCAATGTGGGCTCTATTGTTTGTAACACCGTTTAGCTGATAGTCAAGGTCATGTGGCGGTCTGTTTGAAAAGCGTCCAGACTGCGACTGACAGCTCAATCCGCCCTCAAACGAACATTTCTTTCCATGCATGCATTTAGCAAGATTCGACTAACATTCAATCAGGACAGTCCGCAGTCGCACGAGGACGACGCGGCAGGCATCGCGGTGCAGGACGCCAAGCCGACCCTGCAGGCGCCACCGATGTACAAGGTGGTTTTATTCAACGATGACTACACCCCGATGGATTTCGTCGTAGAAGTACTCGAGGTGTTTTTTAACCTGAATCGTGAGCTGGCCACCAAAGTCATGCTGGCCGTCCATACAGAGGGACGGGCAGTCTGCGGATTGTTTACCCGCGACATCGCCGAGACCAAGGCAATGCAGGTCAATCAATACGCCAGGGAGAGCCAGCATCCGCTACTCTGTGAGATCGAGAAGGACGGTTAAACGCCGACCACTTGGGTATGAGGTGAAGCTATGTTAAACCGTGAGCTCGAAGTCACCCTCAATCTTGCCTTCAAGGAGGCACGTTCGAAGCGTCATGAGTTCATGACGGTCGAGCACCTCCTGCTGGCTCTATTGGATAATGAGGCTGCAGCCACTGTTCTGCGTGCCTGCGGTGCAAACCTCGATAAACTCAAGCATGATCTGCAGGAGTTTATCGACTCCACCACTCCGCTGATCCCCGTTCATGACGAGGATCGCGAGACGCAACCGACGCTCGGGTTCCAGCGCGTGCTGCAACGGGCAGTTTTCCACGTGCAAAGCTCCGGCAAGCGCGAAGTGACCGGCGCCAACGTGCTGGTTGCAATTTTCAGTGAGCAGGAAAGCCAGGCCGTGTTTTTGCTCAAGCAGCAGAGCGTGGCCCGGATTGATGTCGTCAACTATATCGCCCACGGTATCTCCAAGGTTCCGGGGCATGGCGAACACTCTTCTGAAGGTGAGCAGGATATGCAGGACGACGAGGGCGGTGAAGCATCTTCCTCAGGCAATCCTCTGGATGCCTATGCCAGCAATCTGAACGAATTGGCGCGCCAGGGGCGCATCGATCCGCTGGTAGGTCGCGAAAGCGAAGTCGAGCGTGTAGCTCAGATTCTGGCTCGTCGTCGCAAGAACAACCCGTTGCTGGTCGGTGAGGCTGGGGTCGGTAAAACGGCTATTGCCGAAGGCCTGGCCAAGCGTATCGTGGACAACCAGGTCCCTGATTTGCTCGCCAGCAGCGTTGTCTACTCTCTTGATCTGGGTGCCCTGCTGGCCGGGACCAAATACCGCGGCGATTTCGAGAAGCGTTTCAAAGCGTTGCTCAATGAGCTGCGCAAGCGTCCTCAGGCGATTCTGTTCATTGACGAGATCCACACCATCATTGGTGCTGGTGCAGCGTCAGGCGGGGTGATGGATGCCTCCAATCTGTTAAAGCCGTTGCTGTCGTCTGGCGAGATCCGTTGCATCGGCTCTACAACCTTTCAGGAGTTTCGCGGGATTTTCGAAAAAGACCGCGCCTTGGCGCGTCGCTTCCAGAAAGTCGATGTGTCCGAGCCTTCGGTCGAAGACACCATCGGCATCCTTCGTGGCCTGAAAAGTCGTTTCGAGCAGCATCACAGCATCGAATACAGTGACGAAGCGCTACGTGCCGCCGCTGAGCTTGCGTCGCGCTACATCAATGATCGCCATATGCCCGACAAGGCTATCGATGTCATTGATGAAGCCGGTGCCTACCAGCGTCTGCAGCCTGTCGAGCAGCGCGTCAAGCGCATCGACGTGCCTCAGGTCGAAGATATCGTCGCCAAGATCGCGCGTATTCCGCCAAAACACGTCAATAGTTCGGACAAGGAGCTGCTGCGTAACCTGGAGCGTGATCTGAAGCTCACCGTGTTTGGTCAGGATGCAGCAATCGACTCACTGTCTACGGCGATCAAGCTTTCGCGTGCAGGCCTCAAGTCGCCTGACAAGCCAGTCGGTTCGTTCCTGTTCGCAGGCCCTACCGGTGTCGGCAAGACCGAAGCCGCTCGCCAGTTGGCCAAGGCGCTGGGGGTCGAGCTGATTCGTTTCGACATGTCCGAGTACATGGAGCGGCATACCGTTTCCCGTCTGATCGGTGCGCCTCCGGGCTACGTCGGTTTCGATCAGGGCGGTCTGTTGACTGAAGCCATCACTCGTCAACCGCATTGCGTGCTGCTGCTCGATGAAATCGAAAAGGCTCACCCGGAAGTCTTCAACCTGCTTTTGCAGGTGATGGACCACGGTACGCTGACCGACAACAACGGGCGCAAGGCAGACTTCCGCAACGTGATCGTGATCATGACCACCAATGCCGGGGCTGAGTCCGCCGCGCGTGCTTCGATCGGTTTCACGCATCAGGACCACTCGTCTGATGCGATGGAAGTGATCAAGAAGAGCTTCACGCCGGAGTTCCGCAACCGTCTGGATACCATCATTCAGTTTGGCCGTCTCAGCCACGAAGTCATCAAGAGCGTGGTCGACAAGTTCCTTACCGAGCTTCAGGCCCAGCTGGAAGACAAGCGCGTACTGCTCGAAGTGTCCGAGGCGGCGAGAAGCTGGCTGGCGCAGGGTGGTTACGATGCGGCGATGGGGGCCAGACCGATGGCTCGCCTGATTCAGGACAAGATCAAGCGGCCACTGGCCGAAGAGATTCTGTTCGGCGAATTGTCAGAGCACGGCGGTGTGGTTCACATTGATATCAAGGATGGCGAGATTACCTTCGACTTCGAAACCACAGCAGAAATGGCCTGACACCGAAGCCTCGCTCTGCATCGTGAACGGATGCGGGGCAGGCCAGAGGTCTCTGGTTGTATGAAACAGGCAAACAAAAACGCCCGGCTTATGCCGGGCGTTTTCGTCAATGCCTGTTTAACGAGCGCGGTAGGTGATGCGCCCTTTGCTCAGGTCATAGGGCGTCAGTTCTACACGCACTTTGTCACCGGTCAGAATACGGATGTAATTCTTGCGCATCTTGCCGGAGATATGCGCGGTTACGACGTGCCCGTTTTCCAACTCCACGCGGAACATGGTGTTGGGCAGGGTGTCGACGACAGTGCCTTCCATTTCGAAGCTGTCTTCTTTCGACATGCAGTAAAGCCCTCGGTATACAAATGAGTGGCCCGGTGCAAGTGGCGCCAGGCAAAAGCGGCGTGCATTGTGCCCGAAAAAACCAGTTTAAGCCAAGGGGTTCAATACAGAGTGACCCATCTTTGATTGGTAAGTAGCTCAATGGGCCGATATTGGGTCTTGTAATTCATCTTTTTGCAGTTTTTGATCCAGTAACCCAGGTACACCGCCTGCAGTTGAAGTCTGGCGGCTTCGGCGATCTGCCATAAAATCGCGTAACGGCCCAGGCTGCGGCGCTCTTCATCAGGTTCGTAGAACGTGTAGACCGCAGAGAGGCCGTTGGGCAAAAGGTCGGTGACCGCAACTGCCAGCAGGCGTTGATCGACGCGGAATTCGTAAAAACGCGAAAAGGGCAGGTCGCGAACCAGAAATGTCGAAAACTGCTCCCGGCTGGGTGGAAACATGTCGCCGTCAGCGTGACGTTGTTCTATGTAGCGCTGATAAAGATCGAAATATTCCTCGGTGAAGGCCGGTCTGGCGCTTTGCACCTGAATATCGGCATTACGTTTCAATATGCGTTTTTGCTGCCTGTCGGGTGCGAAAAGGTTCACAGGAATGCGCGCGGGCACGCAAGCGCTGCAGTTCTGGCAGTGGGGGCGGTAAAGGTGATCGCCGCTACGGCGAAAGCCCATGTCCGACAGGTCGGCGTAGACCTGCACATCCATTGGCTGGCTGGGGTCCAGAAACAGGGTAGTCGCCTGCTCTTCAGGCAGGTAACTGCAGGTGTGCGGTTGAGTGGCATAAAACTTCAGCCTCGCCAGCTCTGTCATTGTCGTCGCCTAATGGTAAATCCCTACCCATGAGTGTATGCCAGCCTGTCAAACTCGCCTAGATGACCAGTCGGCACCGGTCGGTTGATCAAGGTGGCGGGACAGATAGTCGGCAAAAGTCTGCCGGGGAATCGAGCGTGCGCCGAAGCTGTGAAGGTGTTGGGTCGGCATCTGGCAATCGATCAATACAAAACCCCATTCAGTCAGGTGCCGGACCAGCGTGGCGAATCCGACTTTGGAAGCGTTGTCTGCACGACTGAACATTGACTCTCCGAAGAACAACTGGCCCATTGCCAGGCCATACAGCCCGCCGACCAGCTCATCCTGGTCCCAGACCTCGACGCTGTGCGCATGGCCACGTCGGTGCAGCTCGAGATAGGCATCCTGCATCGAGCCGGTAATCCAGGTTTCATTGGCGTAACTGCGGGGCGCAGCGCAGGCCTTGATCACGCTCGCGAAATCCTGATCGAAGGTCACTCGATAGCGAGACTGGCGCAACATTTTGCCAAGGCTGCGCGAAACGTGCAGCTCTTCGGGAAACAGTACGGTACGCGGATCGGGAGACCACCAGAGAATCGGCTGGCCGTCCTGAAACCATGGAAAGCAGCCGTGCCGGTAAGCATTGATCAGACGATCGGCCGACAGGTCTCCACCGGCTGCGAGCAAGCCGTTAGGCTCGCGGAGGGCTTTTTCCAGTGGTGGGAAATCTAGGCTGTTGCGGTTCAACCAGTTCAGCATGGCATCACAACTTTGCGGAAGGGGAGGGCGGACCCGCCAGTCAGTGCAACTCTGTGCGGCAGGCGTGGTCACAAGCGGTTGTCATTATGGCGCGTACCTGGCACATACGGTAGGGCAAGGGCGCGGCGATGATGGTGCAGCCCTTGAAGTTGTGGGCGGTTGATAGAAACACGTCATAAGCCTTTGTCACAAAACGGAATGCATGCTCAAATTGAACATCATCAGCGAACATGAAAGCATGGCCCGCGTTGCGGAACTGTCTGAAGTCGGTCTGGCGTGTTTTCGTACAGACCCAAGCGCCTGTAAAGCCGTACAATGCCTGCTTTGGGCGTTATCATTCAAACGTCTTCCGAACGGGCTTCCCGGTGTCTGCTATCCCTGTCCATGCGGGAGCATTCAGTGCCGTTCGACAGCCGTTTCTGGTCAATCAACGAGATGTTCGCGCTACAGCGCAGGAATTAAAGCGTTTTGAAGAAATCCACCCAAGCACCCAGCGCTGTTCCGCTTTGGCGGCAGCAATTGCACTACCGGCTCAAGGAAGGGGCCCTGATCGCCTTTGGCGCCCTGTGCCTGTACCTGATAATGGCATTGTTGACCTACGATCAGAGTGATCCCGGCTGGAGCCACACCAGCAGTAACGCCGCGCAGGTGCAGAACGCTGCGGGGCGTGCCGGTGCCTTTTGTGCCGATATTCTGTTCATGATCCTGGGCTATTTCGCCTATATCTTCCCGCTGCTGCTGGCAATCAAGGCCTGGCAGGTGTTTCGTCATCGTCACGAGCCCTGGCAGTGGAGTGGCTGGCTTTTCTCCTGGCGTCTGATCGGGCTGGTATTCCTGATACTGGCGGGCGCTGCGCTGGCGCACATTCATTTCCACTTCTCGGCAGGCTTCCCCGGGTCAGCGGGCGGTGTACTGGGTGAAGTGCTGGGCGATCTGGCCAAGAAAGCCCTGAACATCCAGGGCAGCACCTTGCTGTTCATCGCCCTGTTTCTATTCGGCCTGACAGTGTTTACCGACCTGTCGTGGTTCAAGGTGATGGACGTCACCGGCAAGATCACCCTTGACCTGTTCGAATTGTTCCAAGGGGCGGCGAACCGCTGGTGGACCGCCCGTGCCGAGCGCAAGCAGATGGTCGCGCAGTTGCGTGAGGTCGATATGCGCGTCAACGATGTGGTCGCGCCCGTTGCCCCTGACCGTCGCGAGCAGGCCAAGGCCAGAGAGCGTCTGATGGAGCGCGAAGTGTCGCTGAGCAAGCACATGACCGAGCGCGAAAAACACGTGCCTGCAGTCATCGCGCCAGCCCCTTCAAAGCCTGCAGAGCCGAGCAAGCGGGTCATGAAGGAAAAACAGGCCCCGCTGTTCGTAGACAGCGCAGTTGAAGGCACCTTGCCGCCTATCTCCATCCTTGATCCGGCAGAAAAGAAGCAGCTCAACTACTCGCCAGAGTCACTGGCGGCGGTCGGGCATCTGCTGGAAATCAAGCTCAAGGAATTTGGTGTCGAGGTCTCGGTTGACTCCATCCATCCCGGTCCGGTCATTACCCGTTACGAGATTCAGCCGGCCGCTGGCGTCAAGGTCAGTCGCATTGCCAACCTCGCCAAGGACCTTGCACGCTCATTGGCGGTAACCAGCGTGCGTGTGGTTGAGGTGATCCCGGGCAAGACCACTGTCGGTATCGAAATCCCCAACGAAGACCGCCAGATCGTGCGCTTCTCCGAGGTGCTGTCGACCCCTGAATACGATAATGCCAAGTCGCCTGTTACCCTGGCGCTGGGCCACGACATCGGCGGCAAGCCAGTGATTACCGATCTGGCCAAGATGCCCCACTTGCTGGTGGCTGGTACGACCGGTTCCGGTAAGTCGGTTGGTGTGAACGCCATGATCCTGTCGATTCTGTTCAAGTCCGGCCCGGAGGACGCCAAGCTGATCATGATCGATCCGAAGATGCTTGAGCTGTCCATCTACGAAGGCATTCCGCACCTGTTGTGTCCGGTCGTTACGGACATGAAGGACGCTGCCAACGCCTTGCGCTGGAGCGTTGCCGAGATGGAACGCCGTTACAAGCTGATGGCGAAAATGGGTGTGCGTAACCTCTCGGGCTTCAACCAGAAAGTCAAGGATGCGCAGGATGCCGGGGAGCCACTTGCCGATCCGCTGTACAAGCGGGAAAGCATCCATGATGAAGCACCGCTGCTGACCAAGCTGCCGACCATCGTGGTGGTGGTGGACGAATTCGCCGACATGATGATGATCGTCGGCAAGAAGGTCGAAGAACTGATCGCCCGTATCGCCCAGAAGGCTCGTGCGGCAGGTATCCACCTGATCCTCGCGACACAGCGTCCTTCGGTGGATGTGATTACCGGTTTGATCAAGGCCAACATTCCGACACGCATGGCGTTTCAGGTATCGAGCAAGATCGATTCCCGGACCATCATCGATCAGGGCGGTGCCGAACAACTGTTGGGCCACGGCGACATGCTGTACATGCCGCCGGGCACCAGCCTGCCGATTCGCGTACACGGCGCGTTTGTTTCCGACGAGGAAGTGCATCGCGTGGTAGAAGCCTGGAAACTGCGTGGTTCGCCTGACTACAACGACGATATTCTCGCCGGTGTGGAAGAGCCCGGCAGCGGCTTTGATGGCGGTGGCGGCGAAGGCAGTGAAGACAGCGAAAGCGACGCGCTTTACGATGAGGCGGTCAAGTTTGTACTCGAAAGCCGTCGTGCATCGATTTCTGCCGTGCAGCGCAAGCTGAAGATCGGCTACAACCGCGCAGCGCGCATGATCGAAGCGATGGAAATGGCTGGCGTCGTGACCTCCATGAACACCAATGGCTCGCGTGAAGTTCTGGCTCCAGGACCGGTGCGCGACTGATTTTTATCACCCCGAACTGCGGTGGCAGCGTGCCAGGCAGCTGCCGCATCATCATCGACTTCAAAGAGGAATCCCATGCGTCTTATCCGCATGCTGTTGGCCACCGCACTGACCTTCTCCGTGATGTCCGCCCATGCCGACAGCAAGGACGTGGCTCGCCTGACCCAGTTGCTGGAGAAATCCCAGACCCTGACCGCACGCTTCTCGCAATTGACGCTGGACGGTGGCGGCACGCAATTGCAAGAGACTACGGGCGAAATGACGTTGCAGCGTCCAGGGCTGTTCAACTGGCACACCGATGCGCCTCAGGAGCAGTTGATGGTTTCCGACGGCAAGAAAGTGTCGTTGTGGGACCCTGATCTGGAGCAGGTCACCGTCAAGAAGCTCGATCAGCGCCTGACCCAGACCCCAGCCTTGCTGCTGTCCGGTGACGTGTCGAAGATCAGCGAAAGCTTCGATATCACGGCGAAAGAGGCGGGTGGTGTGATCGACTTCGTGCTCAAGCCCAAGACCAAGGACACCCTGTTCGACAGCCTGCGTTTGTCGTTTCGTAACGGCATCATCAACGACATGCAACTGATCGACAGCGTGGGCCAGCGCACCAATATCCTGTTCACCGGCGTCAAGGCCAACGAGCCTGTTGCGGCCAGCAAGTTTCAGTTCCAGATTCCCAAGGGTGCTGATGTCATTCAAGAGTAAAAGGGTTAATTCCTGATCATGGATCTGTTCAGCCGCGAACCGATAGCTCAGCCTCTGGCTGCACGTTTGCGTGCTACCAATCTGGATGAATATGTCGGTCAGGAACACGTGCTTGCCCACGGCAAGCCTCTGCGTGAGGCGCTGGAGCAGGGCGCGCTGCATTCGATGATTTTCTGGGGCCCGCCCGGTGTGGGCAAGACCACCCTGGCAAGGCTGCTGGCCAAGGTTTCGGACGCGCATTTCGAGACTGTTTCCGCTGTGCTGGCGGGGGTCAAGGAAATCCGTCAGGCAGTGGAAGTCGCCAAGCAGCAGGCCGGGCAATATGGCAAACGCACGATTCTGTTCGTCGACGAAGTGCACCGCTTCAACAAGTCGCAACAGGATGCGTTCCTGCCTTATGTCGAGGATGGCACGCTGATTTTTATCGGCGCTACTACCGAAAATCCTTCGTTCGAACTCAATAATGCCTTGTTGTCCCGGGCCCGTGTCTACGTACTCAAAAGCCTGGACGAGGCAGCGCTGCGCAAGCTGGTCAATCGTGCCCTGACCGAGGAGCGCGGGTTAGGCAAGCGCCAACTGAGCCTGAGCGATGAAGGTTTCACGATTCTGATGGCCGCCGCCGATGGCGATGGTCGGCGCATGCTCAATCTGTTGGAAAACGCCTCCGATCTTGCCGAAGACGGCAGCGAGATCGATGTCGAGCTGCTGCAGAGTCTGCTCGGTGACAGCCGACGCCGCTTCGACAAGGGCGGTGAGGCGTTCTATGACCAGATATCGGCCTTGCACAAGTCAATACGCGGGTCCGACCCCGACGCAGCCCTGTACTGGTTTGCCCGGATGATCGATGGCGGCTGCGATCCGCTGTATCTGGCGCGTCGCGTGGTGCGCATGGCCAGTGAAGATATCGGCAATGCAGATCCGCGCGCCTTGCCACTGTGCATGTCGGCCTGGGACGTTCAGGAGCGTCTGGGCAGCCCCGAGGGCGAACTGGCGGTAGCACAGGCCATCGTCTATCTGGCCTGTGCGCCAAAAAGCAACGCGGTCTACATGGCCTTCAAGGCAGCAATGCGCGAAGCTGGCGAGCATGGCTCGCTGGAGGTGCCGCTGCACTTGCGCAATGCGCCGACCAAGCTGATGAAGCAGCTCGGTTATGGCGAAGAATACCGTTATGCCCATGACGAGCCTGAAGCCTATGCGGCTGGCGAAGACTACTTTCCGGACGAGCTGGAACCACGGCAGTATTACCAGCCTGTGCCACGCGGTCTGGAGCTCAAGATAGGGGAGAAGCTCAGGCGTCTGAGCGCATTGGACGATGCCAGCCCCCGCCAGCGGAGAAAGTGATGATTCACACCATTCTTGCGGTGTCGATTGCCGGGATCGCTGGTACATTATTGCGTTTTGCAGCGGGTACCTGGGTAAGCGCCAACTGGCCACGACATTTTTACGCTGCAACGCTTGCGGTCAACATCGTCGGGTGCCTGATAATCGGCGTACTGTATGGCTTGTTTCTACTGCGCCCGGAAGTGCCCATCGAAATTCGTGCCGGCTTGATTGTCGGCTTTGTAGGCGGTCTGACGACCTTTTCATCCTTTTCACTGGATACGCTGCGCCTGCTGGAAAGCGGGCAAGTACCGCTGGCCCTTGGTTATGCCGGTATCAGCGTATTCGGCGGGCTGCTCGCAACCTGGGTTGGCCTGTCCCTGACCAGACTTTGATAGACGAGAGAACGATATGCTCGATTCCAAACTGTTACGTACTCAACTTCAGGACGTAGCGGATCGCCTGGCTTCCCGTGGTTTTACACTGGATGTGGCGCGCATTGAATCGCTGGAAGCCCAGCGCAAGGTGGTGCAGACCCGCACCGAACAGCTGCAGGCCGAGCGCAATGCACGTTCCAAATCCATCGGTCAGGCCAAGCAGCGCGGTGAAGACATTGCGCCGTTGATGGCTGATGTCGAGCGCATGGGCAACGAGCTGAGCGAAGGCAAGGTCGAGCTGGACGGCATTCAGGCCGAGCTGGATGCGCTGGTGCTGAGCATTCCGAACCTGCCTCACGAGTCGGTGCCGGTCGGTGCTGACGAAGAAGGCAACGTCGAGGTGCGTCGCTGGGGTACGCCGACTGCCTTCGATTTCGAGGTCAAGGATCACGTCGCTCTGGGCGAGAAGTTCGGCTGGCTCGACTTCGAGACCGCTGCCAAACTGTCCGGTGCGCGTTTTGCCCTGCTGCGGGGCCCGATCGCGCGCCTGCACCGTGCGCTGGCGCAGTTCATGATCAATCTGCACATCAACGAACACGGCTACGAAGAGACCTACACGCCTTACTTGGTCCAGGCACCTGCGTTGCAGGGTACAGGCCAGTTGCCCAAGTTCGAGGAAGACCTGTTCAAGATCACCCGCGAAGGCGAAGCTGATCTGTACCTGATTCCGACCGCGGAAGTGTCGTTGACCAACATCGTGTCGGGTGAAATTCTCGATGCCAAACAGCTGCCTCTCAAGTTTGTTGCCCACACCCCTTGCTTCCGTAGCGAAGCGGGTGCGTCGGGTCGTGACACGCGGGGCATGATCCGCCAGCACCAGTTCGACAAGGTCGAGATGGTTCAGATCGTTACGCCTGAAGACTCCATGGCTGCGCTTGAATCGCTGACCGGCAATGCCGAGCGCGTTTTGCAATTGCTGGAACTGCCGTACCGTACGCTGGCGCTGTGCACCGGCGACATGGGTTTCAGTGCCGTGAAGACCTACGACCTGGAAGTGTGGATTCCGAGCCAGGACAAGTACCGCGAAATCTCTTCGTGCTCCAACTGCGGTGATTTCCAGGCGCGCCGCATGCAGGCCCGCTGGCGCAATCCGGAAACCGGCAAGCCGGAACTGGTCCACACCCTCAACGGGTCGGGGCTGGCGGTGGGTCGTACACTGGTGGCGGTGCTGGAAAACTACCAGCAGGCGGATGGGTCGATTCGCGTGCCCGAGGTGCTCAAGCCTTACATGGGCGGCCTTGAGGTCATCGGTTAAATGGAATTTCTGCCGCTGTTCCATAACCTGCGTGGCAGCCGGGTGCTGGTGGTCGGCGGTGGTGAAATTGCCTTGCGCAAATCACGCCTCATTGCCGACGCTGGCGCAGTGCTGCGCGTGGTTGCGCCAGAAATCGAGGCCCAACTGAGTGAGCTGGTCGTCCAGAGCGGCGGTGAGATGATCCTGCGTGGCTACAGCGAAAGCGATCTTGATGGTTGTGTGCTGATTATTGCCGCGACGGATGACGAGCCGCTTAACGCCCAGGTTTCCCAGGACGCCCGGCTGCGCTGCGTTCCGGTCAATGTGGTGGACGCCCCGGCGTTGTGTACGGTTATCTTCCCGGCCATTGTCGACCGCTCGCCATTGGTGATCGCTGTGTCCAGTGGCGGCGATGCGCCGGTGCTGGCACGTTTGATCCGTGCCAAGCTGGAGACCTGGATTCCCTCCACCTACGGGCAACTCGCCGGGCTGGCTGCGCGCTTTCGCAATCAGGTCAAAGGTCTGTTTCCGAATGTGCAGCAACGCCGAGCGTTCTGGGAGGATGTTTTTCAGGGTGCTATTGCCGACCGCCAGTTGGCCGGGCAGGGGGCCGAGGCCGAGCGTCTGCTGATCGCCAAGATCGCTGGCGAGCCGCCGCCGGAGACCGGCGAGGTGTATCTGGTGGGGGCTGGCCCCGGTGATCCTGACTTGCTGACTTTCCGGGCCTTGCGCCTGATGCAGCAAGCGGATGTGGTGCTTTATGACCGCCTTGTCGCGCCAACTATTCTTGACCTGTGCCGTCGCGATGCCGAGCGTGTCTATGTCGGTAAACGCCGTGCAGAGCATGCTGTTCCGCAGGAACAGATCAACCAGCAACTGGTTGCACTGGCCAAACAAGGCAAGCGGGTGGTGCGCCTTAAAGGCGGCGATCCGTTTATCTTCGGCCGTGGCGGCGAGGAAATCGAAGAGCTGGCAGCGCATGGCATTCCGTTTCAAGTGGTTCCGGGTATTACCGCCGCCAGTGGTTGTGCGGCGTATGCCGGTATACCGCTGACGCACCGTGATCATGCACAGTCCGTGCGTTTCATTACCGGTCACTTGAAAGACGGCACGACAGACCTGCCCTGGTCCGACCTGGTTGCGCCTGCTCAGACGCTGGTGTTTTACATGGGGCTGATCGGCTTGCCGGTCATCTGTGAAGAGCTGATCAGGCATGGTCGCTCTGCCGACACGCCTGCTGCGCTGGTTCAGCAGGGCACGACGGTCAATCAGCGCGTATTTACCGGCACTCTGGCCAATCTGCCGCAACTGGTCGCCGAGCATGAGGTACATGCGCCGACGCTGGTGATCATCGGCGAAGTGGTCAAGCTGCGTGAAAAGCTGGCGTGGTTCGAAGGGGCTCAGGCGACTGTCTGAAGCCGATATTGGATAGCCCGTTCGGGCTATCCATCCTTTTTTGCCAAACTGTCAATTGCTCCAGACACCCTCGCCGGACAGCCGCTCCCGGTCGTGACTTGCCTGCAGATCAAGCGCTGGACCCTTCGGTATGATGCCGGTCGGATTGATGGTGCGATGGCTTGCGTAGTAGTGGCCCTTGATGTGCTCGAAGTTCACGGTCTCCGCGATACCTGGCCATTGGTACAACTCACGTAGCCAGTTGCTGAGGTTCGGGTATTCCGCGGTGCGCCGCAGGTTGCACTTGAAGTGGCTGTAATACACTGCATCGAAGCGCACGATGGTGGTGAACAGGCGTATGTCGGCTTCGGTCAGGTGTTTTCCTGTCAGGTAACGCTTTTCCCCGAGCAGGTTTTCCAGCACGTCCAGTTCGGCGAACACATCATTGAACGCCTCTTCGTATGCTCCCTGCGAGGTGGCGAACCCGGCCCTGTAGACACCGTTGTTGACGTTTGGATAAATCTGCTCGTTGAGCTCGTCGATGCTCGTCCGCAAGGCTTGCGGATAAAAGTCCAGCGTGTTGCCGGTCAATTCGTCGAATGCGCCATTGAACATGCGGATGATTTCCGCAGACTCGTTGCTGACGATGCATTGCTGCTGTTTGTCCCACAGCACCGGAACCGTCACGCGGCCGGTATAGCGAGGGTCATCGGCGGTATAGCGTTGGTGAAAGAACTGGAAGTCATCCAGCGCATCGCCGCTGGAGCCTTTCTGCTTATCGAAAGTCCAGCCATTTTCCAGCATCAGCCAACTGACCACTGAAACGCCGATCAGGCTTTCCAGCCCCTTGAGCTTGCGTACGATCAGTGTGCGGTGTGCCCACGGGCATGCCAGTGAGACATACAAGTGGTAGCGGCCGGCCTGCGCGGCAAAGCCGCCCTCACCGGAGGGTCCCGCTTGTCCATCGGCTGTGACCCAGTTGCGTCGTTGCGCATTTTCGCGCTGAAAGGCACCATCTTTGCTGCTTTCGTACCACTGGTCTTGCCAGTGTCCTTCGACCAGAAGGCCCATGTCTGACTCCCATTTCCAGGTTATAGAGCTTGGAGGTCAGCCAGGGCGCATCGGTTCGACCTAAAACGTGCAGGATTATAGGGGCTGGTGATCGTCACAGCCGATAGGTCAAAGGCTCTTGTCGCGGCGATCCCAGAATACTCGGGCTTGCTCGAAAGCTTCGTCGCGAGCGACACCCAGGCCGCGCAGGGCAAGCGCGATGGTCGATATCAACGCCAGTTGCGGGTAGCTGTCTTCGATTTCTCCGCGCCACAAGGCCAACAGTTGCTGTGGGTCGAGTGTCGCTGGTTTTACATGACGGCGCGGCGAAAGCGCTGGCCACTCCTCGTCCCAGGGCTGACCGCCAGTGGTGCCGTACAAATGGCTGATGGTGTCCGGGTTGATCTCGATTTCGCCGCCATCACCCTTGACCACAATGGCGTTGTCGCCCAGCAGGCTGCTGGCCTCGCGATGCACGCTCTGATAGCCCGGATGAAAGATACTTTGCAGGCCGCAACGGGCATGAAGCGGGTTGAGAATGCGTGCCAGAGAATGAATGGGGGAGCGCAGGCCCAGCGTGTTGCGCAGATCAATCATGCGTTGCAGCTGCGGTGCCCAGTCTGCAAGCGGAATGAACGCTATATTGCCTTGCTCAAGCGAGGTTTCGACTGCTGACCAGTTGCGGCACAGGGGAATATTCAGCAGGCCGAGCAATTGTTCGGTGTACAGGCGTCCCGCAGTATGGGCACCGCCGCCGTGCAGGAGGATCTTCACGCCGTTTTGCGCCAGACATTTGGCCGCCAGCAAGTACCACGGCAGATGACGCTTTTTCCCTGCGTAGGTCGGCCAGTCGATATCGACCTGAATGGCCGGAGCATTAAGGCGTTCGCGCACGGCTTCGGTAAACCCCGCCAGTTCCTCAGGGCTTTCTTCCTTATGGCGCAGCAGCATCAGAAAAGCCCCGAGCTGGGTGTCCTCGACTTTTTCATCGAGCAACATGCCCATGGCCTCTCGCGCTTCTTCGCGCGTCAGGTTGCGCGCACCGCGTTTGCCTTTGCCCAGAATGCGCACAAATGTCGCGAAGGGATGTTCTTCGGGTGTTTCGGTAACAAGCGCGGCGTAATCGTTCATATGCAATTGGTCGGTTTAGGCAGGCCCGCCAGCTTGGCGGCGAGTTTGGCGGGAGTGCCGTTGAACAGGCGGTTGAGGTGCATGCTGTTGCCTTTTTCCTTACCCAGCTTCAGTGCGGTGTATTTGATCAGCGGCCGGGTAGCCGGCGAAAGCTGAAACTCGGCGTAGAAATCCCGCAGCAACTGGAGGATTTCAATGTGCTCGGCACTCAGGGCGATACCTTCCTGGGCGGACAGGGCGTGGGCGACGTTCAGCGACCAGTCGTTGAGGTCCTGCAGAAAACCATCCTTGTCCAGTTCGATGCTGTGCCCGTCAATCGTCAACTGTTTCATAGCCAGGTATTGACCTTGTCGAAGCGTAAGGACAGTTCCACGAAGGTAGGGTAGTCGATGCTGTTTACTCCGGCGGGCAGTGGCAGATTGCGTGCCTTGATGTCTTCATCAAGCACAAACAACTGCAATGAATGGAGCAGGGGCTGCAGGGATTTCAATGGTGCGCATGACGGTGTCAGTGCATAAGTAGCGTCGCTACAGAGCAATACACCGTCGTCACGGCCCAGCAGGCGCAGGCAGCTGTCCAGTCGGGTGTCGACAAAAGGCGAATGGGAGAGAACGTGCAAAGTAGCCATCAGATCGTAATCACCTCGTCGTAGCGGTCAAAAAGTGCCGACAGTTCGGAGCGTGTGTACAACTGACTGATTTCTTCGTTCAATGCGCTGGCAGGGATGCCGCGCTCGGTCAGGCTTTGTCCGCAGGCATAAAGGTCTTCAACGCCGAACATCGACAAGGCCTTGAGGTTTGCAGTCAGGTCTTTCTGTTGCAGGGCGTCGGGCAATTGCTGCGGCGACAACTGGAAAACCCCGTCATCCAGAAACAGCAGGCCGACCGACAGATCGAATGCTCCACCCGCCAGCACGATGTCCAGCGCTTCACGGGCTCCGGGGCCGGACCACGGCGACTGACGGCTGACTACCAATAATGATCTGGGCATGTCACGGCCCTCCAAAGCAGATCAAGCGATCAGCCGATTGCACGGCATCGTGCAACTGCCCCAGCCCGGACAATTCCCACGGCTCCCGCAGATTCGCCGCTGGCCGCTGATAACGCTCGGCCTCTTGGACATCAAGCACGCCACGACGCAGCGCTGCGGCGATGCACACCACGCCATCCAGGTTGTGCTCGACGATGAAGTCACGCCACTGCTGTGTCACATCCTGCTCGTCCTGAGGCGTAACGACATTGGCCGACGCGCTGTGTACGCCGTCCTGATAAAAAAACAACCGGACGATCTCATGTCCGCCTGCGAGTACGGCTTTGGCGAACAGCAAGGCTCTTCGCGAGGAGGGTGCATGGGCGGCGGAAAAAAGGGAGATGGCGAATTTCATGATCGGCTCTGCCAACAAAACATGCGCAATGATAAAGAATTCAAGGGCCGGCGTGTGAGTTTGGCGCGGTTCGACCTGCAAGCGCTGGGTCAGGGGGCAACCGTCTGAGTGTCGATTGATGCCCATCAGGCATCAATCGATGAAAACATAGCACTTCTCGTTGCAAAGTGTGTCCGGCAGACTCCTTCCCCATAAGCGCTTACAACACTCTAATAAGATCGCTGGAGAACACTGATGCACAGCTCATCCCCATCAGGAACAGGCAACACCCGGCCGAAGGCCGGAGCAGTATTTCGCGTCACTTCAGGCAACTTCCTCGAGCAATTCGACTTCTTCCTGTTCGGCTTTTATGCCACCCAGATCGCCTCCGCCTTTTTCCCGGCCAGCAGTGAGTTTGCTTCGCTGATGATGACCTTCGCGGTCTTCGGTGCGGGCTTCCTGATGCGCCCATTGGGTGCCGTGATTCTGGGCGCTTACATCGATGATGTGGGCCGGCGCAAAGGCTTGATCGTGACCCTGTCGATCATGGGCAGCGGCACGTTGCTGATTGTCCTGGTGCCCGGTTACGCGAGCATCGGCTTGTGGGCACCGGCATTGGTGCTGGTCGGCCGCTTGCTGCAAGGCTTTTCTGCCGGCGCGGAATTGGGCGGCGTGTCGGTGTATCTGGCAGAGATGGCGACACCCGGTCGCAAGGGCTTCTACACCAGCTGGCAGTCAGGCAGCCAGCAGGTGGCAATCATTGTCGCCGCTGCGCTGGGTTACGGCTTGAACCAATGGATGACACCTGCTGCTGTCGCCGACTGGGGCTGGAGAATTCCGTTCGCCATCGGTTGCCTGATCATCCCGTTCATTTTCCTGCTGCGCCGCAGTCTGCAGGAAACCGAAGAGTTCGCCACGCGCGCTAACCGTCCGACCATGCGACAGGTGTTCGCGACGTTGCTGCAAAACTGGCACGTGGTGATTGCCGGCATGCTGATGGTGGCGATGACTACCACCACGTTTTACCTGATCACCATTTATGCACCTACATTCGGCAAAACCGTACTCAATCTGAGTACCTCCGATGCGCTGCTGGTGACGTTCCTGGTCGGTGTCTCCAACTTTATCTGGCTGCCGGTCGGCGGCATGTTGAGCGACCGTTTCGGACGCAAGCCGCTGCTGGTAGCGATGACCCTGCTGACCATCATCAGCGCTTATCCGGCGCTGTCCTTTCTCGCTCATGCACCAAGCTTTGCTCATATGCTGGAAGTGCTGTTGTGGTTCTCGTTTCTCTACGGTTTGTATAACGGCGGGATAATTCCGGCATTGACTGAAATCATGCCGGTAGAGGTACGGGTGGCCGGTTTTTCTCTGGCGTACAGCCTGGCGACAGCGGTTTTCGGCGGTTTTACCCCGGCAATCTCGACCTGGTTGATCCATCTGACCGGTGACAAGGCCGCACCTGCTTACTGGATGACGTTCGCTGCAGCTTGCGCGCTGGGCGCAACCCTGGTGCTCTATCGGCATCTTTCGGTTCGTCCACAACTGGCTGT
Source organism: Pseudomonas sp. RGM 3321 (assembly GCF_022836805.1). Lineage (NCBI taxonomy): Bacteria > Pseudomonadati > Pseudomonadota > Gammaproteobacteria > Pseudomonadales > Pseudomonadaceae > Pseudomonas > Pseudomonas sp. RGM 3321. The sequence continues at coordinate 50,871 of NZ_JALHBH010000099.1, forward strand.
TTAATAAAGGAAAATAACTATGAAACTGTTGCATAAACATCAATTGGCGGTGCTTTTTCTGAGCTGCATGGCAGTCAGTGTTGCCGCCCAGGCTGAAGAGCTCAAGGTCATGACATCAGGCGGTTTTACCGCTGCGTATGAACTGCTGGGGCCGCAATACGCGACGTCTTCCGGAGATACACTGGACACCATCCTTGGCCCGTCGATGGGCAAGGCACCCGAGGCCATTCCAAACCGCCTGGCTCGTGGCGAGCATGCCGATGTGGTGATCATGGTCGGCTATGCGCTGGATGATTTGATCAAGCAAGGCAAGGTGGACCCGGAATCGCGGGTCGAGCTGGCGGATTCGCGTATTGGTATGGTCGTGAAGCAGGGCGCCGCCAAGCCTGCAATCGGTACCGACAGCGAGTTGAAAGACACGCTGCTCAAGGTGAAGTCGGTGGCTTACTCCGACAGCGCCAGTGGTGTGTACATCGAAAAAGAGCTTTTCAAAAAACTCGGTATCGAGAAGGAGCTTGCGCCGAAGGGCAAGATGATCGAGCGCGTCCCGGTTGCTTCAGTGGTTGCCAAGGGCGACTACGAAGTGGGCTTTCAACAGGTGGCCGAGCTGTTGCCGGTTCCCGGCGTGACGTTCGTGGCGAAGATTCCGGAAGACGTTCAGTCGGTTACCCGCTACGCCGCTGGCATTCCGGTCAATGCCGAGCACCCGAAGCAGGCGAAGGCATTGCTCGATTACCTGGCGTCCCCAGAGGCGCAGGCCACGGTGCAGTCTACCGGGCTGGATTCAGTTCCCCGCTGAGCGTAGCGGCATCTTCCTGACCAGTCGCTCCAGTTCAAGGGCTGCAGGCGTCAATGTCCTCCCGCGACGTTTGATCAGCCCTACGTTGCGAACCACTTCAGGTGCAACCAATGGCACGCTCACCAGAAACGGGTGAGCGGTCATCGGCATGGCAATCGAGGGCACCGCCGCCACGCCGAGGCCAGCCTCCACAAGGCCGATCATGGTGGTGACATGCCGCGTTTCGCAGATACTCTCCTTGTGCGGGCGCGAGAGCGCCAGCGCCTGATCCAGTACCAGACGGTTACCTGACGTTATGTCCAGAGCGATGTAGTCGTGGCGGTACATTTCCTCCCAGCTCACGCTGGCGCACATCGCAAGCGGGTGATCCCGGCGGCAGGCCATCAAGTAGCGTTCCTGAAGAAGCAATTCGAAGTCGACCTCCGGTGCCAGATTGCCGCTGAAACTCACCCCGAAATCTGCCTCGCCAAGGGCAACCGCGCTGTTGACCTCGTTGGCGCTGGCATCCACGACCCGGATTCTGATTTTCGGAAACAGCTTATGAAACGCGCTGATGGCCTGCGGCATGAAGTAATAGGCGGCTGAAGGCACGCAAGCAATGGTGACGCTACCCATCCGGGTGGAACCGACGCCATCGATGGTCATCAATGCGATGTCGAGGTCATCCAGTATTCGCTCGACCTGAGGCAGAAATGCACGGCCAACCGTGGTCAGGCTGACCCTGCGGGTGGTCCGCTCAAACAGCTTCACGTTCAGCGCAGACTCAAGCTTTTCTATGCGCCGGCTGAGTGCAGGCTGGGTTATCTGCACGGTTTCAGCAGCCTTGCGGAAGCTGCCATTCTCGACCACGGCACGAAATGCCTGGAGGTCGTTTAGGTCGAAATTGATGGGCATTCGAACGTCAGTCTATTGATACGGGGTGCGCATCAATATATCAGGTTGCGCGGGCCCGCCGGCAGGGGGGAGGAGAGGGGGGATTTTCATAAAGGCCAGAAACGACAAAGCCCTGAATAATCAGGGCTTTGCGCTACCAAATATGGCGGAGGCATAGAGATTCGAACTCTAGGACCTGTTACAGTCGGCAGTTTTCAAGACTGCTGCCTTAAACCACTCGGCCATACCTCCACTATCGTTGCGGGCGCCATAATACCGGAATGAAACAAGCTGTCAAACTCTGTGACTAGCCAGTTGCAGCGCCTCTGTTATGATCTTTGCAACTCAACATTTCAACAGGAAGGAGTTTCGCCATGCGCGAACAGGATTACAGCCTTAAAACCGGCATGCAGGCCGACCAGCTAGAGGTTAGTCGTGTCCTGCGCAACACTTACGGTCTTCTCGCTTTGACGCTGGCTTTCAGCGGTGTCATGGCATTTGTCGCTCAGCAGATGCGCGTCGGCTACCCGAATATTTTCGTGGTACTGATCGGCTTCTATGGTCTGTTCTTTCTGACCAACAAATTGCGTGATTCGGTCTGGGGTCTGGTTTCGACCTTCGCCTTGACAGGTTTCATGGGTTTCCTGCTGGGCCCGATCCTCAATCGTTATCTGGGTATGGCCGGTGGCGCTGAAGTCGTCAGTTCCGCTTTCGCGATGACTGCACTGGTTTTCGGCGGTCTGTCGGCTTACGTGTTGATCACCCGCAAGGACATGAGCTTCCTGGGTGGCTTCATCACCGCAGGCTTCTTCGTTCTGCTTGGCGCAGTAGTGGCCAGCATGTTCTTCCAGATCAGCGGTTTGCAACTGGCGATCAGCGCAGGCTTCGTGCTGTTCTCGTCGGTCTGCATTCTGTTCCAGACCAGCGCGATCATTCAGGGTGGTGAGCGCAACTACATCATGGCGACGGTCAGCCTGTATGTATCGATCTACAACCTGTTTATCAGCCTGCTGCAGATTTTCGGCATCATGAGCCGCGACGACTGATGACGTCGGCCTGACTACTCAGGCCGCCGCTTCAAACACTTCAAACAAAAGCCCCGATCTTTCGGGGCTTTTGCATTTCCGGGATTTGAGAAGTGTCAGGATCTCAGGTGATAGCGATATGCCTTTCCGGAAGTACGGGAAGGGCAAGCCGGATTGGCCAGAGACTTTCCGTCCAGTCAAATTACGCATCGTAGGACACCTGACCGATCAGTCATCTTTATCAAGATTGCCCTCGTCTGCTCAAGCACTTATCAGCTTTTGATCATCACAAAAAATAATATCGGACCATTCCCCAAGGCCTGTAGGCACTTCCCCGTTTGGGCCAATTGACATCACTGAAGAGAGCTGGACACAAGATTTCCAAATGTGTCAGCTTTGTTACGCATCAAAGCGTTACGCAACAGCAACACAAAGCGAGTGACTGGACTCTCTCGCTACAGGGGGGAGTCCCGCTGCACCTAACCTGTTAATCAGCAAACAAGGAAGTGTCATGACGAAAGTCAAAGAAAATGCTGCAATTCAACTCTCTGCTGCTACCAGCACCTCTTTCGACCAGATCAATACGTTCGCTCACCAGTATGACCGTGGCGGTAACCTCACGATCAATGGCAAGCCTTCGTACTCGGTCGATCAGGCCGCCGATTACATCCTTCGCGACGACGCTGCGTGGACTGATCGTGATGGCAACGGCACCATCAACCTCACTTACACGTTCCTCACGGCCAAGCCTGCCGGGTTCGACAATTCGCTGGGGACTTTCAGTGCGTTCAACGCGCAGCAGAAAGCACAGGCGGTATTGTCGATGCAATCCTGGGCTGACGTCGCCAAGGTCAGCTTTACCCAGGCGGCTTCCGGCGGCGACGGGCATATGACCTTCGGTAACTACAGCAACGGCAGCGCGGGCGGGGCAGCCTTTGCCTACCTGCCCAGCGGCAACAGCCGCACTGACGGCCAGTCCTGGTACCTTGTCGATAACAGCTACAAGGTCAACACCACCCCGGACAATGGCAACTACGGCCGTCAGACCCTCACTCATGAAATCGGCCATACTCTGGGCCTGTCTCACCCGGGTGACTACAACGCGGGCGAGGGCAATCCGAGCTACAAGGACGCCACTTACGCAGAAGACACCCGTGGCTACAGCGTCATGAGTTACTGGAGTGAGTCCAACACTGACCAGAACTTCGTCAAGGGCGGCGCTCCGTCGTACTCTTCGGCACCGTTGCTGGATGACATCACTGCCGTTCAGCAGCTCTATGGCGCGAACATGAGCACCCGTGCCGGTGATACGGTCTATGGGTTCAACTCCACTGCCGGGCGCGATTTCTACAGCGCCACGTCCGCCTCTTCCAAGGTGGTGTTCTCGGTGTGGGATGGCGGGGGCAAGGATACCCTCGACTTCTCGGGTTTCACCCAGAACCAGAAGATCAACCTCAATGCGGCCTCGTTCTCGGATGTGGGTGGCATGGTGGGCAACGTTTCAATTGCCAAAGGCGTGGTGGTTGAAAACGCGGTGGGCGGTTCGGGCAACGACCTGTTGATCGGCAATGCCGCTGCCAACGACCTCAAAGGTGGTGCCGGCAACGACATCATCTACGGCGGCGGCGGTGCCGACAGCCTGACCGGTGGTGCTGGTGCAGACATTTTTGTGTTTGGTGCCAGTTCCGACTCCAACCGTGCAGCGCAGGATACGATTCGTGACTTTGTCAGCGGTCAGGACAAAATCGATGTATCGGCCATTTCCACGCTGAGCGCGCTGCAGTTCGTCAACGCGTTCAGCGGCCATGTCGGCGAAGCGATCCTCAGCTACAACCAGAGCAGCAATCTGGGTAGCCTGGCGATCGACTTCACAGGTCAGGGTGTGGGGGACTTCGTCGTGGGGACTGTTGGTCAAGCGTTGGCTACTGATATCGTGGTTTAATCTGTAACAATCATGGACGACCCTGCTGTCGTCCATGATCTGGAAAGTACCCCATCATGAAGATCAATCACGTTGTTCGAATCGTGCCGGCCGCCTTTGCGTTGCTGGCGGGTATTTCTGGAGCAAGCATGGCCATGAGTTTGAAACTGCCCGATCCTGCTGAACTCAGCGGCAAATGGCGACTTTCTCTTCAGGGAAAGACGAACGAAGTCTGTGAATTGCACCTCAATATCGATGTACCAAAACTGACGGGCGATCTCGCTTGTGCAGTAAAGTGGTTGCACGAAGCACCCACTGGCTGGTTTCCGACTCCGGATGGCCTGGCATTCACCGACAAGGAAGGCAATCGCCTGATTCACCTCAATAACATGGGGGAGCAGATCTATCAGGCGCGTCTGCCCGGCGGTGAAGTGCTGGTCCTTGGACGGCTCGCCGATTAAGCGTTTCATGGACCTGCGCGAGTTGTTTGTTAAAACCCAGGGATGTCACTCCGTCACCAGCAAGACCATCAAGGAACAACCATGAGTGCGTTGCCCCAAAGCGCCCGGCCGCCGCTTTATAAAGCGCTGGCTGACTACAAGAGCGCGTTGATTGGTGTCGGTTGTTTTACCGCGCTGATCAATGTGTTGATGCTCGCCCCATCGATTTACATGTTGCAAGTCTATGATCGTGTACTGACGTCGCAGAACCAGACTACTCTGGCCATGCTGACGCTGATGGTGGTCGGGTTCTTTGCGTTTATCGGCCTGCTGGAGATGGTCCGCAGCTTTGTGGTGATCCGCATCGGCAGCGAGTTGGAGAGGCGTTTCAATCTGCGCGTCTATCAGGCTGCGTTCGAGAGCAACCTGCACGCCGGCCAGCGTCAGGCTGGACAGGCGCTGGGTGACCTGACCTTTATCCGCCAGTTTCTCACCGGGCCGGCGTTGTTCGCGTTCTTCGACGCCCCGTGGTTTCCTATCTACCTGGCGGTGATCTTTCTTTTCGACCCTTGGCTTGGCGTGCTGGCCAGCGTGGGGACGGTGTTGCTGGTTGGGCTGGCCTGCCTCAACGAATGGCTGACCCGCAAACCGCTGGCCGAAGCCAGCGGTTACTCGCAGCAGTCTGCGCAATTGGCGACCCGACACCTGCAACAGGCCGAGGCGATCCAGGCGATGGGCATGCTCGAAGTGTTGCGGCGTCGCTGGTTCCATGTGCATGGGCGCTTTCTGGCCTTGCAAAACCGTGCCAGTGACACTGGCGCGGTGATCAGTTCGATCAGCAAGGCCCTGCGTCTGTGCCTGCAGTCGCTGGTGCTGGGCCTGGGCGCACTGCTGGTGATAAACGGAGACATGACCGCAGGCATGATGATCGCCGGTTCGATCCTCATGGGAAGGGTCCTCAGCCCCATCGATCAACTGATCGCAGTCTGGAAACAATGGAGTTCTGCACGCCTGGCTTACGGGCGTCTGGACCAGTTACTCAAGACCTACGCCGAGCCCGCGCCGCGCATGCCACTGCCAGCACCGCGCGGTCAGATCAGCGCGGAACAGGTCAGCGCTGCGCCTCCGGGCAAAACATCGCCGACGATTCAGCAAGTGAGCTTTCAACTGCAAGCCGGTGAAGTGCTCGGCGTGCTGGGAGCATCCGGTTCCGGCAAGTCTACCCTGGCACGCGTGCTGGTCGGTGTCTGGCCGGTGCTGGGCGGTACGGTACGTCTGGACGGTGCCGATATGCATCGCTGGGACCGCGAGGCGCTGGGCCCCTATATTGGCTATCTGCCGCAGGACATCGAGCTGTTCGGTGGCACCGTGGCAGAAAACATCGCGCGTTTTAGCGAGGGCGACGCGAGCGCCGTGGTTGCTGCTGCGCAACTGGCAGGCGTACACGAATTGATTCTGCGTCTGCCGCAGGGCTACGACACGCGGCTGGGCGACGATGGCGCTGGCTTGTCAGGCGGTCAGAAACAGCGCGTCGCGTTGGCCCGAGCGCTGTATGGCGATCCGCGGCTGGTGGTGCTTGATGAGCCCAATTCCAATCTGGACGCCGCTGGCGAAGCGGCCCTGACTCAGGCGATCGCTGAGCTCAAGACCCGCGGCTGTACCGTCGTGCTCGTCACTCACCGTACGCAGTCGTTGAACCAGACTGATCGTCTGCTGGTGCTGAGCGACGGTCGCATGCAGGCATTCGGCACCACGGCTCAGGTGTTGCAGGCCTTGTCGGGACAGACATCGCCCGGGCAAGCACCGCCAGCGCAACCCCGACCGGCACCCGCCGGGCTTTCCATGAGCCGTCAGTACGGCACGCAGAACAGGCAGTCCGACGTATGAGCAGCCCTATCGACACTCATTACACCGTGCCGGGCAAGGAGCGCGGCGTGCAGTTTTTTGTCCGTGCCGGCTGGATTCTCATGCTGGCAGGGGCGGGCAGTTTCTTTCTGTGGGCGAGCCTCGCCCCGCTGGATCAGGGCATTGCCGTGCAGGGCACCGTTGTGGTGTCGGGCAAGCGCAAGGCCGTGCAGTCGCTGGATGGTGGCGTAGTGAGTAAAATTCTCGTCAGCGAAGGCCAGTCCGTGAAGGAGGGCGAGCCGCTGTTTCGTCTTGATCAGACTCAGGTCGAGGCCGACGTGCAATCGCTGCGTGCCCAGTATCGAATGGCCTGGGCCAGCCTCGCGCGCTGGCAGAGCGAGCGTGACAACCTGGATGAGGTGCACTTTCCCGCAGAACTGATCGCCGCCGGGCAGGGGCAGAACCCCGACCCGCGTCTGGCACTGGTGCTTGAGGGCCAGCGGCAACTGTTCAGCAGCCGGCGACAGGCGCTGGCTCGAGAACAGTCCGGTTTGCAGGCGAGTATCGAAGGTGCCGGGCTGCAACTCGCCGGTATGCGCCGCGCTCGATCGGACCTGCTGGCTCAGGCTGACTCGCTACGCAAGCAACTGAGTAACCTGGAGCCCTTGGCGCAGAACGGTTTCATTCCGGGCAACCGTCTGCTGGAGTTTCAACGCCAGCTTTCTCAAGTGCAGCAGAGCCTGGCGCAGAACGCAGGCGAAACCGGGCGGATAGAGCAGGGGATAGTCGAGTCGCGGTTGCGTCTTCAGCAGCAGCGCGAGGAGTATCAGAAAGAGGTGCGCAGCCAGTGGGCCGATGCTCAGGTCAAGGCGCTTACCCTTGAACAACAACTGGCTTCGGCAGGTTTCAGTCTGCAGCACAGTGCAATTCTTGCCCCTGCTGATGGCATCGCCGTCAACCTGGGCGTGCACACCGAGGGCGCAGTGGTGCGGGCCGGTGAAACCCTGCTGGAGATCGTTCCGCAAGGCACACGGCTGGAAGTCGAAGGGCGTCTGCCAGTGCAGTTGATCGATAAGGTCGCCAGCCACTTGCCGGTCGATATCCTCTTCACTGCGTTCAATCAAAGTCGCACGCCGCGGGTTTCCGGTGAGGTAAACCTGATTTCCGCCGATCAGATGCAGGATGAGAAAACCGGCCAGCCCTATTACGTGCTGCGCACCTCGGTGGGCGATGCGGCACTGGAAAAACTCAACGGGCTGGTGATCAAGCCGGGCATGCCCGCTGAAATGTTTGTGCGCACGGGCGAACGCTCGCTGCTCAATTATCTGTTCAAACCTTTGCTGGACCGTGCCGGCTCCGCGTTGACGGAGGAATAGGATGTCTCGTCATCCCCTGAAAGCCGCTTTGCTGACGGCCATCCTGCTGGGCACTTCTTCATTGAGTCATGCAATGGGCCCGTTTCAGGTCTATGAGCTGGCGCTTCGCAATGACCCGGTTTATCTGGGCGCACTCAAGGAGCGCGACGCAGGCCTGGAAAACCGGGTGATCGGTCGTGCCGGCTTGTTGCCTCGCGTGTCATACAGCTACAACAAGGGGCGCAACGACTCCAAGGCGACCCTCAAAGGCAGCGCTCAAGACACCACTGACCATCGCCACTACAACAGTTTTGGTTCGAGCCTGACGGTTCAGCAGCCATTGATCGATTACGAGGCGTACGCCAATTACCGCAAGGGGCTGGCCCAGGCGCTGTTTGCCGACGAGACCTTTCGCAGCAAGAGCCAGGAATTACTGGTGCGGGTGTTGACCCTCTACACCCAGGCACTCTTCGCCCAGGACCAGATCAATATCGCGCGTGCCAAGCAGCAGGCGTTCGAACGCCAGTTCGCGCAGAACCGACAGATGTTCGAGCAGGGAGAGGGCACGCGCACCGATATTCTCGAAGCCGAATCGCGCAACGAACTGGCGATTGCCGAGCAGATCGAAGCCAGCGATGAGCAGGACGCGGCTTTGCGCGAGCTTGCCGCGTTGCTGGGCGAGCCAAGTATCGATGTTGCGCAACTGGAGCCGTTGAGGGACAGCTTTCAGGCGTTGGTCCTGGCGCCGTCCAGCTTTACCGAGTGGCATGCGCTGGCCATGGCCAACAGCCCGATCCTGGCCTCGCAACGTCAGTCGCTGGAAGTGGCGCGATACGAGGTGGAGCGCAACCGCGCAGGGCATCTGCCGACGGTGAATGCTTACGCAAGCATCCGTCAGAACGAATCGGACAGCGGCAACACCTACAATCAGCGTTACGACACCAACACGATAGGTATCGAGCTCAGTCTTCCGCTGTACGCCGGAGGCGGCACCAGCGCCTCGGTGCGTCAGGCCAACAGTAAGCGCGAGCAGGCGGAATACGAGCTGGAGGGCAAGACCCGCGAAACCCTGATCGAGCTGCGTCGCCAGTTCAACGCCTGTGCGTCAGGGGTGAGCAAGTTGCGCGCTTATCAGAAAGCACTGGTCTCGGCGCAGGCACTGGTCGAGTCGACACGTCAGAGCATTCTCGGCGGCGAGCGCATCAGCCTGGACGCACTCAACGCCGAACAGCAGCTTTACAGCACTCGGCGTGATCTGGCGAAAGCCCGCTATGACTATTTGATGGCCTGGATAAAGCTGCATTACTACGCCGGTACGTTGCGCGACACCGATCTGGCACGCATTGACGAGGCCTTCGTTGTGGCGCGCTGACTGTCATCGGTCAGTTCTGCGTGGTGAAACGCGCCAGCGAGAAGGCTGAAAGGTCTACATCGCTGGTGCCGTGAATACAGCGTTGCGCTAGGGCCAGCCCGAGTCCGGCTGAATGTTTGAAGCCGTGGCCGGAGCAGGCCGAAACCACTGTCACGTTCTTCAGATGGGGGTGTTCATCGATGATGAAGTGGCAGTCCGGCGTGACGGTGTAGGCGCATACCGAAGACTTGACCACGTTCGGCGTCAGTCCCGCAATCTTGCCATGCACCTGGGTCTGGAACATTTCCTGCTCCTCCCTTGCCGTAACAGTGCGATCCAGCTGGTCGGCAGCGGATGCTTCGATGTATTGCTCTGTGGCGACCTTCAGGCTGTTTTCACCGGGCAGGGGCGGGAAACCATAGTTGACGTCACCCTCTCCGGGCCCGTGAGTCAGAATGAAGCTCGGCGAAACCGTTGCAAAAGCGGCATTCTCCTGCAACTCGAACCAGAACAGCTTTTGCCGACACACCCGCAGCAGATCGCTGAACGGAGCGCCGAGCAATTCGGCTGACCACATGCCCGCACTGACCACGACCTTGTCAGCGATGATCGTGCCCTTGTCGGTGGTAATACGCACCTGATCACCCTGTGCCTGTAAGTGCGTGACCGTCTCATGGGGCTGCAACCTTGCGCCGTATTGCCTCGCCAGCCTTAGCTGTACCGCGATGCAGCGCTCTGGACGGACAAATCCGCCTTCGGGTTCAAAGTAGCCAATGGCGGTATCCCGAACAGGGGTGAATTGGGGAAAGCGCTCGCGAATGGCCGCCGCCGACAATACCTCGTGCTTCACGCCATAGGTGCGGGCCAAAGCGATGGTCTGGTGGGTGAAGTCTTTACTGTCTTCAGGATCGTACGCATGGCTGGAGGTCATCACCAGCACTCCGCACTGCTCGAACAGCGACTCGCCGCTCAACGCCTCGAGTTCGCGCCAGATGCTGTGCGAACTGCGTACCAGCGGCAGGTATTGCGGGCCTTCGCCAACCGACAGCCGTGTGATGCGCGTATCGCCGTGGCTGGAGCCTTGGGTGTGCGGAGGGGCGTAGCGATCAACGCCAATCACATCGACTCCGGCCTTCGCCAGTTGATAGACAGTGGCTGCACCCATGGCACCCAGACCGAGCACGGCCACTTCACAACGCTGCTGCATAATCGGAATGCCTCGATAAATCGCCCATTTCACGCCGTACAGCCTGCCGAATCAACCGCCAAACGTGCATAAGGTTATGTCACGACGCCTCAATGGCCATTATCGGTGCCATCACCTCTGAGGATGTGGGCAACCTGCAAAAATTTACGCTTGCGCTGCTCAGGGTTTTTAAGGTCCGAAATTGATGAAAAGTTGTCCACGGAAATCGTGGGTATGTCTGTGGGTAACTTTTTGAAACCCTTGTTACACGTGGCTTACAGCTGTGTGGTTATTTTATGAACAGCTCATGTTTTGCACTTCCCTGGTGCTGCCACCAGGCTGGAAAACAGGTCCGCTATAAGCGATTTAAAGCACAAAAAAGAAATATTTTTCAAAAAAAAGCGCGACCCTCATCAGGTCGCGCTGCTTTGTTTACGAGTCAAGCGATGGTCGTTACACGAGAGGCTGATCGCTCCATTCACCGTTGACCAAGCGACGCAGACCCAGCGGGTTGGCATTCTGCAATGCAGGCGGCAACTGGCTGTCGGCCAGGTTCTGATAGCAGACCGGGCGCAGGAAGCGGTCGATGGCCAGAGTGCCCACCGACGTGCCGCGTGCATCCGAGGTTGCCGGGTACGGGCCGCCATGCACCATGGCTTCACAGACCTCAACACCGGTCGGGTAGCCGTTGAACAGAATACGGCCGACTTTCTCTTCCAGTATCGGTTGCAGCCAATTGTATTGGCTCAGGTCTGCAGGTTCGCCGATCACAGTCGCGGTCAGCTGACCACGCAAGGCTTGCAGCGCGTCTTTCAACTGCGCATCGTCAGCGACCTCGATTATCAGCGTGGTCGGGCCGAAGACTTCTTCCTGCAACAACTGGTCGCCTTCCAACAGCAGACTGACGTCAGCTTTGAACAACTGGGCCTGCGCCTGTTTGCCTTCCTGCGGCTTGCCCGCCAGATGCGTTACGCCCGGATGCGACAGCAAATGCTCAACGCCTTTGCTGTAGCTGCGCAGACCGCCTGCGTTGAGCATGGTCTGCGGCGCCTGACTGCCCATCTGTTCGGTCAGTTGCTCGACGAACTTGGAAAACGCCGGGGAGCGCAGGCCGATGACCACACCAGGATTGGTGCAGAACTGACCGGCACCCATCACCACCGAACCGGCAAGCTCTTTGGCCACGGTTTCGCCGCGTGCCTGCAGGGCACCTGGCAGCAACACTACCGGGTTGATGCTGGACATCTCGGCAAACACCGGAATCGGCTGTGGACGCTCGGCGGCCATTTTGCAAAGAGCGTTGCCGCCATTCAGCGAGCCGGTGAAACCGACGGCCTGGATGGCCGGGTGTTTGACCAGACCTTCACCAACGCCGTTGCCGAAGATCATGTTGAATACGCCTTTCGGCATTTGGGTGCGTTCGGCGGCACGAATGATAGCGCTGGCCACCAGATCGGCAGTCGCCATGTGGCCACTGTGTGCTTTGAACACCACCGGGCAACCGGCAGCCAGTGCAGCAGCGGTGTCACCGCCAGCAGTGGAAAACGCCAGCGGGAAGTTGCTCGCGCCGAACACGGCAACCGGGCCCACGCCGATGCGGTACTGGCGCAGGTCGACGCGTGGCAGCGGCTTGCGGTCCGGCAGGGCCAGGTCAATGCGTGCACCGACGAAATCACCGCGACGCAGAACCTTGGCAAACAGGCGCATCTGGCCGCTGGTACGACCGCGTTCACCCTGAATACGTGCCTGGGGCAGGGCAGTTTCCTGGCAGACGATGGCGACGAAATCATCACCCAGTTGATCCAGTTCATCGGCAATGGCGTCGAGGAAGTCAGCGCGGCGGGCCGGGCTCAGTTGACGGAATTCTGGAAAGGCAGCCTTGGCGGCGAGGGCGGCAGCGTCGATTTCGCCGTCGGTAGCCTGATGGAAGCTGAAAGGCAGTTCTTCGCCTGTTGTGGCATCCAGACTTTTTTGCAGGCTTTGGCCCAGAGCGCTGCGGCCGCCAGCGATGAAATTCTGGCCGAGAATGTTAGGCATCGGTATCTCCTGTTGTTTTGAGGTTGGAGGTCGGCATGGAAGGTATCCGGACCGGCGCTCCTTATGGGTTGCCGAGTTGCTTTACAGATTGTCAGTGATGTGGCGTGTAAAAGCAGGCCAGCAATCATTTTTCTAAAACCAGTGGGCAGTCATCGTACAACTTGATTCACTGCTGATGCAACTGTCGCCCTGATTTGTCAGGTCAAGCGCTGTTGCTCTTTATAGTGCATGGGCGCAAGCAGGCTTCTATCGTGGCACGCCTTTGTGACTTTTAAGGCGGTGTAGCGTTGAGTTTGTGCAGCGCATCCAGCACCTGGCGCAATGCCTTGCTGACCGGTTTGTCCTGGCGCAACGCAATTCCCAGTGTGCGGCTCAGCCCCGGCACCAGCGGCAGCACCTGCAAGCCGCGGCGATGATGGGCCGCAGCAACCGCCATGCGCGGCACGATGCTGTAGCCCAGGCCCGCCGCGACCATTTCCTTGATGGCCTCGATGCTGCCCAGTTCCATGACCGGCTTTACCCGGATTCCGGCCTGCAAGAACCATTCATTGATCAGCAGCCGGGTACTGCTGCCTGCTTCGAAGACCACCAGGGGTAGTTCGCTGAGGTGCTCCGGAGTCATTTCAGCGGGAATCGGCTGCTGGCTGCTGGCGAAGATCGCCACAAACTCATCCTCAAGCAGCGGGGTGATATGCAGGCTACGCCCCGAGGCGGGCAGCGTCACCAGCGCGAGGTCCAGACGGTTTTCCTCCACCGCCTTGAGAATGCCGTCCGTGTTGCCGGTGCTGACCCGCACATCCAGTTGTGCAAAGCGGCGGCGCAACGCTTGCAGCATGGGCGGTAGCAGATGAATGCAGGCGGTCGCGCCAGTGCCGATCGCAACCTGCCCGGCAACGCCGCTGGCGTGACTGGACAACTCCAGCAGGGCGTCCTCGACCACCGCATCAATGCGCGCAATATGCTCCAGCAGCGTAGTGCCTGCCGAGGTGGGCTTGAGCCGCTTGCCTACGCGCTCGATCAATTTCAGTTTCAACTGGTCTTCCAGCTGCCGAACTTGCAGGCTTACCGCAGGCTGGGTCAGGTGCAGTCGCTCGGCCGCTGCGGAGAAGCTGCCGTGCGCGATGACCAGCGAGAAGGTGTGCAAGTGATTCAGGTTGAGTCGGCGCATGGCAAAGTATTTCTTATGCTGTGAATGATGAATCATAGCTTTTTTAATGATGTGGCGAGCGGCATGATTGCACTCATCCAACGACATTTGCCCAGAGCCCGACATGACCCCGACTTTTATCCTGCGTGATGCGTGTGATCAAGACATGCCTGCTGTACAGGCGATTTATGCCGATCATGTGCTGCATGGCATTTCCAGTTTCGAACTCGATCCGCCGAGTGTCGCCGAGCTGCTGCAGCGCCGTACGCAGGTGCTCGACAACGGCCTGCCATATCTGGTGGCCGAGCTCGCCGGGGAGGTGGTCGGCTATGGCTACGCCACACCCTATCGTCCGCGTCCGGCCTACCGCTTTACCGTAGAAGACTCGGTCTACATACGGGACGGTATGGGCGGGCGGGGTATCGGTCTGGCATTGCTTGGCGAGCTGGTACAGCGCTGCGAGCAGGACGGCTGGCGGCAGATGGTCGCGGTGATCGGTAATAGCGAGAATATCGCTTCGCTGCGTCTGCACGAGCGCCTGGGTTTTCGCCGTGTCGGGGTATTCGAGTCAGTCGGCTTCAAGCACGGCCGCTGGGTGGACACCGTGCTGATGCAGCGCATGCTCGGCGACGGCTCGGGCAGTGCACCTTCCGAGCGGGCCTGACTGACGTGGACCGCGCTGATCTTTCCAGGCTGACGGTAGTCAAACTGGGGCTCGCGCAACTGATCACTTGGGGGGTGACGTTTTATCTGCCGGGGGCTTTCGGCAATGCGATTGCCGATGATCTGGGCTGGAGCGGCCAGCAGGTTTTTTCCGGGCTGTCAGTTGCGCTGCTGGTCATGGGCCTGGTTTCGATCTTCAGCGCGCGTTTGCTCCAGCGTCTCGGTGCACGGCAGGTGTTGCAATACGGGGCCGGGCTCAACGCGCTTGGCTGCTGCGTGCTGGCTGTGTGTGATACCCCGCAGTTGTGGTTTCTTGGCTGGGCAGTGCTGGGCGTCGGCATGCGTCTGTCACTTTACGATGCGCTGTTTGCCGCATTGGCAGCGCTGTTCGGTGCACGCTCGCGGGCGCTGATGGTGCAGATTACCTTGTTGGGCGGGCTGGCCTCGGCGGTATTCTGGCCGCTTGGCCACGGCTTGTTGAATGCGTTGGGCTGGCGTAGTGCGGTTGCGGTCTACGGCTGCCTGGCATTGCTCAGCGGGTTATTGGTCAGCGGCCTGCCGGACTCACGATTGCTGGTCTTGAACGCCGGGCCGACCGCGCCTGCGCCCGCTAACACCATGCCCTGGATACCTCAGCTCGGCTACGCCCTGAGCATGTCCCTGATCGCGTTCCTGTCAGCCGGTCTGTCTGCCCATTTACCCGCGTTGCTGGCTGTTTCGGGTGTGCCGGTCGTGCTGGCAGCGCTGTGGGGCATCGGTCAGACCTGCGCGCGTCTGGCGCAGGCTTTGCTGGCGCAGTCGATGCCTGCACTGCGCCTGAATGTCTGGGTCGCTGCCGGAATGGTGCTGTGTTTCGCCCTGGGACTGCTCAGTCAGGGCCATACCCTGCTGGCCTGCATGTTCCTGTTCGGTTATGGCGCGATGAACGGACTGGCCACATTGCTTAGGGCGAATCTACCCTTTGAGCTGTTTGCACATTCGCATTACGTCCACCTGCAGGGCCGATTACTGGCTCCTGCCTTTCTACTGTCAGCTGGCGCTCCGTGGTTTTTTGCGTGCGTGCGTGAGGAGCAGGGCGACAGGGGCCTGCTGTGGTTGTCGCTGGCGGTCAGCCTGGTGTTGATTGCAGTGGCAATTGCGTTGAATCTAAATGGCCGCGCAAAATGAAATTGTCCAACAATCCGGTTCAATAGCGTTGCCAGTCGCCGCCTGAATGGTTAGGGTACGCGGCTGTTCAAGAAGGAGCCTGATATGACTCTGCATGACCCCACGGAAACGGGCACGGCAGTCACCCGACACAGGCGCGCGCCGAAGGGTGAAAAGCGCCGCAAAGAGCTGCTTGATGCGGCCTTGCAAGTGTTTTCCCTTGAGGGCTATACCGGCGCCTCGGTGGCTAAGGTAGCGGCCATCGTCGGTATTTCCGTCGCCGGGCTGCTGCACCATTTTCCCAGCAAGATCTCGCTATTGATGGGCGTGCTGGACCGACGCGATGAGGTCAATAGCCGCATTGCTGCCGAGGTGCGCACAGACAATACACTGACCGGCCTGCTCGGCGGCCTGCGCGCTATCAACCGTTCCAACGCCACAGCGCCCGGCGTGGTGCGTGCCTTTTCGATTCTCAATGCGGAAAGTCTGTTGGAAAACCAGCCTGCCTTTGAATGGTTCCAGACACGCTACGAGCGTATTCACGCGAACTTGATGGGACAGTTTTCAGGTTTGGTGGAGCGCGGGGAGGTGCGTGCGGATGTGGATCTGGACAAGATCATCCGGCAGATTCTGGCGATGATGGATGGCTTGCAGATTCAGTGGTTACGCTTTCCCGATCAGGTGGACCTGGTCGAGTGTTTCGATGCCTACATTGCGCAGGTCGATGCAGCGGTAAGGGCTCGTCCCTGAGCCTTTATTTGTCCGTTTACCCTTCAGTCAGCTAACGCTTACTCGACGGTCTGCTTGAATACACCGCCGGTCTTGACCGGTGGTTTCTCGACCAGAACCGAGTTCAGAGCGGAGCGTGGCAGCGGGTTGCTGGTGGTGGTCGACAGTTCCTGACGGAACGAGTTGACCAGCTTGGCGTTCAGGCGGATGTCCTGCGACGAACCACCGAGCGACAGGTTGAAGGTGTCGGCATCGACCACCCACTGATTGGTTTTCACGTCAAAGTAGGCCAGCGAGCGGTCATTGAGTTCAATGGTCACGCGCTTGCTTTCACCCGGCTTGAGGAACACTTTCTTGTAGCCTTTGAGTTCCTTGAGCGGACGCTCGACTTTCGGGTTCTGCTGGCCCACGTACAACTGAGCGACTTCAGAGCCGCCAACCTTGCCGGTGTTGGTCAGATCGAAGGAAACCTTGATCGGCGTGTTGCCCACCGCAACGCCCGGCGTCACTTTGATGTTGCTGTAACCGAACGTGGTGTACGACAGGCCGTAACCGAACGGGTAGAGCGGCTTGATGCCTTTCTTCTCGTAACCGCGATAACCCAGCATCAGGTCATCCTTGTAATCCATGTCGGTCAGAGTGTTCTGATTGTCGAATTTCGGGAAGGAAGCGTAAGCCGGGTTGTCTTCGATGTTGCGTTCGATACTGATCGGCAGCTTGCCCGACGGATTGACCTTGCCGAACAGGATCTCGGCCAGAGCCTGACCACCGTTCTGACCCGGGTAGAAGGCATGCAGCGCTACCGGAACCTGTTCGATCCAGTCGCTCATCTTCAGACCCGTACCGCCATACATGGTCACCACGGTGTTCGGGTTGACCTTGGCGATGTTCTGGATCAGCTCGTTCTGGAACTCAGGCAGATCGAAGCTGTGGTCGAAACCTTCACCTTCGTATTCGTTGCTGTTACCCACGGCAACCACAACGGCGTCATAGCCGGACAAGTCCTGAGGTGCGTTCAGCGAAGCCGAGCTCAGTTGCACACCTACCAGGCCGCCCATGGTCGACAGGTAACCGGCGCGACGCGAGTACTCGAGCTTCACATCGTAAGACTGGCCAGCTTCCAGATTGATCTTGGCGAACTCTGGAATGGTCGGCGGGATGCTGTTGCCCGGCAATGGCTTGCCGTCACCGTTGTCGATGATTTTCTTGCCGTTGACCCACAGACGCACGGCGCCGTCGGCACGAACCTTGAACACCTGCTCGCCGCTCTGGGTCGGGGTGACCTTGCCGGTGTAGCGAATCGAAGTCGACGATGTATCGCCATTCAGTTCGCCAGCGGTCGAACCTTTGCTGGTGTACGGATCGGACGTCGAGGTGTTGCTTTCGAACGGCAGGTTCTTGTCGTTGGCCCAGTCCAGGTCAACATGCTTCTCGGTACGGGTGACAGCGGCATCACCAGACCAGTTGGTGTTGCTGAAGTACTCGACCTTCATGCCCTGGACTTCATTGCCAGTTGCGTCGGTGGTGGTCCAGGCACTGGTGCTTGGGTCCAGCGACAGGCCTTCGATGAAATCGACCTTGGCGTTAGGCGCGATTTGTTGCAGACCGCTCAGCTCGCTGACGTAATGGCTGGCCATGACGTTGGCGCTGCCGAAACCGGTCGGTGGCGAGTACTTGGCCAGGGTGCCGACAACGGCGATTTTCTTGACTTTCTGCTTGTCCAGCGGCAGCAGATTGTCCTGGTTTTTCAGAAGGACGATACCTTCACGCGCAGCGTTCAGAGCAACCTTGTTGCTGGTCGAGCTGTTCATGTTGTGCGTGGTCAGCGGCGTCTTGCTGTCGAACTTGTACAGGTAGATCTGCTTGAGGATGCGGCGGACCTTGTCGTCGATGGTCGCAGCGCTCAGGTCGCCAGCGTCCAGATGCGGCTTCAGCACGGAGCTGTTCATCTGGTAGCCCATCATGTCCAGATCGGTACCGGCGCGGGCGGCTTCGAAGCCGTGAACTACTGCGTTGTAGTCGCTCTGTACGAAGCCTTTGAAGCCCCATTCCTTCTTCAGGATCTGCGCGATCAGGTGCTCGCTTTCGCAAGCGAAATCACCGTTCACTTTCTGGAAGGCGCACATCATCATCGCAACGTTGCCGTTCTTCGAGGACGACTCGAATGCAGGCAACGACATTTCGCGCAGGACGCGCTCTGGCATCTTCTGGTCCAGGTTGAAGCGGTTGCTTTCCTGGTCGTTGGCCGCGTAGTGCTTGGCGTTGGCCCATACACCACGAGACTGGATACCGTTGATGACGCCCGGTGCCAGGCTGGCACCCAGGAACGGATCTTCACCGGAGAGGTATTCGAACGCACGGCCGCCGTACGGCATGCGATACAGGTTGACGCCGGGGCCAGTGATGAACTGGTAGCCGCCGACGGCAGTGTCGTAACCCAGCGCACGGCCGAGGTCGATGGCACGACGCGGGTTGAAGGTGGCGGCCAGGTTAGGGCCGGACGGGTAGACAACACCCTGATCGTTGCCTTCGCTGGTGTAGCGCACGCCCACGCCGCCGTCGGCACCGTGAATCTGTGGAACGCCGTAGTTGGTCAGCGGCTTGACATCCCAGCCGCCAGTGCCGCCGATGTAGGCCAGCTTTTCTTCCATGGTCATCTTGGCCAGGGTTTTCTGCGCGGCTTTTTCAGCGCGGTCTTCGCGGCCTTGTTGCACAGTAGGGTCAGCGGCGTGCACCTGGGAAACTGCCAATGCCAGCAAGGCCAGCGCCGAGTGCGCGCCTATCATCTTTCGCTTGTTCATATTGCTCTCCAACTACGTTTCAATTAACTGGCTGCCTGCGCACGTGCGCAGAACTAACTCGTCGTTATTTGCCTTTGCGGCTTACTATTTTCTTCGGGCAAAAGTTGCCCGTTGTCGCGTTTTCTTCCCCTCTTATAGGGGAGCAACTTATGACTGTTTAAGTACTGTTTCGATGTTTTATTTATTATCTTTTCTACTTCTAATGTGCCATCAAATCGCTATCTCATGGTGGCACTTTGAATCTCAAAACCGTTACAATTAACCCTAAAACAAGGCATAAATGTCAAATAAAAGCGTATTTTTCTTTCATTTCGTATTTTTTCTTTACAATTGAGGAACTCTTGTTAAACCTACTGGTCGATTGGTTTAAGATTTTTCAGGACGAAGAAAGACAGCTCGCAAGTTGCGATGCGTGCTGTACGCTATTTCTTGCCCGGTCTTTATCCGATTTCTGCCTTTTGCAGAATTCACTTCTTTTTTCTGTGGAGTTAACTACGATGAAATTCTCTGTAATCAGTGCAGGCGTTGTTCTGGGTCTGGCCCTTAGTGGTGCAGTAGTTGCCGCTGAAGCGACCGATGACGATGCAACATCCGGTGCAAGCGATTCGACGGTCATGACCCAGACCCAGGACGCCAAGGCAGCGCAGAAGGCGCAAAACCAGAAGACCGAGACGACAAAAGGTGGTCGTCCACAGAACGCAACTCCTCAAAAGCAGTCAAATTGATCGTTTGAAGCCTTTGAGCACAGCACTTTCCAGTCGGAGAGTGCTGTAACATGTCCCTCCGAAGTAGCAAAATGCCCTCATCCATGCCGCCAGTTCCCGTCGATGTTTCCCGCCTCCTCATTCCGGATGCCGCGCAGGTTTGCGCCTGGCTGACGGAGCACGCGGGTTTGAAAATGGCCGATCTGGAGCGGGCGCAACGTTTGCAGCAGGAGTCTGAAGGCACCGAGCTGCTCGGGTTGTTGACTCGTCTGGGTCTGGTTTCCGAATTTGAACTGGCCCGCGCATGGGCTGCACTGTTGCAGGCGCCGCTGTTGCTCGCTGACGCTGTGCCGCCGTTGCTCGATCCTTTGCCGCCTTTGACCGAGCGCTTCATGCGCCACTATCAAGTCGTGCCCGTAGGCTGGAGCGATCAAGGGCTGCAAGTGCTCAGCGCCAATCCCGGTACGCTATACCCGTTCCAGGCCATCGCTTATGCCTGCGAAGTGCCGGTGCGGCTGTCCATCGGGCCGCGCAATGAAGTCGAAACCCTTATTGAGCGCTATTACGGACAGGGCCGCTCGGCGATGGGCACCCTGATCGAGAACCTGGATGAGGAGGGTGGCTCGCTGGAAGACATCGAGCACCTCAAGGATCTGGCCTCCGAAGCACCGGTCATTCGTCTGGTCAACCTGATTCTGCAACGTGCGGTCGAACAGCGTGCGTCGGACATTCATATCGAGCCGTTCGAGAGCCAGTTGAAGGTGCGCTATCGCATCGATGGCGTGTTGCATGAGGCCGAAGCGCCACCGTCCAGTTCTTCGGCGGCGGTCATTTCCCGGGTGAAGATCATGGCGCGCCTGGACATCGCCGAGCGTCGTCTGCCGCAGGATGGCCGGATCATGCTACGCATCCAGGGCAAGGAGCTGGACCTGCGGGTGTCTACGGTGCCCACCAGCTTCGGCGAATCGGTGGTCATGCGTTTGCTGGACCGGCAGACCATCAATTTCGATTTCCCCAGCCTGGGTTTCGACGGCGAGCGGCTGGATGAATTTCTCGATGTGCTGGAGCGTCCACACGGCATTCTGCTGGTCACCGGGCCGACTGGCTCCGGCAAGACCACCACTCTTTATACTGCGCTCTCACGGCTCAATACCGCCGAGCGCAAGATCATCACCGTCGAAGACCCGGTCGAGTATCAGCTCGAGGGCATCAATCAGATTCAGGTCAAGCCTTCCATCGGCCTGGACTTCGCCGGGGCACTGCGCTCCATCGTGCGTCAGGACCCGGATGTCATCATGATCGGTGAGATGCGTGACCTGGAAACTTGCCGTATCGCCATTCAGTCCTCGTTGACCGGTCACTTGGTACTCTCGACGCTGCACACCAACAGTGCGGCGGCGAGTATTACCCGTCTGCTGGACATGGGCGTCGAAAGCTACCTGATCGCTTCGACGGTCAACGGCATTCTGGCCCAGCGTCTGGTCCGCCGTCTTGATCCGGCAACGCGTGAGGCCTTCGATGCGCCGCCGGAGTTGATTGCCGAGCACGGGCTGGAGCGCTTCACTGACGAACGCCCGATTCGCCTGTATCGCCCGCGTGCCGATGCACCTGGCGGCGGTTACCGGGGGCGCAGTGCAATCACCGAGTTGCTGGTTATGAACGAAGAACTGCGCAGTCTGTTGATGCGCCACGCCGATGCTTCGACTCTGGAAGAAGCTGCCCGACGCGGTGGGTTGCGTACGCTGCATGAAGAAGGGCTGCGTCAGGCCGTGGCCGGGGTGACTTCGCTGGAAGAGGTGCTGCGCGTCACCCGAGGTGAAGGCACATGAGCCTGTTCAAGTATCGCGCGCTGGATGCTCAAGGTGCGCCGCAGAACGGCACGCTGGAAGCCCGCGACCAGGATGCTGCAATCGCCGCGCTACAAAAACGTGGTCTGATGGTCTTGCAGATTGACGCGGCCGGTATGGGCGGGTTGCGCCGCGCGCTGGGCAGCGGCTTGCTCAATGGGGCAGCGCTGGTCAGTTTCACGCAGCAGCTCGCAACGTTGCTCGGTGCCGGGCAGCCGTTGGAACGATCTCTTGGAATTCTGCTCAAACAGCCTGGACAACCGCAGACCAAGGCGTTGATCGAGCGCATCCGAGAACAGGTCAAGGCCGGTAAGCCATTGTCCGTTGCGCTGGAAGAAGAGGGCACACAGTTTTCGCCGCTTTATATAAGCATGGTTCGCGCCGGTGAAGCCGGAGGGGCGCTGGAAAGCACGCTGCGTCAACTGAGTGATTATCTGGAACGTAGCCAGCTGCTGCGTGGCGAGGTCATCAACGCGCTGATCTATCCGGCCTTTCTGGTGGTCGGCGTATTGGGCTCGCTGGCCCTGTTGCTGGCCTATGTAGTGCCGCAATTCGTACCGATCTTCAAGGATCTCGGCGTGCCGATTCCGTTGATCACCGAGGTCATTCTCAACCTCGGACAATTTTTGAGCAACTACGGCCTGGCTGTTCTGGCGGGCCTGATCGCGCTGATCTGGGGCATGGCCATTCGCATGCGCGACCCACAGCGCCGTGAACGCCGTGACCGCCGAATACTCGGCATTCGGGTGATCGGTCCCTTGCTGCAACGCATCGAGGCAGCGCGTTTGACTCGAACGCTTGGCACGCTGTTGACCAATGGAGTGGCGTTGTTGCAGGCGCTGGTGATCGCTCGCCAGGTATGCACCAATCGCGCCTTGCAGGCGCAGGTGGAACAGGCGGCCGAGTCGGTCAAGGGCGGCGGCACACTGGCCAGCGCGTTCGGCGCGCAACCGCTGCTGCCGGATCTGGCGCTGCAAATGATCGAGGTCGGCGAACAGGCTGGCGAACTGGACACCATGCTGATGAAGGTCGCCGATGTGTTCGACGTCGAAGCCAGGCGGGGTATCGACCGCATGCTGGCTGCACTGGTCCCGGCGCTGACCGTGGTGATGGCGGGCATGGTCGCAGTGATCATGCTGGCCATCATGCTGCCGCTGATGAGCCTGACCAGCAATATCTGAATCCATGAAAGAGGAAACCACTCCGATGACTTTTAGCCGCACACGCTTCAAACCCGCACGCCGACAGGGCGGTTTCACTTTGCTGGAAATGCTCGCGGTTATCGTCTTGCTGGGCATTGTTGCGACCATCGTCGTGCGCCAGGTAGGCGGCAACGTCGACAAGGGCAAATACGGCGCAGGCAAGGCTCAGTTGGCCAGCCTGGGCATGAAGATCGAAAGCTATGCGCTGGACGTCGGTTCGCCACCCAAGACCTTGCAGCAATTGGCCGAGAGACCGGGTAACGCCTCGAACTGGAACGGCCCTTACGCCAAGCCTTCGGACCTTAAAGACCCGTTCGGCCACGCGTTCGGCTACCGCTTCCCGGGCCAGCACGGCAGCTTCGACCTGATTTTCTACGGCCAGGACGGTCAGCCGGGTGGCGAAGGGTACAGCGCCGACCTGGGCAACTGGGAGTAACGTTCGGCATGAGAACGCCTGTCGCAAGCCGGGGTTTTACCCTCATGGAAATGCTGGTAGTGCTGGTGTTGATGAGCATTGCCGTCGGTCTGGTGGGTTTCGGTCTGCAACAGGGTTTGAGTACCGCCAGTGAGCGACGCGCGGTCGGCGACATGGTCGAGGCGCTCAGGGCAACCAGAGTGCGCGCGATTGTCACCGGTCAGCCTGCACGCACTGAGTTCAATCTGCGCAAGGCGACGCTCAAGGCACCCGGCAAGCGTGAGGTGCACTGGCCTGAAAATCTTCATGTGACCATGCAGACCGCGTCGGATCTCGGCTCGTCCGTGGAGTTCTACCCGGATGGCGGTTCCAGTGGCGGCAACGTGGTTGTCGCCGACGGCGACCGGCGCTGGCGTATTGATATTGGCTGGCTGACCGGTAGCGTTCAGGTACGGTCGCTTTAATGAAAACATCGCAGTCGGGGTTCACCCTGCTGGAGATGCTTGCTGCATTGACCGTTATGGCAGTGTGCAGCGGCGTTCTGCTGGTTGCGTTCGGGCAGAGCGCCCGCTCTCTGCAACAGGTGTCGCGCAGTGACCGGATCAGCCATGCAGCACGCACAATTATGGATCAGGAAAGTGCCGGCCCGCTGGAAAACGGTACGCGTCAGGGAACGCTCGCAGGCATCGACTGGACCCTGGACATCCGTCAACTGTCGGGTGCCAATGGTGAGGCGCGGATGTTTCGCCTCGACCTGATGCTCAGCGAGCACCAGCGCAAGGCGCAGTTCAGTACGCTTAAACTGCGCGGCGCTGTCAGCGGGGCCGGATCATGACCCGCACCCAGCGTGGTTTCACGCTGCTGGAAGTACTGTTGGTGATCAGTCTGTTGGGCGTGCTGCTGGTGTTGGTTGCAGGGGCGCTGCTGGGCGCCAACCGTGCGGTGCTCAAGGCTGAACGTTACACCGTGAACCTGGACGAAGTCCGCGCCGCGCAGGCGTTTCTGCGTAGCTCGATCGGTCAGGCCCTGCCGCTGGATACGTCTGCCGAAGATGACGTCAACAGCGGTTTTTTTGAAGGCTCGGCGCAGCAGTTGCGCTTTGTCGCCACGCTGCCCGGTGAGCTGGGCGGTGGCATACAGGTGCACAGCCTGGAACTTGGAGGGCCGCAAGGCCATCGGTCTTTGCAAGTGTCTTTTGCTCAGGTCCAGTCTGGTGCAAACGGCATTGCCTTGAAACCGTGGGGTGAGCCTCAGGTGTTGTTGCAAAACGTCGAGTCACTGACGTTCAGTTATCGCGGGCTGACCCCCAAGGGCAAGCCGACAGGCTGGATGGCCAAATGGCCCTGGCCGAATCGTTTGCCCGGTGCTGTAAGGATCGATCTGAAGACCAGCGGGGCGGTGAAGTGGGTCCCCGAAGTAGTCGCTTTGCGTCTGGACCTGTCCGGTGGGGCGGGCGGCGAATGAATATAGCCAGTCGACAGCAGCGTGGTGTTGCGCTGCTGGTGGTGCTTTGGGTGCTCGCGCTGTTGAGCCTGCTGCTTGGCGGGCTGGCCGGGTGGGTGCAACTGGAAAGCCGGCAGGCACTCTGGTTGCGCCAGAACACTCAGGCACTGATGGCCGCCGAAGCTGGCATGAATATGGCTGTGCAGGGTTTGCTTGATCCTGCGCAGCGCAAACGCTGGATTGCCGATGGGCGTCTGGTGTCGTTACGGATGGATGATACGCAGTTGCTCGTCAGCATCAGGAGCGAGCGCGGCAAGCTGGACCTCAACAGCGCGCCAGTGGCGGATATATCGCGGCTGTTGCAGGCCTGCGGCGCGGCTAAGAATCAGGCCAGCGTTATTGCCCAGGTGCTGGAAGAGCAGCGCAACGGCGGTCAGTCACCGTTGCGGGTTGTTGAGGAAGTACGCCAGCTGCCGGGCATGAGTCAGGCGCTGTATGCCCGGCTGTTGCCGGAAATAACATTATGGAGCGGCCTCGATCGGCCCGACCCGGCATTCGCTTCGGCGTTGCTGCGACGGGCCTTGAACCTGCCGAACCAAAGCGCGGTCGGGGCCGATCCAGGTGAAGTGCTGGCCATCGACAGCCGCGCAGAAAGACCGGGCGGTGTAATTGCCCTGTTACAAACCACTGTTTTATTGAGCCCATCGGAGGGAGGCGCACAGCCCTACAGGGTGTTGCGTTGGCAAGAATGAATTCATCAGTTTCTGCACGTCTGGCGCCTGTTTACGCGTTACGCGAACAGGTCGCCCGGCAGTGGCGTGGCAGTCCGGCGCAACACGGTTGGCAATGGTGGGTCGCGGAGCTTCGCGCCTGCCTGCCGCCGCGTGTGCGTCGCTGGCTGGGCCGCGAGACCCTGGAGCAGGCGCACGTCTGGCCGCTGGTCGAGCCGCTGCCCGATGCATCGCCTCAGGCACGACGTGTGTTGTTGCTGCCGGCGTCGGCGGTGCTGGTGCAGCCCCTGCAACTGCCGGCTGCCGCAGCGCGTAATCTGTCGACCGTCGTCGGTTACGAGCTGGACCGCTTCACCCCGTTCGACGCTGGCCAGTTGTATTTTGTGGCCCGTCAGGACAGTCGCAGCGCGAGCTTTGTGCAGGTCACACTGGTGGCGATATTGCGCGAGCGGCTGGACGCGATACTCAGCGAGTGCGCCGAGCGCGGTTTGCGTCCCGATGCGGTAGATGTCGTCGCTGACATGGGTACTGCCGGCATGGATACTGCCGGGCAGCGCATGGGCATCGACCTGTTGCCGATGCCACTGCGCCCGCAGCAATCGCACTCCGGTCATCGTTTGCAGCGCTGGCTGATCTGGCTGTGTGCCGGTTTGCTGCTGAGCGCCATGCTGCTGTGGCTGAATGACCGGCAGAGCCTGCTCGATGACATGCAGGCCAGCGTCCAGGCGCAGAAGGCCCAGGTGGGTGAGATTCAACAGCTGCGCCAGCAATTGACCAACACGCTGGGCGCAGCCAATTACCTGATCCGCCGCAAGGCTGCGCAACCGCCGTTGTCGGCGCTGCTCAGCGAATTGACCGCTTGCCTGCCTTCGGACACCTGGATCGAGCACCTGGAAATCAGTGACAGCGCCGAAGTCGCGTTTTCCGGGCAAAGCGCCAAGGCCAGTGCCCTGATCGGCCGCGTCAAGGATTGCCACAGTCTGGACAACGCGCAGTTTCAGGGCGTGATCCAGCCGGACACCAAGACCGGCAAGGATCAGTATTCACTGCGTGCGCATTTGCACCAGAACCAGCATCAGGAGAACGCCGATGCGCCGTCCACTGACAAGCCGTGAGCGGCGGGGCGCGGCCCTGATGATTCTTGCCCTGGTGCTGTGCCTGGCTTACTGGCTGTTGATCGACAGTTGGTTCGCCGGCCCCTTGCGCGACATCAACGAGCAGACCGACCAGTTGCGCGAACAACAGCAGCGTTACGCCGGCCTGTTGCAGCAGGGCGATTCTTTGCGCGAGCAACTGGAACAGGCTCGCCGCGATCCGGCCAGCAGCACAAGTTTGCTGCCGGGCGAAGATCCCAGTGCCGTTGCCGCCGATCTGATGCAGCGTATTGCCGACCTGATCAGCAGCCAGGCCAGTACCGGTGGCGGCTGCGAGCTGACCCAGCGCATGCCGATTACGCCAGAGCAGGACAGCGCCGAGCCGTATCGGCAGGTCAAGGTCAGCCTGACCCTGAACTGCGCCATCGAACCGCTGACGGCCATCCTGCATGCGCTGGAGTACCAGCGCCCGTTTCTGTTCATTGACGAGATGAGTATGCGTCGCGATGCCAATGCTCCGGCCAGCGGTGCTGCCGGCAAACTGGTGGTGCACCTGCTGGTGCGCGGCTACCTGCAACCGGCCAGCGCCGGGGAGGGTGAGCAATGATCGGTTCCTTACGCCCGATGGAGTGGTCGCTATTGGCTCTGGCCGCGCTGCTGGCGGGGCTGATCGCCCTGATTTTCAGCGGCGCTGCGCACTCGCCCGACTGGCTGCCGGAGCAGGCACCGCGCAACCCGATCGATCAGAAGGCGCAGACCCACAATGCGCCGTCGGCGACACTGGACAGCCTGGCCAATACCTGGAAAACCCCGCTGTTCAGTCCTGACCGCAGCCCGGATGTAGCTGTTCGCAAAGCCGACGCGCAGGCCACCAGCCTGGCCGGGCTGACCCTGACCGGGGTGATCATGGACGGCTCGCTACGTGTCGCACTGATTAAACAAGCCAGCGGTCCGGCGTTGAAGATCCGTCAGGGCGATCGCCTGCCCAACGGCTGGACGCTGGACCGCCTGGAGCCTACCCAGGCCACCTTTCAACTCGATGGTCGTACGCAAATGCTGCGCCTGCCCGCGTTGCGTCTGCCGCCACCGTCGAGTACACCGCCGATTACCTTAACCAACGATTCCACCCTGTGATGGGTACCTTTTCTGGAGTTCCTGCCATCGCTACCTTGCGCACACCCTTGCTTTGCCTGGCTACCGCCGTCGCCCTAGGCGGCTGCGCGTCAAAGCCCGACACTCTCGATCCCGACAATGGCATGCTGCAGGAAGCGCTCCAGGGAACCGGTTCACAACGCCCGCCGGTAGACCCGCGCAGCGAACGACCGCCAGTCGAGCCACCTTCACAGCAACCGGCGAGCTCGCCGCAGCGCCAGATCATCAGGGGCAACCAGCGTTTCATCCGCCAGCCCGCTGCTGCTCCGGCGGCGCGTCCGGCCGAAACCGGTGACATCGTCTTCAACTTCACCAATCAGCCGATTCAGGCGGTGATCAACAGCATCATGGGCGATCTGCTGCACGAGAATTACAGCATTGCCCAGGGTGTGAAGGGCGATGTGAGCTTCTCGACCTCCAAGCCGGTCAACAAGCAGCAAGCGTTATCGATTCTCGAAACGTTGCTGTCCTGGACCGACAACGCAATGATCAAGCAGGGCAATCGTTATGTGATCCTGCCCTCGAATCAGGCCGTGGCCGGCAAGCTGGTGCCGGAAATGCCGGTGGCGCAACCGTCGCCGGGCATGTCGGCGCGGCTGTTTCCGTTGCGCTACATCTCTGCGACCGAAATGCAGAAGCTGCTCAAGCCGTTCGCTCGGGAAAACGCATTCCTGCTGGTTGATCCGGCGCGCAATGTACTGAGCCTGGCGGGTACGCCCGAAGAACTGGCCAACTATCAGGACACCATCGACACGTTTGATGTGGACTGGCTCAAAGGCATGTCGGTCGGCGTATTCGGCCTGCAACGTGCCTCGGTCGGCGAGCTGATGCCCGAGCTGCAGAAAATGTTCGGCCCGGAGAGCGGCATGCCGCTGGCGGGCATGGTGCGTTTCCTGCCTATCGAGCGGACCAACTCGGTGGTGGCGATTTCGTCGCAGCCTGAATACCTGCGCGAAGTCGGCGAGTGGATTCATACCATCGATGAAGGCGGCGGTAACGAGCCGCAGATGTACGTGTACGACGTGCGCAACATGAAAGCCACCGACCTGGCCAAATACCTGCGGCAGATCTACGGGTCGGGTGCCATCAAGGAAGATTCGGCAGCCAAGGTTGCGCCAGGGCTGCGCACCACCACCTTGTCATCGCTCAACTCCAATGGCGGTAGCGGTGTCGGCGGCATGAGCAGTTCCAACGGCCTGGGCAGCAACGGCGGTGGCATGAGCAATGGCGGCGGCTTTGGCAACAGCCAGGGCATGAACAACAGCCAGAACAGTAGCGACAGTGAATCCGAGGGCGACGATCAGAGCGGCGGTGAATCGGATTCGGCCAGCCAGGAGGGTGGAGCAGCGAACGGCAACAGCAAGTCTCTGGACGCCAGCACGCGCATCACTGCGCAGAAGAGCAGCAACCAGTTGCTGGTGCGCACCCGTCCGGCGCAGTGGAAGGAAATCGAGTCGGCGATCAAGCGCCTCGACAATCCACCGCTGCAAGTACAAATCGAGACGCGCATTCTGGAGGTCTCGCTGACGGGTGAGCTGGACATGGGCGTGCAGTGGTATCTGGGACGCCTTGCGGGGAATTCGGGCACAACCGGCAACGTCACCAATACGGCAGGCAGCCAGGGTGCGATTGGTACAGGCGGGGCTGCGCTGGGTGCTACTGACGCGTTCTTCTACTCCTTCGTCAGCAACAACCTGCAGGTCGCCTTGCGGGCGCTGGAAACCAATGGCCGCACCCAGGTCCTGTCGGCGCCGTCGCTGGTAGTAATGAACAACCAGCAGGCGCAGATTCAGGTCGGCGACAACATCCCGATCAGCCAGACCTCGATCAACACCAACACCTCCACCAACACCACATTGAGCAGCGTCGAATATGTGCAGACTGGCGTGATTCTCGATGTCGTGCCGCGCATCAATCCGGGCGGCCTGGTGTACATGGACATTCAGCAGCAGGTCAGTAGCGCCGACACCAATTCCAGTACCAGCGACGCCAACGGTAACCCGCGTATCTCCACGCGCTCGGTAGCCACGCAAGTGGCCGCGCAGAGTGGCCAGACCGTGCTGCTGGGCGGTTTGATCAAGCAGGACAACGCCGAGACGGTCAACGCCGTACCTTACCTGGGACGCATCCCGGGCTTGAGATGGTTGTTCGGCAATACCAGCAAGTCCAAGGGCCGTACCGAGCTGATCGTGCTGATAACGCCTCGGGTCATCACCAGCAGTAGCCAGGCGCGTCAGGTGACGGATGATTACCGTCAGCAGATGCAGTTGATCAAGCCGGAAGTTTCGCGGACCAGCATGCAGAACTGAGGCTATGTCAGTTTCTGCTTCCGCACCCACTCACGACGCTGCTTGCGGGCAGCGTCAAACAGAGGTCATGAACATGCTGAAAATCTTCGCTGTCTTGCTATTTGCCTTTACCGCAATGGCACAGGCGCAGGACACCTTGCACACCGATCTGCCGCTGGATTACCTGGCGCAGACCAATGTCGACAAGCCCGACCAGCCTCTGGTGATTTTCATCCACGGTTACGGCAGCAATGCCGCCGACCTGTTCGGGCTCAAGGAAGAGCTTCCGGCCGACTACAACTATGTGTCGGTACAAGCGCCAATGGAGTTGCGCGCCGACAGTTACAAGTGGTTCACCCAGAAACCGGGCGTGCCTGACTACGATGGCGTGACTGAAGACCTCAAGAGCAGCGGCAAGCAACTGAGCGCATTCATCACCCAGGCCACCGGCAAGTTCCACACGCAGCCGGGCAAGGTGTTTCTGGTCGGGTTCAGTCAGGGCGCGATGATGAGCTACGAAGTCGCCCTGCGTCAGCCGAAGCTGGTAGGGGGGATTGCGGCGTTGAGCGGGCGGTTGTTGCCGGTGGTGCAGTCCGAGGTCAAAGCCTCTGATGACCTCAAGCGCCTGAACGTCTTCATCGGTCACGGGGTACAGGATCGCCAGGTGGCCTACGCCAGCGGCCCGCAAGCCGAAGCCACGCTGAAGTCGCTCGGCCTGACACCGCAATTTCATGGGTATGAAGGGCTGGGGCATAGCATCAACGAAGCCGAGGTCATTGACCTGGCCAACTGGCTGCAGCAGTCAGTCCGGTAGCGAATACGTGCGTCGTCATACTCAAGACGACGACGCACCCTCTTTGCTAGTTAATTGACCTTGACCTCGTTGAACTTGAGCACGTTGTCCTTGTTCTCGCGATCACGGAAGGTCAGCTTCAAAGCAGGTGACTGCTTGACCCGGCCCTTGGCCGCTTCAAAGATCAGCGTCACGCGGGTAGGGACGTTACGGATCAACTGGAAGCTGTCCCAGCGGTCGTATTTCGCATCGCCGACACGCAGTTGCGAAAGGCCCAGCGCGCCGCCGGTTTCTTCGAACAGGCTGATCGGGTTCAGGAAACGGAAGTCGCGGTCTGTACTTTTGTTGGTCAGCTCCAGCATGCAGGTAGGCGACTGGCCATTCTGATCACAACCCAGCAACTCCATACTCACGTTGTCGACTGTCTCGGAGCGTTTACCGAACAGGTTGGCGCTTTCGTTCTCGGTGAACAGTGTCTGACCGCGGGCGAAATCGACCGAAGGTTTAGCGTATTCGCCGCCGAGTTTGAAGAACACCGCGCAGAGAAACAGTGACAGCGCCAGCCACACGCCGAGCTTGAGCGGAGATGGAAGCTTTCTGGCCATGATTGCGATATACAGCCCGCTTATCACCATACCGGTGCCGACGATAATGACCAATGTCTTCCAGTTGATGAAGTCAATACTGAGGCCGAGAACGGCCGGGTCCGGGAAAAGGTAAGTGAAGATGCTCCAGATAGCCCCGATCATGCCGCTGATGCCTAGCGATATCTTGGCGAAAATCGCGGAAATTTTGCTTGTTCGTGGTGCTGCGTCCATTGCTGTTTTGCCTTGTTCGGGTTGCGCAAGTGCGTACCGATGCGCTTGAAAAGCAGTATCGGCGGATTCGGGGCCTTGGGATGAGGCGTCTGTACAATCCGTGTTCAATCGCGCAGATCCAGAGGTGCCGGATACGCGAGCCTTGAGGTGCGAGAGAGAGCCAGAAGGGCGATGGGCCATGCCATCGCCGCGGCATTATCCTGCAAATCAGTTACAAAGTGCAGCGTTTACGCATTCTGCCTGGATCGATCCCTGAGCAGCGCCAGCAAGGCGGTCAGTGGCAGCACCGTGCCTGCGATCAGCACCCAGGTCCAGCCACCATGATCAAACAACGGACTGGCCACCGCCGAGCCAATCGCGCCGCCGATGAAAATACTGGTCATGTACAGCGCGTTGAGCCGGCTGCGGCTCGCGGCATCCAGTGCATAGACGGTGCGCTGGCCCAACACCATGCTGGTCTGCACGCAGAAATCCAGCACCACGCCCGTTACCGCCAGGCCTGTCACGCTGTAGGCAGGATGAATAAGACCCGGAAGAAAGCTCAGTGCACCGAACAGAAGCGCGCCCAAGGACGCGATACGGGTGTAACCGGCGTCTGCCAGACGGCCGCTGATGGGGGCCGCAATCGCACCAATTGCGCCGATCAGGGCAAAGATCGCGATCTGGGTCTGCGACAGCCCGTGATTGCGTGACAACTCCAGAGGCACGGCGGTCCAGAAAAGACTGAACGTTGCGAACATGCACGCTTGATAAAAGGCACGCTGGCGCAGCACCGGTTGGGTGCGCAAGAGCGTCCAGAGCGAGAACAGCAACTGGCCGTAGGATGCACGATGATCCGGAACGCGTTTGGGCATGGTCGTTGCGAGTACCACACTGATGCCGATCATCACCACGGCCGCCGCCCCGAACACTGCGCGCCAGCCGAAATGGTCAGCCACCAGACTGGCAATCGGCCGCGCCAGCAAAATCCCCAGCAACAGCCCGCCCATGATTCCGCCCACCACTCTGCCGCGGGATTCTTCCGGTGCCAGATGCGCCGCTAGCGGGATCAGCATCTGCACCGACACCGAACTGAAACCCACCAGCAGCGACACCAGCAGAAACAGATTCGGCTGCTCGGCAAACGCGGCGCCCAGCAGGCTGAGCACCGCAACCGCCGTGGTGATCAGCATCAGTCTGCGGTTCTCCAGCAAATCACCCAGTGGCACCAGAAAGAACAAGCCCAGCGCGTAACCGATCTGCGTCAACGAAACGATCAGGCTGGCCGCCTTACTCGACAGCCCGATGTCCGGGGCAATCAGCTCGATGATCGGCTGCGCATAGTAGATGTTGGCGACAATCGCGCCGCAGCAGAAGGCAAACAGCATGACCATGGCCGGGGTCATGCTCACGGCTTTGTGCGCCGCATGGGACGAGTGGGGCATGAAGATTCTCGCTTGAGCGTAAACCTGGCAGACACGCGAGGCGCATCTGTCAGGCGGGTTTTTGACTGATGGCAAGCAGGCTAACGGTTTTGTCGGGGATTAAGTAGGTGCGGCGAGTTGATACAGGATATTTCCGGGAATGATGATTTGATGTAAGTCGTTTTATGGCGAGGTCTTCACGGAGCGTGCAGGAGTGCCATAATGCCGACCGCATTGTGTTCTGGATCAATCCCCTCAGGGACCTTCATGGAAATCAAAAGCTTCAGGCTCGTTAATGTGGGGCGTTTCAGCGATCTTGAAGTCGCTTTGGCGCCTACCGAAAGACACGCGTCGAAGGTGACCGTGCTGGTCGGCAATAATGGGGCGGGGAAGACTACGCTGCTCAAGTCTGTCGCTACATCATTGAGCTGGCTGGTGGCGAGAGTCAGAACACCGAAAGGTGCTGGCAGTCGTATCGATGAGGGTATGGTTCAGAACGGTGCCGCTACATCCTCGATTACCATTCGGATAGAGGATGTGTTGATTTCGGATGACGAGATCAATCCACTTGAAACTGAATGGGGAATAACCGCTACTCGGAAAGGCCGAAACGCCACCTCATCCACAGTATTAAGCGAGCTCAACAGACTTGCAGATGGCTATCGCTCAAAGTTGACTGAAAAAAGTGATACGTCTCTTCCTCTTCTGGCTTTCTACCCCGTCGAGCGCTCTGTCATCGAGATACCGCTCAAAGTCCACGCCAGACATACCTTTGATCAACTCGACGGCTACGACAACGCCTTGGGGCGTGGCGTGGATTTTCGCCGCTTTTTCGAGTGGTTTCGGGAGCGTGAAGACAGCGAGAATGAAACGGGTATCTCGACAGAGTTGCTGAATGAGCTGTCTCAAAAGATCTTGATTGATACAGAGCTCTGGAAAGTGCTGACCAGGGAGCATGCCTCTTCACGTGACCGTCAGCTGACTGCGGTCAGAACTGCGGTTGAGGCGTTCATGCCAGGCTTCACAAAACTGCGTGTCAAGCGTAAGCCGCGCTTGCACATGGCTATTGATAAAGACGGCAAGACGCTAAACGTATCCCAGCTGTCCCAAGGCGAAAAATCGATGATGGCGCTCGTCGGCGACATCGCCAGACGCCTGGCCATGATGAACCCGGTGCTGGAAAACCCATTACACGGCAATGGCATCGTCCTGATCGACGAAGTTGATCTGCACTTGCATCCCAAATGGCAGCGCAGTCTCATCGCCCAACTCACTACAACGTTCCCCAATTGCCAGTTCCTCTTGACCACGCATTCGCCGTTGGTCATCAGCGACAGCAAGGATGTGCTGGTGTACGTCATGGACGATGGCGAGTTACATGAGCAGGACAGTCTTTATGGCCTTGATGCCAATCAGGTGCTGTCGAGTATCATGGACACCGATATTCGAAATGAAGTGATTCAAACAGCCCTGGATAAACTGCAGCACTTTTTGATGAGAGGAGAGCTCGATGAAGCTCGTACTCTCTACGCAGGGTTGGCTGACGAGTTACCTGCAGATCACATCGAACTGGCGAAAGCTTCGCTGCTGATTCGCAAGCTGGAAGTGCGCCGTGAGAAAGATTGAAAAGGGATCTCTCGCGGTGCTGGAAAAATGGAAGCGAGCGAACAAGGGAAAGAAATACGCCGACCTGGTGGGGCGTGAAGATATCAAGGATGCCATTCGCCACGCCTGTGTCACTGAGCAGCATGGCTTGTGCGCCTATTGCTGCTGCAGGATCACCACAGAGAAAGGCAGTGCCTGCAATAAACATGTTGAAGCGCAGCATCTAGCACCGCATCGCACTATGGATTTCGGCAACATTGTCGCGAGCTGCACTAACGCCAAGCGATTTGACAAGGCTCATGGCCGTCAGCTTTTGCCGCTTACGCCGCTGATGATCGAATGTGAAAAAGAGCTGCAGTTTGAGCTTTCGGGTCTGGTGGCAGGCACCACGCCTCGGGCGTGCGCAAGTATTCGTCAGCGTTGACCAAGGCTATTTCCGCACCACCAAGGACCTTTTGAGTTCATATCCCCGATCTGACGTCCTGACTATCGGTCCTTGACGCCCAACAGCGACGTGCCAATAATTCGCTCAAATATTCATATATATGACTGGATAACTACAACAATGAACAAGCTCTCCAGCGACGAACGCCTTCCGCTTTATCAACGCCTGCGCGACAGTCTGGCCGAACAGATTGCCAATAATCGCTGGCGTCCGGGTGAGGCGATTCCTACCGAAGCTGCGCTGTCGGCTGAGTATTGCTTGTCCACTGGCACCGTGCGCAAGGCCATTGATCTGCTGGTCAGCGACAACGTTCTGGAGCGCCAGCAGGGGCGTGGCACGTTTATTCGGCGTGCCCGGTTTCAGTCGTCACTGTTCCGTTTTTTCCGTTTTCAGACCGAAGCGGGTGAGCGCCGTGTGCCGGAAAGCCGAATTTTATCGATAGAGCCTGTGGCAGCGCCTTCATCGGTCAGCCAGGCACTGGGCCTGGTGTCCGGTGCGCCGGTCATTCGGATGATCCGGCTGCGCTTGCTGGATGGTCAGCCGGTGCTGGCTGAAGAAATCTGGCTGCCTCGGATCCGCTTCCAGGCGTTGCTGGATCTGGACCTCGATACCCAGGGGCCGTTGCTTTATCCGATCTATGAAGAGGCCTGCGGTCAGGTTGTGGCTTATGCGCAAGAGAGCCTGACGGCTGAAGCGGTCAACGATGTGTACGGCCGGTTGCTGCAGGTTTCGGCCGGCAGCCCGGTAGTGGTCATCGAACGACTGGCGCGCAATTACGCCGGTGAACCTCTGGAGTGGCGACGTTCACGAGGGCACGCCAGCCATTTCCGCTACAGCGTGGAAATTCGCTGAGCGCACTGCAATCACTCCGACTCATTCAACGCTCATAAGGATAGGAAGCCATGTTCAACTGGTATCGCGAAGTCACTCCCAAGGAGCGCAAGACCTTCTGGGCCTGTTTCGGCGGCTGGTCGCTGGACGCTCTGGAGGTGCAGATGTTCGGTCTGGCCATTCCGGCCCTGATTGCCGCCTTTGCCCTGACCAAAGGCGACGCAGGACTGATCAGCGCCGTGACGTTGGTGACGTCGGCACTGGGTGGCTGGGTCGGCGGAACGTTGTCGGATCGCTATGGCCGGGTTCGCACGTTGCAATGGATGATCCTGTTGTTTTCCTTCTTCACCTTTCTGTCTGCCTTCGTGACCGGCTTCAATCAGTTGCTGATCGTCAAGGCGCTGCAGGGTTTTGGTATCGGCGGTGAGTGGGCGGCGGGCGCGGTGTTAATGGCCGAAACGATCCAGTCGCGCTACCGCGGCAAGGTCATGGCAACGGTGCAAAGCGCCTGGGCTGTCGGCTGGGGGCTGGCGGTGGTGCTGTTCACCCTGATCTATTCGTTTGTGCCGGAGGACATTGCCTGGCGGGTAATGTTTTTCGTCGGCCTGCTGCCAGCACTGATGATTATCTGGGTGCGCCGCAATGTCGAGGAGCCGGACAGCTTCCAGCGCATGCAGAAAAATGCTGCGCCGAAGGGTAATTTCTTCAAGTCGATGGCCGGAATCTTTCGCCCCGAATTATTGCGCGTCACCTTGCTCGGCGGCTTGCTGGGTCTTGGTGCGCACGGCGGTTACCACGCGGTCATGACGTGGCTGCCCACCTTTCTGAAAACCGAACGCAACCTGTCAGTGCTCAGCTCCGGTGGCTACCTGGCGGTCATTATCGTTGCATTCTGGTGCGGTTGCGTATGCAGCGGTCTGTTGATCGACCGCATTGGTCGACGCAAGAACATCATGCTGTTCGCGCTGTGCTGCGTGGTCACGGTGCAGTGCTATCTGATGCTGCCGCTGAGCAACACGCAAATGCTGTTTCTCGGCTTCCCGCTGGGGTTCTTCGCCGCTGGCATTCCGGCCAGTCTGGGTTCGTTTTTCAACGAGTTGTACCCGGCAGACGTACGTGGGGCAGGGGTTGGCTTTTGCTACAACTTCGGGCGCGTATTGTCGGCGGTATTCCCCTTTCTGGTGGGCCATATGAGTGAATCGATGTCGCTGGGCACTGCCATCGGCATCGATGCCGGTATTGCCTATGGCATGGCGATGGTGGCTGCTTTCTGTCTGCCCGAAACCCGTGGGCGCAATCTTGAGGCCACGCCGGTTGTTGCCGACCCGCTGGATAAGGGCGCGGCGCAGCAGGCTTGAATATCCTTTCTCCCGCGGTGTTACGGCACCGCGCTGACTTATAGATGAACTCATGACCGACTCCTGTACCACGCCAATTCTGGGCATTGATGCCCATGCTCATGTCTTCAGCAAGGATTTGAGTCTGACGTCAGGACGACGTTACAGCCCGGACTACGATGCCACTGTGCAAGCGTATCTGGCCCACCTGCACGAACATGGTTTGAGTCATGGCGTACTGGTGCAGCCTAGTTTTCTGGGCACCGATAACCGGTTTCTGTTCGACGCCCTGGCACAGGCCCCTGATCGGTTGCGTGGCGTGGCGGTGGTCGATACCGATATCAGTCGTGGCGCCTTGCAGCGTATGGCCGGGCTGGGCATTGTCGGTATTCGCCTGAACCTCATCGGCAGGGCGTTGCCTGACTTCACTGCACCTGAATGGAAGTCGTTGTTCAAGAACGTCTGGACCCTTGGCTGGCATATTGAACTGCACCGTGAGGTTGCCGACTTGCCGGGGCTGATCCGGCAGTTGCTGCCATTCGGTTGCAAGATTGTGATCGACCATTTTGGTCGACCCGATGCGCGCCTTGGTATCGATGACCCGGCATTCCAGGCATTGCTGGAGTTGGGTTTGAGCGGGCAGTTGTGGATGAAAGTCTCGGCAATCTATCGACTGGGCGGCAGTACCGAACAGAATGCGGCGTTTGCTCACGCTGCATTGCCTATGCTGCTGCAAAGCTTTGGTCCGCGCCGGTTGGTATGGGGCAGCGACTGGCCACACACCCAGCATGAACAAGCGGTCAGTTACGCCAGTGTGGTCGAGCAGTTCCGGGCGCTTGAATGCCCGGAACCGCTCAAAAACATGTTGCTGGTCGAGGCTCCTCAGGCGTTGTTTGATTTTCTGCCAATCGAAATCTGATCCGCTAAGCCGCAGGCGGCCTGATCCTGTAGCTGACCACATACAGCGCAGGCAGAAAAAACAACGTCAGTAAGGTGGCAATGGCGATACCGCCGATCATGGCGATCGCCATAGGGCCCCAGAACACCTCGCGGGCAATCGGGATCATGCCCAGGCTTGCAGCTGCTGCGGTCAGCAGAATCGGCCGGCAGCGATGTTCGGTGGCCTTGACCACCGATGTCCAGGCACTCTCACCGGCAGCGATGAACTCGTCGATCTGTGTGACCAGAATCACCGAATTGCGAATAATGATGCCGATCAGCGCCAGCACACCAAGAATCGCGACGAAGCCCAGCGGGTAGCCGGATATCAATAACGCTGCGACCACGCCAATCAGCCCGAGCGGCACTACGCTGACCACCAGTAGAAGTTTTTTGACACTGTGCAGCTGGATCATCAAAAAGCTCACCACCAGCAGCAACATCAGTGGCACGACCTTCAATATGGGCCCTTGCGAGCGGGCGCTGGCCTCGACCGCACCACCGGTAGCCAGCGAATAACGCAGTGGCAGGCGGGCGCTGAAGGCGTCGACTTCCGGTTTCAATTGCCTGACCAGAGCGGCCGGTTGCAATTTTCCGAGCACGCTGGCTTTCAGGGTAATGGTCGCTAGCCGGTCGCGACGCCAGACCAGTGGCTGTTCCTGCTCGTAGCTGAGCGTGGCGAACGCCAGCAGCGGCACGCTCGCGCCATTGGGTGTCGGGATCTGCAGGTTGCCGAGGCTTTGTACCGAGCTGCGCTCATCGTTTTCTGCGCGCGCGACCAGGTCGATCAGGTAGGTACTGTCGCGCACCTGCGTGATGGTCGTTCCGCTGACCATACTGTTGAGGATTTGCGCCACGTCTTCCGAAGACAGGCCGAATTGACGCACCTTGTCCTGCGCGATATCAATCTTCAGTACTTTGCCCGGCTCGTTCCAGTCATAGATGACCTGGCCGATGTTCGGGTTGGCGTCGAGGATGGCCGCCAGTGCCATCGCCTTGCTGCGCACCTGTTCGATGTCCGGGCCGCTGACCCGGTATTGCACCGGCCAGCCCACTGGCGGCCCCATATTCAGTGGTTGGACGTAGCCGCCCACTCCGACATAATCGTCACGAAAGCGCTGGCGCAGACGCTCGATCAGACGATCACGCGCTGCACCGCCCTGGCTGACGATCACCAGTTGCCCATAAAAGGGATTGCTCAATTGCTGATCCAGCGGCAGGTAGAAACGCACCGCACCTTTGCCCACATAGGAACTCCAGCGCAGCACATCGGGATCGTCCTTGAGGGTGGCCTCAAAGCGATCCATGGTCTGGCGTGTACCTTCGATGGAGCCATTTTGCGGCATATAGATATCCACCAGGATTTCCGGGCGGTCGGAGTCCGGAAAGAACTGGTTCTGCAGCAGCCTGGCCGCAAACAGCGAGCCGATGAACATCAGCAATGTGATGCCGATCACCCACCAGCGGTGCTCCAGTGTCTTGACCAGCAGGCCGCTGAAGCCGCGCATCCAGCGCCCCGGCGCCGCATGCGGCGCCGACGCCTTGAGGATGTGCACGCCAATCAGTGGCGCAAACAGCACCGCCACCAGCCAGGACAGCAACAGCGCCACTGCGATGACAGCGAACATGGTGAACACGTATTCGCCCGCTGAACTGGAATTCAGGCCGATGGGCACGAAACCGGCAACAGTCACCAGCGTGCCGGTCAGCATCGGGAAGGCCGTCGAGGTATAGGCAAAGGTCGCGGCCTGCGGTAACGAATCGCCGCTTTCCAGGCGGGTCACCATCATTTCGACGGTAATCATGGCGTCATCCACCAACAGGCCCAGGGCGATGATCAGCGCGCCCAACGAGATGCGCTGCATGGTGATGCCGCTGTACTCCATGAACACGAAGACCAGCGCCAGCACCAGCGGAATCGAACAGGCCACCACCAGACCTGCGCGAATGCCGAGGCTGATGAAGCTCACGACGAGCACAATCAGGATTGCTTCAAAGAGTGCATGGGTGAAGCCGCCGATAGCTTTTTCAACCACGTCGGCCTGGCTGGACACCAGATGCACGTCGATGCCCGATGGTAGCTCGGTGGTCAACTGGTCGATGCGCTGCTGCAACTGCGTACCGAACGCCTGAATGTTGCCGCCTTGTTTCATGGCCACCGCAAGCCCGATGGCCGGTTGGCCATTGAAACGGAACAGCGAGGAGGGCGGGTCGGCGTAGCGGCGTTCGATGGTCGCCAGATCGCTGAGGCGAAAGAACCGCTCGCCGAAGCGCAGGTTGACGGCCTCAAGGTCCTTTTCACTGCTGAACTGACCGCTGGCGCGCACGGCAATGCGTTCCGGGCCTGCCTCAATCACCCCAGCAGGCGTTACCGAGTTTTGCGCTTGCAGGCTTTGCAGTACCTGGCGCTGATCGATGCCCAGCGCCGCGAGCTTACGGATCGAGAAATTCAGATAAATGACTTCGCGCTGTGCGCCGAGCAGCTCGATCTTGCCCAGGTTGGGTACGCTGCGGATGTCGGTGCGCACTTGCTCGACGTAATCACGCAGTTGGCGGAAAGACAGGCCATCACCGCTGAACGCATAGATACTGCCGAACACGTCACCAAACTCATCGTTGAATGCAGGACCCTGAATGCCGCTGGGCAATTCGCTGCGTACATCGCTGATCTTCTTGCGCACCTGATACCACGCTGCCGGGATGTCGGCGCTGCGGGTCTCGCTTTTGAGAAAGACAAAAAGCGTTGATTCGCCGGCCAGCGTGTAGCTTTTCACGTAATCCAGCGCGTCGATTTCTTCGAGCTTCTTTTCCAGCCGGTCGGTGACCTGTTGCAAGGTGTCGGGCAACGTAGCGCCCGGCCAACGCGCCTGAATGACCATGGTCTTGATGGCAAAGGAAGGATCTTCCTCGCGGCCCAGATTCAGAAACGACCAACTGCCCATCAGCAGTGAAACGAACATCATGTACCAGACCAGCGTGCGATGCCTGAGCCCCCAAGCCGACAGATTGAAGCGTTCCCTCACAAACTGACCTCTCGCTGCATACGTGCTTTCTGTCCAGACTGCATGCCGTTGACGCCGGCAGTCATCACTTCGGCCACCTCGACCTGTAGCCCCGGATAGAGAAACTGCAGCCCTCGGGAAACCAACCGATCGCCCTCGGACAGCCCCTCGGAAACGATCACTTGACCTTGTTCATAGCGCAGCACGTTGACCCGCGTCAGCTTGACCCTGGCCTGAGCGTCCACCTGCCAGACTGCCGGTTGACCCTTGGCGCGACTCAGCGCCGACCAGGGCAGGGCGAACGCCCGTTGCGACCGAACCTGCAGGCGGGCGCTGACCACTGAGCCGAGCGCAGGCGCAGCGGCGACTTTCGGCAGCGCAACGCGCACTCGCAACGTGCCGTTTGCGGCGGAAACGATGGGCGTGATTTCCCTGATGATGCCGGTCCACTGAATGCCCTGCTGAGCAATAGGGCTGATGATCACCGTGGTGCCTGTCTGATCGGAGCGCAGCAGCGATTCATACACGGAAAATACCGCTTCGCGTTCGCCATCGTGAGCAACACTGAACACCGGCGCGGCGGCCTGGACCACCTGACCTTCTTCGGCATGCCGTGCAGTGATGACGCCATCGGCTACTGCGAGCAGTTCGGTGTAACCGACTTGATCACGTGCGTTGGACTGTTGAGCTTGCAGCGCTGCCAATTCAGCGCGCGCACTCTCAAGGCCGGAGTGTGCCTTCTGGTATTCACTGAGGTTGGTATAGCCCTTGGGCAGCAGCACTTGCTGATGCTGGTAATTTTGTTCGGCGAGGTATAACCGCGACTGTCGCATGGCCACTTCGGCATTGGCCGACGCCAGTTCGTTCTTCTGTTCTTGCGGGTCCAGCCTGGCAAGCACTTGCCCGGCACGCACGCGGTCCCCGACATCGACATAGCGTTTGATCAGCTTGCCCGACACGCGAAACGCTTGCTCGGTCACTTTGCGCGCCTGGATATCGCCTGTCAGCGTCACACTGCTTGAGACGTCCACCAAGGCAGCTGGCTGCACCTCGACTCGCACCAGCGCCTTTTCTGCAGGTTTTCCTGCGGAGCAAGCGCTGAGCGAGAGCAGTGAAATGAACCCCAGCACCAGGCCGGACTGAACAGGTATGAAGTGCGATGGCCGGACATTTCCGGTAGCACGGCAGTACCAACGCAAACGCGTTGCAAAGGGAAAAGTCATCAACGAATAGCACTGCCCGATCAAAGAAACCAACTCCGGTGAATCACTGCGTCACGCCGGAAAAGCTGAACGGCTTCCCGGGCGCAGGCGAGCGTGCTTCAGGCCATCGCGGTGACGCTTGGCCACACCTGTTGAGTGGTTTCAGTGCCCAGGAAAGTCAGTGCGGTGCGTTGCGAGTGGTGCCACGCCGCCTTGCTCTCAAGGTCCAGAAAGTGCCCGGTGTCCGGAACTACGTTGAAACTGCTTTTGGCGATGTAGTTGGAAAACATCCGCGCATCTTCAACGGTGGTGTATTCATCTTTTTCACCGTTGATGAACAGCACCGGAATCTTGATCGAGGAGAAACGCTCGACATAGTTAGTGGCGCTTAGTTTGC
The DNA here is from genome assembly GCF_022836805.1 of Pseudomonas sp. RGM 3321. Lineage (NCBI taxonomy): Bacteria > Pseudomonadati > Pseudomonadota > Gammaproteobacteria > Pseudomonadales > Pseudomonadaceae > Pseudomonas > Pseudomonas sp. RGM 3321. Next base: position 93,837 of record NZ_JALHBH010000099.1, read on the forward strand.
GAATCTGGCTGATGTGAAAATCGATCTGGCGATATTCGTGTTCGGCAAGGCTGATCAGGTGCTTGTAGTTATAAAGTTTGAACAGGCGCGGCAGGTACTTGCCCACGGTGTCATTGAGCAGTGAGCCGATCTTGCGCTTCTCGCGTGCGGCGAGGTAGATCTGGGCGTTGTCGATGTAGTCGAGCATGGCCTCGTTGAGGACCGGCGAGAACGAACTGATGATCGCCTTTTCCACGGATGGCGGGCATTCGGCAAGGGCCAGCAGGGCCGATACACCGCCCCAGGACACCGACAGCAGGTGGTTCACCTGGTAGAGGTCGATCAACTGCAGCAGGATATTTACTTCATCTTCCTTGCTGACAATCATGTCGTCCGGGTTGTGGGCTCGGGACTGCCCCGAAAACGGCAGGTCGAATAGTACAAGGTTGTAGTGCGGTTGCAGGTACTTGACGGTCTGCCCGAAAGAGCCGGTGGTCGATAACGCACCGTTGACCAGCAAGATGGTCTTGGCCTCGCTGCCTTTCCAGTAAGTCTCGGTGTAAACCTTGTACTGACCTACGCTTAAAATCTTTGATTGTGCGCCCATAACAGCCTCCCAGCCGATGTTGATCCAACTAATTAGTACAGCGTTCTCTGCTCTGGCAGCCATGTCAAAGCCTCGCCTTGTTAGTGGCGAAATCCGGTGAGTTATTATTTTGGGTGCAGCCAAGCGGTGCAGCAGGAACCTCGTTTGCCCGGTTATAGATAGCGCAGTGCCAGTGCAGCGACAAGGCGCTGACGTCATAAAAATGTCTATTCGTTCACATTTCGCCCAGGAGGCGAAGAACCGCCATCTGCTCGATGGGGTGATTTATTCGGGGAAAACCGTCATATAACGCCAGAAAAGCGCATTTATTGAGCGGAACTTGTGAGCGCTGAAACGGTCAAGCTGTGTCGATTATTGAAGCATATTGTTACAATTTAGCGCTTGGCAGACTGCGCCAGATAACTATCGAAAGCTCTGGAACCACTGAGGCAGACGCTTCAATCTCGTCAAAAAGCAGGCGCGCAGCGTCTTACGGAAGGGGGTCGTGACTGAATCTCAGGCGAGGGTGTTTACGGTGCGACATTCCAGCAACAAGCTTGCGCCGCCGTATTCGCTGATGCCTATCTGCAGCGTAAAGCCATGCAGATTGACGATGGCCGCGACTACGGAAAGACCGAGCCCGAAACCGCTCTGTTCAGTGCCGGTTTCGCTGCGATAGAAGCGCTGGAAGACGGCTGCGCGCTCGGCGACGGGGATGCCGGGCCCGGAATCCTGTACTTCGATGCATGGCGTGAGGCCGTCGCTTGAGGGGTAGGCGCTGATTTTCACGATCCCGCCGGAAGGGGTGAACTTGATTGCATTTCCCAGCAGGTTGGTCAGCGCTTCAAACAGCAGGGCTCGGTCGCCTACCAGTGTGGGTAACGTGTCGTGCAGGTCCAGCAGCAGGGTGATCTGGTCTTCTTCGGCCAGCGGCAGGTAGAAATCATGCAGTTCCTGCAGCAGTGGTTGCAGCTCCAGCTCAACGAACGCCGAGCGTCGCTGGCGGTCTTCCAGTTCCGAAATACGCAGCAGCCCACGGAAACGCGCCATCAGCGTGTCTGCTTCGCTGATGACCTGGGCAATCTGGGTAAAGTGGGGCGAATCGTGCGCTGATTGCTGCTGAATGCGATAAAGCTGAGCGCGCAGCCGGGTCAGTGGCGTGCGTAGGTCATGGGCGATATTGTCGCAGACGCCCTTGACCTCGTTCATGAGCTTTTCGATACGGTCGAGCATGGCGTTGACGATCACCGCCAGCATGTCCAGCTCATCACGTCTGTTCGAGACCGGCAGCCGGCCGGCCATGTCGCCGGCGATGATTGATTCGGCGCTGGCCTGAATGGCGCGTATGCGGCGCAACGGGCGGCGGCGCAGCAAATGCCAGCCGGCGACCCCGGGAATAATGGTCAGTGAGATGCCCCACAGCAAGGCGTGCAGGATCAGGGTGCTGACGGCAAGCAACGAGCCATTCTCGCGCACCAGTACCAGCCAGCGCCCGTCGGACGTTCGGTTGACTATCGCATCACAGCTGCCTTGCGGCAGGCCCGGGTCATCCGATTCGATGCAGTCGCTCAGTACATGGATCTGGCCGTCGATGGGCAGATTTTTCGGCACGCGAGTGATAGGGCCTGCCACGGGACGAAAGTTGCGGTCGAACAGGCCGTAGGCGTCCACTGCGCGCGTATCGAAGGTCATGCTGGTGGCCAGAGCATCAACCAGTGCCTGACCTTCAAAGCGCGAAAACAGCTGCTGGCGGTGAGTGAGTGACTGGCGGGCGAGGTTGTCCAGGTAGGAGTTGACCTCCCAGTAGAGAACGCCCAGCAGCATCACGCTCCACGCGACAAACAGGGAACTGTATAGTGCCAGTAATCGGCTTGTTGAAGATCGCCAGCCCTTAGACGGGTTCGGCAATAACATAACCTGAACCTCGCACGGTCTGGATCAGCTGTGCGGTGCCAGGTTGGTCTATCTTCTTGCGCAGACGGCCGATGTGTACGTCGATCAGGTTGGTACCCGGATCAAAATGATAGCCCCAGACTTCCTGGAAAATCATCATGCGGGTGATGATCTGGCCGCTGTTGCGCATCAGGAATTCCAGCAGCTTGAACTCGGTGGGCAGCAGAATCAGCGGCTCACCACCACGGCAGGCTTCGCGGCTGATCAGGTTCAGTTCCAGGTCAGCGACATGCAACACTGTCTTGCCGGCGCTGACCGGGTTGCTGCGGCGCAGGAGCACTTCGACACGCGCCGCCATTTCGTCGGAAGCAAACGGTTTGGGCAGATAATCATCCCCACCTGCGCGCAGCCCGCGCACCCTCTCGTCGACGTCGGAAAGGGCGCTGATCATCAGGATTGGCGTGGAGATACCCTGGGCGCGCAAATGAGTGACGATGGTCAGACCATCCATCTCCGGAAGCATGCGGTCCAGAGTAATCAAGTCATAGTCGCCGCTGACTGCACGTGCAAGACCGTCACGGCCGTTGTCCACCCAGTCCACTTCCAGTCCGTGGTTGCTGAGTTCGGTCACGATTTCCTTTGCTGTGATGGCATCATCTTCGATTGCCAGAATTCGGGTCATGGTCCCTGCCTGAATAAGTGCGTTCAAAAACTCATTCTGCCTTTAAAAGCCACCGCGCTTCCTGAAAGAAAGTTTAATGATAGGGATCATATGTCATTCCGCATGCTGATATCAGCGTCCTTGAGCTCTTGCTGCTGCTTTTCGCGGCGGTTTTTTTCTGCCTTGTTCTGACGATCGCGTTCCAGTTTGGCGGTCGTGTCTTTTTCGCTGCGGATCTGTGCGTGGCTGATCAAGGCAAAGATAAAGCTGCCACCAATGATATTGCCTGCCAATGTAGGAGCGGCAAAGGTAAACCAGAAATCCTTCCAGCCCAGTTCTCCGGCAAACACCAGATAGGACACTTCGGCCGAGCCGACGACAATGTGCGTGAAGTCCCCGAGCGCCATCAGGTACGTGATCAGAATGATAATGGCGATCTTGGCATTTTCCATGGACGCGATCATCCACACCATGGTCGCGATCATCCAGCCGGACACGATGCCTTTGGAAAACATCTGACTGACGTCGTTTTCCATGACCTTGTGGCCAATCTCCAGAAATGCCTTGTCTGTGCTGGTGTCGAAAATCGGCAGATTGAGCATGACATAGGCCACCAGCAGCGTCCCAGCGAGGTTGCCCGCCAGTACCACACCCCATAGCCGGAACAATCGACCGATATTGGCCAGGTTCAACTTGCTCATGATCGGCAGCACGGCGGTAATAGTGTTTTCAGTGAACAATTGCTGACGCGCCAGGATGACCGCGAGAAACCCGGCCGAATAGCCAAGGCTGCTGATGACGTGACTGCCGGGTATGCCTTCCAGTCGAGACTTGAACAGCCCCATCGCCATCAACGACAGGCCCATGGTCAGCCCGGCCGCGAGTGCCGACCACCACAGGGCGGCAACACTGCGCTCCAGTTCGTGATCGCCCTGAATACGGATGGTTTCGTGTAACGCCGCCGCGCGGGGCGGCTGGTTTTCATCAATCTCGCGCTCTTCCTCGGCTGACAGGCCGGGGGTCTTGCCGTCTACTTCGTGATCCATACAACATCCTCAGCGCCAGTGATGAAATGGACCGGCACGGGCATTGCCGGTCCGATGGTTCAGACAGGCGCCACGCGCGGTCGTTCGCTAACCGCGGGACGTATCAACGATTGTTTGCACCGGTTGCAGGATGCGCCTGTCTAGCCCAGCAGATCGGCGCTTTGCACGCGTTCTACACCCATGCTCAGCAGGGTCTTCCAGGCGTTCTCCAGCGAGCCGTTCATGTCGATGGCGCGACAGCCATCTTCGATGACATACGTATTGAAACCGGCACTGCGTGCATCCTGAGCAGACCAGGCGACGCAGAAATCCAGCGCCAGGCCGACCACGAATACCGTGTCTATACCGCGCTCTTTCAGATACCCGGCCAGTCCTGTGCTGGTCGTACGGTCTGCCTCCAGAAATGCCGAATAGCTGTCGATATGCGCATTGCAGCCCTTGCGCAGGATCAGTTGCGCGTGAGGCAGGTCAAGATCGGCGTGCAACTGCGCACCGTGGCTGCCTTGCACGCAATGGTCCGGCCACAGGGTTTGCGGGCCGTAGGGCAGGGTGATGCTCTCGAATGGCAAGCGCTGAGCATGGCTTGAAGCAAACGAAATGTGCCCGGCAGGATGCCAATCCTGCGTGATGATCACCCGGGCAAAGCGCGCGCCCAGACAATTGATCAACGGCAGCAACGCGTCGCCGTCAGCCACCGCCAGTTGTCCGCCGGGCATGAAGTCGTACTGCATGTCGATCACCAGCAAAGCGCAGCGCGGGTCGGCAGGCTTGTCGGAAAGAGGCATTGTCGGTTCTCGTGTCAGGTGCGATGAGCACCAGTTTGCCTGTTTGTCCTCACGGTTGCGAAGCGAGATGCGCAGCATAGGCAAAAGATATTTTTGCGAATTTGTATCAGGCGCTAATACGAATCTGTACTATTCGCGAAAAATCCTGCCGGGTCCCAAGAGGCCTGGTTTCTTGCCAAGGGCTGCACGTCGATGCGTCGTACTCTCGTTTCACTTTGCGTCATTCAAGTGATCTCTCAAGCCGCCTGGGCTGACCAGGTTACTGCCGGGCAACCTTCCATAGAGTTGCAGAATATCGACATTCAGGGCGCTGCCAATGCCGAAACGGCGCAAGGGCCGGTCGAAGGCTATCGGGCCACCCGGTCCGCCAGCGCCACGCGCACCGATACCTCGCTGCATGAAACGCCACAGTCCGTCAGCGTTGTGACCCGCGACGCGGTAGAAGACATCGGTTCCACGCGCTTGCAGGACGCTCTGGACTACGCGGGCGGCGTCGGGCGCGCCAACAACTTCGGCGGTCAAGGGTTGACCACATTCACGGTGCGCGGTTTTACCACCGGCGAGTTCTATCGCAACGGCTTCCCGATCAATCGCGGTTATCCGAACATGCCGGATGCCAATACCATCGAGCGTCTTGAAGTGTTGCGCGGCCCGGCCACCACGCTGTACGGCCGGGGCGATCCGGGCGGCACTTTCAACGTGGTCTCCAAGCAGCCACTGGCCGAGCGCAAGGTCACGCTGGGCAGCCAACTCAATGATCAGGGCATGAAGCGCGGCACGCTGGACGCGTCCGGTCCGCTGGATGACGAAGGGCGTTTCGCCTATCGCCTCAACGTCGTGGGCGAAGGCGGCGATACCTTTCGTGATCACGTCGAGACCGAGCGCTATGGCGTGGCTCCGGTCTTGAGCTGGGAGGTCAACGACGCCACGCGCATTACCTTCGAAGGCGACTTCATGCGCAACAATGCGCCGCTGGATCGTGGCCTGACGCGTTATGCCAACCAGACGAGTACCGCCTCGCGCGATACGTTCTTCGGCGAGAAGAGCGTGGGCAAGCTGCATAACGATAACAACATGGCACAGTTGCGCTTCGACCATGACCTCAATGCCGACTGGAAGCTGGGCGGTGGCGTACAGCTTCTCGACGGTTCCCTGCAAGGCGATGCCATCGAGGCCAACGGCCTGGCGGCTGATGGTCGCACCCTCGGGCGCAACTTCAACTATCGCAAGCTGGAATGGACAGACCGCGATGTGCAGTTGAACCTGACCGGGCACTTTTCCGCCGGTGGCTTCGATCACACGCTGCTGACCGGGGTTGAGTATGAGGATTATGACTACAAGTCGATCATCCAGCGCTCAAGCGGTGCCGTCGGCGCCTACCCGATAGACATCTTCAACCCTGTCTATGGTCAGGCCCGGCCGGCACTGACCCGGACCACGACCCATGACAAGGAAAACCTCAAGACCTGGGCTGCCTTCGTGCAGGATCAGGTGGCGCTGACCGAGCGCCTGAAGCTATTGGGCGGCGTGCGTCTGGAACGTTTTGAGCATGACTACGATTCCTTTCTGCCCGGCACCAGCAGCTGGACAGCCAGCGATAACGCCGTCACACCGCGCGTTGGCCTGAGCTACGACCTGACCGACACCGTCGCGGTCTACGCCAATACCGCACGTTCGTTCAAACCCAACAGTGGTGCCAGTCGACTGGGCGGCGGCTTCAAGCCGGAAGAGGGCAAGTCATACGAGATCGGCACCAAGTGGGAAACGCTGGACGGCCAGTTGAGTGTTGATGCGGCGATCTACCAGATCGAGAAGCGTAATGTACTGACCACCGACCCGGTTGATTCCACATTCAGTGTAGCGGCAGGCGAAGTGCGCAGCCGTGGCCTGGACCTCAACGTGGTCGGCAACCTGACGCCCGAGTGGCGGATGATGGGCAGCTACGCTTACGTCAACGCTGAAGTAACCAAGGACAACACGCTGCGCTCCGGCACACGGTTGATGAACATCCCTGAGCAGACCTTCAGCCTGCTCAACGTCTACGAGTTTCAGGAGGGTGCCTTGCGCGGCCTGGGTCTGGGCGGCGGCGGTCGTTATGTCGACCAGCGCGCCGGGCGCACCGCCAACGTTGCCTTTTCGATGGACAGCTACACCGTGTTCGACCTGCTGGCCTACTACAAGGTCAATCAGCACGTGAAGCTCAACCTCGACCTGAAGAACGTTTTCGATACCGAGTATGAGGAAGGCGCGTTTGGAAACGTCTATGCGTATCCGGGGGCGCCGCGAACGGTGCAGGTGGGGATTGCTTATACGTTGTGATGGTGCAGGTATCTGATTCTTAGATGCAAAACCTGACCCTTTGGGGGGCAGGTTCAGCAGCGTGTGTCATGGATACCGGACCCTGATCACACGCCGTACTGAATCATAGGAATTGATCTGTCTTTGAAAAGCCGGCACGGCGGCGAAGCTTGCCATCCTGGAACTGGTCCTTGCCGGGTAGAATGTCCGCTCCGGCTGCTTTGAGAGCGGTCATATTATCCTTCAAGGCTTTGGTGGCTTCGTCCTTTTGCTGGAACGTGTTTCCTACCAGAAATTTGGCATTACCTACTTCGCCAATCTGGAATTTATAGCCAGCCTCTCGCAGTGCCTTGATCTGGTTGGCAAGCCGGGAAGAGGCTTCGCTTTCCCTGGCATACACATGAAAGCTACCAACCAGGGCAGGATTGCCTTCGCCATTGGCGGCCTTTAATTGATCGGCAAACTTGACCAGGCCGCTTTGCGGGCCAGCGGTCAGGCCACCTCCCCAGTTACTGTCCTCGACAACAATAGTTCCTTTATAGCCGGAATTGCGCGCGGCTTTGATTAATGTGGTCTGCATGTCAGCCCAGTCCTGACTGGCGCTTTTGCCGCCCTGATTGAAAGTGTCCAGGACGAAACTGGTACGACTGCCAAACTTTCTGACCACATTACTGATGTCGGCCGAGGCCTGCTTCAACTTTTCTCCGGTGAGCACGTTTCCGCCACCCTGGTTCGCACTGTCGCGAAAGGTGAACTGAACCTTCACACCCTGTTTGTCTCCTTCGCTAAGCAATGCCCTGAGTTTATCCATCTGCCTGGCGTCCTTGATCTGATCATGCGTCATCTGAAAGCGTAAGGTCCCGCCTCCAATCGTTTTCAGGTCCTGAATCATCTTCGTGGCAGCAGCGGGTGTGGCGATGTCATCAGGGTTGACGTTGGCTCCCCCGCGCGAGACTTTCTCGGCGATTTTGACAGGCTCTGCAGAGGCGACCTTGTCTTTGTCCGTGACTTTCGTTTCTGGCGCGGAAGGGGTTGTGTTGTCTTTGACAGTGGCCACTTCGTCGCGCAGAGCCTTGGTATCGCTCTGAGTGGCAAGCGTCTGTTGACTGGCAAGCAATGCCGTATCCGACGGAGATGCTTCGCTCTCCAGTGATCGAGCATTTCGACTGAGCATGGTTCTCGTGTAGACCGGAAAAGCTTCCGGTGCATCGGCGGAACGGTTGTCAGAGGCGGTATAAGTGTCGAGCTTCGCCTGCGTATCCGGATTCGCTTCAATAGCGCCAGTGCTCACGGCTCGCATGGTTCTGTCGGCCATTACAGGCTTTTCCCTGGCAGCCATGAGAGGGTCATATGACCTGTCTGAGCGAATATTCATCGAATGTCTCTATAGGCTCCGTGCGACAAGTGGCTGCGCCCTGCGAAACAGGAGATAAGTCGCCGGGCCAGCTATAACTTAGTGGATTGCAGTATTCATATAACGAGAAGGGGAACTTAAGATGACGCTTTTATTAACGTTTTTCTTTTTCTGTTCTTCCTTGAAATATGGCTTCCTGGCGTAATCCTGTTTCAAGCGTTATCTGCAAGCGGAGCAGGGTCGCATAAACAGGATTTTTAGAGCAACAAAAAGTCTGAGTGACTGAGCCAACAGATTACCGCTTTGACGGCGTCCGACATGTCAGCCAAGCAGCCGAATCGGCGAGTCCGCATGCCAGGCCTGAATGTCTTCGATCATCTGCCCATAAAAGGTCCGGTAGTTGTTTTCGGTGACGTAACCGATATGCGGTGTTGCCAGCACGTTGTCCAGCGTGCGGAACGGGTGATCAGCCGGCAGCGGTTCGATGTCGAATACGTCGAGTGCGGCGCCTGCGATGTTGCGCTGTCGCAGTGTTTCAAGCAGCGCAGTCTGATCGATGATCGGGCCGCGCGACGAGTTGATCAGGTAGGCGCTCGGCTTCATCCAGCCCAGTGCCTCCGCGTCCACCAGCCCACGGCTGCGGTCGCTGAGTACCAGGTGCACCGAGAGCACGTCCGCCTGTTCGAACAGTTGCTGTTTGCTGACGTACGTGACGCCCGATTCGGCGGCGGCTTCGGGTGTCAGATTCTGGCTCCAGGCAATGACCTGCATGCCGAACGCCTGACCGTAGCGGGCAATCCATTTGCCGATACTGCCCAGCCCGAGAATGCCCAGGGTCTTGCCGTGCAGGTCGCTGCCCAGCCCGAACTGCCAGTTGCCTGCACGCAAAGAGTTGGCCTCGGCCACCAGATTGCGGGTGATGCCCATGATCAGCGCCCAGGTCAGTTCCGGTGCCGCGTGTTTATAGCTTTCTGTTCCGCACACCACAATGCCGTGCCGCGTGGCCGCTGGGATATCAATCGCTGCATTGCGCATGCCGCCTGTGACCAGCAATTTGAGCGCAGGCAGTTGGCTGAGCAGTGCCTCATCGAACAGGGTTCGCTCGCGCATCAGGCAAATGATGTCGAAGCCTTGCAGCCGTTGCACCATGGTTGCGGTGTCGGCCGGGAAGTCGTGCAGAAAGCTGATGTCGCCCACTGAGTCGAGCACCGACCAGTCCACCACATCGCTGGCGACGTTTTGCCAATCATCGAGCACCGCGATTTTCAATTGGGTCATTGTCTGAAGGCCTCTTGACGGGTTTTTATGAATCCGAGCGCTAATTGAACAGGCTGGCAGCGATATTAATCGAAAAGCCCAGAATCGCGGTGTTGAACACAAAGCAGATCAACGACTGGCCGAGCACGACCTTGCGCATTTCACGGGTCGCGACCCCGACGTCTGAGGTCTGTACCGCAACGCTGAGGGTGAAAGAAAAGTACAGAAAGTCCCAGTAGTCGGGGTGCTTTTCTCCGCCGACAAACGCCAGCGCGGGCTCCTTGCCTTTCCAGGTATAGAACATGCGTGCGTAATGCAGGCTGAAGATCACCCCGATCATCAGCCACGAACCTATGACGGTCAGGCCGGTGAAGGCGTGATGGAGCATTTTGGCGTCGCTGGACAGGCCCTTGCTGCCCGCGACTTCGAAGATGATCGCCGCCAGACTGGCCAGTGCCGCCACGCAGACCGTTACCAGAATGACGCCCGCGTTTTCGTCTTCCATCATCGCGACTCGGCGGACATCGTCGGCATTGCTGCGCAGTGTGCGAACGAAAATAAGGATCAGATACAGCCACACGCCTGTGTCCCAGCCGGTCAGCACGCTCTGCGTGAGTGTTGCGTGCGGGATCAGCCAGGCCCAGGCGATGCCGGCGGTGAGGCCAACCAGAGCTGCGAAGGTCAGGCGAGGGCGGGTGCGGGCAAGATGGCGCATGCGGTCTAGTCGTTACTGGAGGTTACGAGACAGTAGCATGCCGAGTTTGCATGCCAAGCCTGATGTGAAAAAAAACGGCGCGCAAGGGGGTTGCGCGCCGTGTGCCAGCCAGATTGTTATCAGGCGGCGAGTGGTTTTTTAAGCTCGGGCAGGCTCAACGCACCAGGCAAGGCTGCTTGTTGTTGAATTTCCAGTCCGGGATCAGGAACTGCATGGCCACTGCGTCATTACGTGCGCCCAAACCCATGCCTTTGTAGAGTTCGTGAGCCTTGGCCAACTGGTCCATGTCCAGCTCGACGCCCAGCCCCGCCTGCTTCGGCACATCGACCTTGCCGCCGATAATTTGCAGCGGGGCCTTGGTCAGGCGCTGGCCGTCCTGCCAGATCCAGTGGGTATCAATCGCCGTAATGTTGCCCGGCGCCGCGGCGGCCACATGGGTGAACATCGCCAATGAAATATCGAAATGGTTGTTGGAATGCGAGCCCCAGGTCAGACCCCACTCATTGCACATCTGCGCCACCCGTACCGAACCCTGCATGGTCCAGAAGTGCGGATCAGCCAGTGGAATGTCCACCGATTGCAGCTGAATGGCATGGCCCATTTCCCGCCAGTCGGTGGCAATCATGTTGGTGGCAGTCTTCAGGCCGGTGGCGCGCCGGAACTCGGCCATGACTTCGCGACCGGAAAAACCGTTTTCCGCGCCGCACGGATCTTCGGCATACGCCAGCACGTGATGCTGATCGCGGCACAGGCGGATGGCTTCCTTGAGCGACCAGGCTCCGTTGGGGTCAAGCGTAATCCGCGCATCGGGAAAACGTTCAGCCAGCGCCGTGACGGCTTCGATCTCTGCGTCACCGCTGAGTACGCCGCCCTTGAGCTTGAAGTCCTGAAAGCCGTAACGCTGGTGCGCAGCTTCAGCCAGACGGACCACCGCCTGCGGAGTCAGCGCTTCTTCATGGCGAATGCGGAACCAGTCATTATCGGCGTCGGGCTCGCTGCGGTAGGCCAGGTCGGTTTCGCGCTGGTCGCCGACATAAAACAGGTAGCCGAGCATCTCGACCTGATCACGTTGCTGACCTTCGCCCAGCAATGCGGCAACCGGTACGTCCAGGTGCTGACCAAGCAGGTCGAGCAGGGCGGCTTCCAGCGCGGTGACAGCGTGAATGGCGATGCGCAGGTCGAAGGTCTGCAGGCCGCGGCCGCCCGAATCGCGATCGGCGAAGGCTTTGCGTGCCTCATTGAGGATCTTCTGGTAGGTGCCGATGCTGCTGCCGACCACTAGCGAGCGTGCGTCTTCCAGCGTCTGGCGAATCAGCTCGCCGCCCGGCACTTCGCCGACGCCGACATGCCCGGCATTGTCCTTGAGTATCACGATATTGCGGGTGAAATAAGGGCCGTGCGCGCCGCTGAGGTTGAGCAGCATGTCGTCATGGCCAGCCACCGGCACTACCTGCATTTCGGTAATGACAGGGGCCTTGCTGGTGATGTTAGCGTGTTGAATATTCATGACTGATCCCGTAAAAAATATGGCCTGTAATGGCGTCGCTTCGAACGTGCATCAATGTGTGGCCGGGGTGTGGATGGCGGCTACCGGCGTCGCCCCTGGCTTGGGCGTATTGCGCGCAGCGAAGACGATGATCGCGGCAATGATCGATGTGACCGTCAGGCCATACAGCCCGCCCTGGATCGAGCCGGTGTGCTCTTCCAGCAAACCGAAAGTGGTCGGTGCCACGAAGCCACCCAGGTTGCCCACCGAGTTGATCAGCGCAATGACCGCCGCAGCGATACGTGCATCCAGATACGCTTGCGGAATGGGCCAGAACAGTGACGAAGCCGACTTGAAACCCAGTGCTGCAAAGCAGATGGCAACGAAGGCGAAGATCGGGCTGCCAGTGGTGGACATGAACATCCCGGCAGCGGCAATCAGCAGCGCAATGGCGACCCACGCCTGCTGGCGTTTCCACTTGGCGGACAGCGTGGCGAAAGCGTACATTCCGATGATCGACAGCAGCCATGGAATGGAGTTGAACATGCCGACTTCAAAGTCAGTCAGGCTGCCCATTTTTCTGATGATGCTCGGTAGCCAGAAGGTCGCTGCGTAGATGGTCAACTGAATGAAGAAGTAGATCACGCAGAACAGAATGATCTGGCTGTCCTTGAGCAACTTGCCGATGGAGGCTTTGACTGGCGTCGCCGCTTCGCGGGCAGCCTGTTCGGCATCGATGGCGCTGACCAGCGCGTCCTGTTCTTCGCGGGTCAGCCACTTGGCGTCGTGCGGTTTGGAGTCCAGCCAGAACCAGACGAAGAAGCACAGACCCACCGAGAACATGCCCTCGATGAAATACATCCACTGCCAGCCTTTCATTCCGAAACCGGTGATCTGCAACAGCAGGCCTGACAGTGGTCCGGAAATCAGCGAAGCGATGGCCGAGCCGCTGAGGAAAATGGCAATTGCCTTGCCGCGCTCAACCCCGGGCAACCAGCGGGTGAAGTAGTAGATCACGCCCGGAAAGAAGCCTGCCTCGGCCACGCCCAGCAGAAAGCGCAGAATGTAGAAGTGGGTTTCGTTCTGGATGAAGGCCATGCAGGCAGCAACGATGCCCCAGGTCAGCATGATCCGCGTCAGCCAGATACGTGCGCCAACCTTCTGCAGCAGGATGTTGGAAGGGACTTCGAAGAGGGCATAACCGATGAAGAACAGTCCGGCACCCAGGCCATAGGCTGCAGCGCCGATGCCCAGGTCATGCTCCATGTGCGAACGCACGAAGCCGATGTTGACCCGGTCGATGTAGTTGACGATGAACATGATGACGAAAAGCGGCAGGACGTGACGTTTGACCTTCGATACGGCTGAACTCAGAACCGAATCGGTGCCGTCGGCCATCCTGGAATTGGATGTGCTCACTGTTGAATCTCCCACTCGTTGTTTTTATGCGGGTATGTGCGAAGTGTGTCCCTCGCATTGTCGGTCATCATACAAGTAAAATAGGCTTGTGCAATCCCCTGATGCTGATGAATTCGACGATTAGGAAGGTTTTTCTGGACGCGGGTACATGCGCAAGAATCGTCAGTATGACGATATTAATTTAATGGTTTTGCCCATTGATTACTGGGTATTAGCCTTTTTTATTAGTCGGGTCTGGCCTATTCACGGGTCGTTTCTTTCAAGCTGTGCTGTTGAAAAAACGCTTCGAGGTAAATCAGGAGCTTTGACAGTGATAGATAGCTTGTAATACAAGTAAGACAACTGCGCAGGCCGATGCCACCGGCCTTTTTGCGTACTCAACCTCACATTCGCGCTGTTATGACCGTGATTCGGCAGCCCAACCAGACAAGTCAGGATTTATTCGCCATGCAAGAGCCTGTCAGCGCAGCGCCCAAACGTCGTCAGCACAGCCTGGCCACCGATCTGGTCACCGAACTGAGCCAGCGTATTTTGCTGGGCAAGATCGCACCCGGTCAGAAGCTGCCTTCCGAAAACCAGATCGTCCGTGAGCACGGCGTCAGCCGCACTGTCGTGCGCGAGGCCATTTCCAAGTTGCAGGCGTCAGGGCTGGTGGTGACCCACCACGGCATCGGTACGTTTGTGCTGGAGCGCAGTGACCAGACCGGCCTGCGTCTGAAGGTCGAAACCGTTTCACGGGTGCGCGATATCATCGAACTGCGTATTGGCCTGGAAACCCAGGCCGTCGCGCTGGCCGCTGTGCGTCGCACCGATGAGCAACTGGCGGCCATGCGTCAGGCACTGGATGACTATCAGGACCTGCTGGCCAATGACGACAGTTGTGTGGAGGCCGACAAACGCTTTCACATGCTTATCGCCGAAGCCACTGGTAATCCGTATTTTATGGAAATCATGCAGCACCTGGGCAGCGCGATCATTCCGCGTAGCCGCATTGCCTCAAGCGAGCGGGCGGGCAATAACCTCGCGCATCAAGGCTATCTGGCCAACCTGGAACACGAAGCACTGCTCAGCGCCATTCGCCGCAAGGACCCGGATGCAGCGCGTGCGGCGATGTGGACGCACCTGAGCAATAGCCGTGAGCGACTGGTTCCGCTGGGTTCGGAGTCGAGCGACACGCCAAGCAAATGAGCGACGAAGACCGTTGGCGATTACGCCAGGAAACGGCAGGTCTCATCGCTGAATAACTGCATCAGTGGATGCCAGCTTGATCTGTGTGAGACATGCTCCAGGTACAATTACCAATAAGTCCCGCCTCAAAAAACAAGGACGATGAATGAAACAATTCGAGATTCATCAGACCACGCACTTGCCACCGCAGATTCTGGCATTGGAAAAAGAGGCGATTGGGGAAGGCTTCAGGTTTATCACCCGGTTGATTGACGAGTGGCACTCGGGGACGAACCGTTTCGATGCACCCGGCGAGTGTCTTATGGTGGCATGCTTGAACCAGCAACTGATAGGCGTCGGGGGCTTGTCCATTGATCCATATGCGGAGGCCAATACGGCAAGGCTACGTCGGGTATACGTCGCAGCTTCATCAAGAGGGCAGCATGTTGGTCAAGCTTTAGTAAAAGCGCTGCTGACACATGCGGCTCTTCGCTTTCGGAGGGTACGCCTTTCTACTGATACGCTCGAGGGCGATGCATTTTATCTACACTGTGGTTTCATACGAACAGATAGTCCCCATGTTACCCATGTCATGCAGCTAAGCAGCAACTGATGTAGGCAGTCATCATATTGCTGATAATGTGTATCTGCCAGACGCCTACGAACAAACCGAACCTGGCATACGAAAACACGACGCGAGTCTGCCGTGAAACTACTTAAATATGTACTTACGCATGACTCTGGACTAGCACCCAATCCTTTCTTCGGCGCATGTTCGCTGGCGCTTTGTACGCCCAACCACATGAATGCACGCCTGTCAGTGGGTGATTGGATTGTCGGCCATACGACCAAAGCAACGAGCAATCGTCTTGTGTACGCTATGAAACTGACAAAGGTGCTCAGCATGGAGGAGTACTTCGTCCAGTTCCCCGAGAAGCACCCTGATCCATATGGAAGCATCGAGCAGCAGTACGGCGACAACATGTACTTTCGCGAAGATGATCGGTGGATGCGTTTGCCATCGGCTGAGCACAACAGCGTTGATTCCTTTCGGCAAGACACCGGAAGGCGAGTTTATCTGGCCCAGGGTAATGATCACTTTTGGTATTTCGGCGCGAACAATCCCATGCCGGCTATCCAGGGAATTACTGATAAGTTTCCATGGCTTATCCGCAGCCGACAGGGCTTTGCGTACGTCCGAGATTCAGACCGTATCCAAGCGTTCGCGGACTGGCTGTCTTTGTTGGGACAAAACGGCGTGCTCGGCCAGCCTCGGGATCAAAAAAACCTTGCTGCACACCGACACTTGATATCGATTGAACCCGAGCCTCTTTGGCACGATGCAAAATTGGGTTTGGATCATCCTGAATCAAAAGTATCATGCCGTCGGCGACCAAACCCTAAATCGTGTAACGTAAAAGGTGGTTGCTAGGGAGTTCGTCTGCCGACCCAACGGGCGAGTGAGATAAGCTACCTGCTGCCCCATGAATGGACACTAAATCATGCCCAGCTGAAATAAGTCGGGCTCCTTCCTGGCATAAAGTCGGCCACGGAGTCGTCATGCAGGCCAACGCTAAAAATGAACCGCTACACGGTTCCTGTCATTGCGGAAACGTGCGCGTGCTCATCCCGCATTTGCCAGTTCATGCCATCAAATGTAATTGCTCGATTTGCCGGAGACTCGGGGCGCTTTGGGCTCAGTATGAAGCTGGTGCAGTAAAGTTCGAGGGACACCCTCAAAATACCTCATCGTACGTTTGGGGGCAGGAAACCCTGAGGACAATCCGTTGCAGTAATTGTGGGTGCGCCACTCACTGGGAAGCGATCCTTCCGGGGCCAGGTGCTGGCGTTGGGGTGAATCTCAATAATTTCGATCAGGCGTTAGTAGGGACAACACCCGTGCGCCATTTCGACGGTGCCGATAGCTGGGCATATCTAGACTAGACCGGGCAATGTGTATTGGCCCGACGCTTACCGCAAAAGGACCCTTACAGTCGCAGAAGATTTGGCGCTCAAAACAACGCCTTCGCGGACACGTTCGCTCCGACAGAGGCCTGGTTCCCCTGTAGCGGCGTTTCTCAAGGTAGTTGTCGCGTCCACCGCGTGCTACGCGACCTTTACCACCACAGTCAGCTCCCTTTCAGGATTCAGATACACCGTCCCTATCGGGTTCCAGTTGCGTGTTTCTCCCGTCCA
>NZ_JALHBH010000012.1:0-255 GCF_022836805.1 Pseudomonas sp. RGM 3321
GGGGGGGGGGGGGGGGGGGGGGGGGGGGGGGGGGGGGGGGGGGGGGGGGGGGGGGGGGGGGGGGGGGGGGGGGGGGGGGGGGGGGGGGGGGGGGGGGGGGGGGGGGGGGGGGGGGGGGGGGGGGGGGGGGGGGGGGGGGGGGGGGGGGGGGGGGGGGGGGGGGGGGGGGGGGGGGGGGGGGGGGGGGGGGGGGGGGGGGGGGGGGGGGGGGGGGGGGGGGGGGGGGGGGGGGGGGGGGGGGGGGGGGGGGGGGGG
>NZ_JALHBH010000100.1:0-112456 GCF_022836805.1 Pseudomonas sp. RGM 3321
CTGGATGAGTACATCCGCTACTACAACAATGACCGCATCAAGCTGAAGCTAAACGGCTTGAGCCCCGTAAAATACAGGGCTCAGGCGGCGCGCTAAAACTGTCCAACTTTCGGGGGGCAGTCCACTGGAGCGTGAGGAACGGAGAGGCGTGCGGGGAGAACACTATCGTCATGCCGCTCTGGACGCTCTGCGCCCGCTCTTGGGTGAATCTCGCTCTGCGCCAACTTGCAGTGCCCTGAATACCCGCTATTTTTAATCTGACCGGGGTCTGCGCGAAGCGATCGGACGGAAGGCGCTCGTACAGGTATCAAGTTCGTCTGCGCCGTGCAGATAACCATTGAGTCGTGTACAACGCTGCACTGTTCAGGGATCGAACCCATGATGTCGAATCATTCCAGCAGTACTCCTGCGCAAAACCGCCAACGTTTCGTCTGGTTTTCTCTGATTCCCGTCATACCTGCCGCTGCCTGGATCCTCACGCAATCCGGGGCGAGTACGACCAATCTGGTCGCTTGCGCAGCACTGCTGGCTATCGGTCTCGGTGCCTGTGCACTGGCTGCCCGCACCCAGCAGAACGACGTGGGTCGGGCCGTTGCTCAAGCGCTGGACCATCACCAGGCACATAACGCTCAAACCAGCGCCATGGCCTCCCATGCACAGCTCAATGAAGTCTTTCTCGGTGCCATGCCGATCTGGGCCAAACAGGTCGAAAGCTCGCGCCAGCAAACCGAAACCGCCATTGTCGAGCTGAGCAGCCGCTTCATGGGAATTTCCAAACGCTTGCAGGAAACCGTACAGGCCTCGCAACACGCTGCCGGTGAGCTGGACGGTCAGAATGCCGATGGCGCTCTGAAGGTCCTGTCCCAGAGTGACAGCGAGCTGAGCCAGGTGATTGACTCACTTAAAGCCACCCAGGCTAGCCGCGACCAGACGCTCTCTCAGGTTCGCAGCCTGACCGCCTACACAGGCGAGTTGCGCACCATGGCCGCGGACGTCGCAGCGATTGCTGCGCAGACCAACCTGCTGGCCCTTAATGCCGCGATTGAAGCGGCCCGCGCAGGCGAAGCCGGCCGTGGTTTTGCCGTGGTAGCCGACGCGGTGCGCAGCCTGTCGAGCAAGTCCAGCGAAACCGGTCAGCAGATGTCGGCCAAGGTCGACATCATCAACAACGCCATCACGCAACTGGTGCAGGCCGCCTCCAGCGGTGCCGATCAGGACAGCCATTCGGTGGCAGCTTCCGAGCAAAGCATCCAGAACGTCCTGGAGCGCTTCCAGAGCATTACCGGTCGCCTGACCGAATCCGCCGACCTGCTCAAGCAGGAGAGCTACGGTATTCGCGACGAAATGACCGAAGTCCTTGTAAACCTGCAGTTTCAGGACCGGGTTAGCCAGATTCTCGCTCATGTACGCGACAACATCGACTCTTTGCACGCGCATCTGTTGCAAGCCAGCCAGTCTCCCGATGAGGCCGTCGCCATCGACGCCCGGCAATGGCTGGCGCGCATGGAGTCCACCTACGCAACCGACGAGCAACGCCGCACTCACCGCGGCGAATCGGCAGCACAGCGGGATTCGCAGGAAATTACGTTTTTCTAGGAGTAGATCATGGCTAAGAGTGTATTGGTGGTCGACGATTCAAGCAGTGTCCGGCAGGTTGTCGGCATCGCGCTGAAAAGTGCCGGATACGACGTTATCGAGGCTTGCGATGGCAAAGATGCACTGGGCAAGCTGACCGGGCAGAAAGTGCACTTGATCATCAGCGACGTGAACATGCCGAACATGGATGGCATCACGTTCGTCAAGGAAGTGAAGAAGCTGGCCAGTTACAAGTTCACGCCGATCATCATGCTGACCACCGAGTCTCAGGAATCGAAAAAGGCAGAAGGTCAGGCGGCAGGCGCAAAGGCGTGGGTCGTCAAACCGTTCCAGCCAGCGCAAATGCTCGCAGCGGTTTCCAAGCTGATCCTGCCCTGAGACCAAGGGCCATGGAGGCCAGCATGCCGACCCCAAACGACAATCAGGGCGACACCACCCGCGTGCAGATCGACGGCGAGCTGACGATCTACACCGTGACCGAACTCGCCGCCCGTTTGCTGCCGCAGATCACTGGTGCGGCGCGAGTGGAAGTCGACTTGTCACAAGTTACCGAGATGGACGGTGCCGGCCTGCAATTGCTGGCAGTCATCCAGCGCGAAGCCGGCAAGACCGGGACCTCGCTGCACATGACCGGGCAAAGCAAGGCAGTCACCGAAACCTTCGAGTTATGTAATCCCGGTGTCGTGCTTTAGCGCGTCCATTTGCATTATTGCCGAGTGATCGACCAAGGAAGCCATCGTGAGTATTAACCTCGATCAGGCACAGCAAACGTTCATTGTTGAAGCGCGTGAGCTTTTGCAGGCCATGGAGGAGTCCCTCCTGCAACTCGAAAGCGAACCCGGCGATCAGGACGCGATTGGCGCAGTGTTCCGCGCAGCGCACACCATCAAGGGTTCGGCCGGGCTGTTCGGGCTGACGCCTATCGTCAGCTTTACCCACATCGTTGAAGACGTGCTCGACCGCCTGCGTGAAGGCAGCGTTTCGGTGGACGCCGGGCTGATCGCGGTGTTGCTGAAGTCCGGCGATCACATGCTTGAGTTGATCGATGTGGTGGCCAGCCGTGGCGAGCCATTGCAGCCGCCCGCCCTGGAACGCGAAGCAGCACTGCGTCAGGCGTTACAGGTCTATCAGGCACCGGGCAATGCCCAGCCTGCTGACGAGGCGCGAGCGCCGAGCGTGATCGCTGAACAGCCTGCCGAAGTGCTATGGCATATTTCACTGCGCTTTGGCGTGGATGTGTTTCGCAACGGCATGGACCCGCTGTCGTTCCTGCGTTACCTCAATACTCTGGGGCAAATGGTTCAGGTCACCACCGTCACCGACAGCATCCCGGCGTTGGAAGCGTGGGACCCGGAATCCTGCCACCTGGGCTTCGAGATCGATTTTCGCTCGTCTGCCGGGCATGCCGCGATCAACGAAGTGTTCGACTTCGTGCGGGAAGACTGCGCTGTTGAAATCACCCCGGTGAACGAGACGCCAGACCACGTCGAGCCTACCGGCACCGAACTGGTCTCGCAGGCTGAACACAGCCCTGCGGTTGCCAGCGGCGAACTGCTGGGCGACCAGCGTGCCGTGCCGCGTGCGCCTGCGGCGGCAACAGCTGTAGAACGACCTTCTTCGGCCAGCGAGCAGAAAAACAAGGACGGCCGTTATGTTCGCGTCAATGCCGACAAGCTTGATGAGCTGATCAATCTGGTCGGCGAACTGGTCATTGCCAGCGCCGGGGCCAGCCTGCTCGCCCGTTCGTGCGACAACGACCCGCTTCAGGAAGCCAGCTCGACCGTGTCAGGGCTGGTCGAGCAAATTCTGGATGGCGCGCTACATCTGCGCATGATCCCCATCGGCGACACCTTCAATCGTTTCCGCCGCGTAGTGCGCGATGTCAGCCAGGAGCTGGGCAAGGACATCGATCTGATTATCAACGGTGCGGAAACCGAACTGGACAAGACCGTCGTAGAAAAGATCGGCGACCCGCTCATGCACCTGCTGCGCAATTCCATGGACCACGGCATCGAAAGCGCCGAAGCGCGTCGCGCGGCAGGCAAACCGGCAAAAGGTCATTTGAGCCTTAATGCGTACCACGACTCCGGCAGCATCGTCATTGAAATTGCCGACGACGGTGCGGGGCTCAACCGCGAGCGGATCCTCGACAAGGCCCAGCAGCGCGGGCTGGTGGCAGCGGGTGCGAGCCTCACCGATCAGGAGATCTACAACCTGATCTTCGAGCCCGGTTTTTCTACCGCCGAAGCCGTCACCAACCTGTCAGGGCGTGGTGTCGGCATGGATGTGGTGAAACGCAATATCACCTTGCTGCGCGGCGCTGTGGACCTGGACAGCCAGCCCGGTCAGGGCACCCTCGTACGCATCCGCCTGCCGCTGACGCTGGCGATCATCAACGGTTTTCTGGTCGGTATCGATCAGTCGACTTACGTCATCCCACTGGACATGGTTCAGGAGTGCATCGAGCTGGACGAACAGAATCGTCACCTGACCCGCGACAGCGGCTACCTCGATCTGCGTGGTGAAGTGTTGCCGCTGGTCTACCTGCGTGATCACTTCAATCATGAAGGCCCGGCTGCACGGCGCCAGAACGTGGTGGTGGTGCGCTACGCCGAACACAAGGCCGGGTTGGTGGTAGATGAGCTGCTCGGCGAGTTCCAGACCGTTATCAAACCGCTGGGCAAGCTGTTCGGCGCACTGCGCGGCATCAGCGGCTCGACGATTCTGGGCAGCGGTGCGGTGGCGTTGATTCTCGACATACCGGCCTTGCTCAACCAGATCGTCCAAATGGAAGCCCGCTCGACCCAGGCACCTCAAGCCCTGTTGCCCACTTCTCGCTGACGGATTCGCAATTCCCAAGGAGTTACTTCAATGAAATGGTTTTACGATCTGAAGATTTCCACCAAGCTGATTACCTCGTTCCTGGTGGTTCTGGCGTTGACCGCGGCCATGGGAGTCTTTGCCATTATCCAGTTGGGCCAGGTCAATCAGGCCGCCCAGGAAATCAAGGAAAACTGGATGCCGTCCATACGCGCGGCGTCGGGCATGCGCTTTTATGCCGCCAACTTCCGGCTGAAGGAAAACCGCCACATTGCTGCCGACTCTGCCCAGGAAAAGACGCAGATGGAGCTTGAGGCAGCAGAATCGCGCCAACAGTTTGAAACGCGGCTTGCCACTTACGACAAGTTGATCGTCAGCGATCAGGACCGTCAGATGTTCAGTGCCGTGAGTGCCTCCTGGTCCAACTATCTGAAAGTCAGCGACAATCTCTTCGCTCTCTCCCGGCAGGGCCAGGAGGCCGAAGCGCGTGCCTTGCTGCGCGGCGAGTCCAAACTGCACTTCGATGAAGTCACCAACCAATTGCAAAAGATGGTCGAGCTCAATGACGCCGGGGCAACTGCCGCTGGCGACAAAGGCACGAGCCTGTACGAAAGCGCGCGCATCTCGATCATTGCCGTGCTGGTTGCAGCCTTGCTGGTCGGCCTGGGTCTGGCGCTGTTCATTGCACGGGTTATTTCCCGCCCATTGAAAGAGGCAGCGACTGCCGCCGAGCAACTGGCCGAAGGCAATCTGAACGCCCACATCGGGCACGGTTCCAAGGACGAAACCGGCATGGTGCTGAACGCCATGCGCAACATGGTCGGCAAGCTGTCACACATTATCGGCGAAGTGCGTAATGCCGCCGACAATCTGGCCAGCGCTTCGGAAGAAGTCAGCGCCACCGCGCAGTCAATGAGCCAGGCCACCAGCGAACAGGCGGCCAGCGTCGAAGAGACAAGCGCGTCGGTGGAGCAGATGAGCGCCAGCATCAACCAGAACACCGAGAACGCCAAAGTCACCGATGGCATGGCCAGCAAGGCTGCCAAGGAAGCGACCGACGGCGGCGAATCGGTGCAGCAGACTGTCGTGGCGATGAAGAAAATCGCGCAACGCATCAGCATCATCGACGACATCGCTTACCAGACCAATCTGCTCGCCCTCAACGCGGCCATCGAAGCAGCCCGTGCGGGCGAACATGGCAAGGGCTTCGCGGTAGTGGCCGCCGAGGTGCGCAAGCTGGCTGAACGCAGCCAGGTCGCGGCTCAGGAGATTGGCGAGCTGTCGTCAAGCAGTGTGGAAATGGCCGAGAAGGCTGGCAAGCTGCTGGACGAAATGGTGCCTTCGATCAACAAGACTTCAGATCTTGTGCAGGAAATCAGCGCGGCGTCAGAGGAGCAGGCTGCCGGTGTGGCGCAAATCAACACCGCCATGACCCAGCTCAATCAGGTCACCCAACAGAACGCGTCAAGCAGCGAAGAACTGGCCGCCACCGCTGAAGAGATGAGCAGTCAGGCCGAACAGCTGCAACAGGCCATGAGCTTCTTCACCCTCGATGCATCGCCAAGGAATGTCGCACAAGGCAGCCCTGTCGACAGCCGCAGCAGCCCGAACCGCCAGCCCCCGCGCCCACCACAACAGGCTCCGCGCAAGGCGTTTGCGCAAAGCATGGCGGGTGCCCCGGACGAATCGGAATTCACTCGTTTCTGATGACTGGCTGCTGATTGCCGGCCTCGATAGCGATTCACAGGGAGAACGACATGGGCTCATTGGTCACGACTCGACAGACCGCCACGGCGGTCGAGGAAGAGGCGCAGTACCTGACATTCATGCTCGGTGGCGAGATGTTCGCCATCGGCATTCTGGGCATCAAGGAAATCATCGAATACGGCAGCCTGACGGTGGTGCCGATGATGCCCGCCTTCGTGCGCGGGGTGATCAACCTGCGCGGTGCCGTAGTGCCCGTGGTTGATCTATCGGCGCGCTTCGGGCGACAAAACTCGGACATCACCCGGCGCTCGTGCGTGATCATCATCGAGGCCAGCAGCGAGGACGGCCAGCCGCAGGACATCGGCCTGCTAGTCGATAACGTCTCGGCGGTGCTGGAAATACCGGCCTCGCAGATCGAACCGCCACCGAACTTCGGTGCGCGCATTCGTGCCGACTTCATCAGCGGCATGGCCAAGGTCGACGGCAAGTTCGTCATCGTCCTTGAGGTCGATCGCGTGTTGTCTATCGATGAGATGTCCAGCCTCGCCGAAGCAAGCCAGTCGCTGCCTTCCGACGCTGACGCGACGTGAGGCCTGCACATGCCTGATACAGCGTCGCTCACCGATCGCGAGTTCGGCCAATTCCAGGCCTGGCTGTACAACGCTGCGGGCATCAAACTGACGCTGGCCAAGAAAGCACTGGTGGCTGGCCGTCTGTTCAAGCGCCTCAAGCACTACCAACTGGACAACTATGGCGAGTATTTCAAGCTGATCATGGGCGACCAGCGCAATGGCGAGCTGCAAGTGGCGCTCGACCTGCTGACCACCAACGAAACGTACTTCTTTCGCGAGCCCAAGCATTTTGATTTTCTGCGCCAGCAGGTGCTGACCAAGGTGACGCCGGGCAAGGTATTCAGGGTCTGGAGCGCCGCCAGTTCATCTGGCGAAGAGCCTTACAGCCTGGCAATGACGCTGGCGGAACATCTGGGCACCACCCCCTGGGAAGTGGTCGGCTCGGACATCAGCACTCGCGTGCTGAGCAAGGCGCGCAGCGGGCACTATCCCATGGAGCGCACCGAAACCCTGCCGCAACCATTGTTGTTCAAATATTGCCTGAAGGGCATTGGCCGTCAGGAAGGCACCTTTCTGATCGACAAGTCGTTGCGCAGCCGGGTCAGCTTCGTGCAGGTCAACCTCAATGACACTCTGCCCGATCTGGGGGAATTCGACGTGATCTTTCTGCGCAACGTAATGATTTATTTCGATCAGGAAACCAAGAGTAAAGTCGTTGCGCGATTGCTGCCGCGTCTCAAGTCAGGGGGTTATTTCATCATCAGCCATTCGGAGAGCCTCAACGGCATAAACGACACGCTGAAACTCGTCTCCCCTTCGATATACCGCAAGCCATGATCAAGCCCGTCGGCGTGGCCGAAATAGTCCTGGCTCCCGGCGAAGTGGTCTTCGAGACCCGGCCTGCGCGCCTGCGCACACTGTTGGGCTCGTGCGTAGCAATCACGTTCTGGCACCCGTGGCGGCGTATTGGTGGTATGTGCCACTTCATGCTGCCAGGGCGTATTCGCAAGGGTCAGCCACTGGACGGCAAATACGCTGATGAAGCGCTGGAGATGCTTATTATCCATGCGCTGGCCAGCGGTACGCTTCCGGAGGAGTATCAGGTCAAGCTGTTCGGCGGCGGCGAGATGTTTCCCGCTCAGCGCCACGACCAGCAGATGCACAACGTCGCAGATCGCAACATCAATGCGGCGCTGACGCTGGCCAACCGACATCACCTGAAACTGACGGCTCAGGACATGGGCAGCACCGGTCATCGCAACATCATCTTCGACCTGTGGAACGGAAACGTATGGGTCAGGCACCAACCAATGGAAGCAATCGAAAAAGATGCCAAACAAAAAAATCAGCGTATTGCTGGTCGATGATTCGGCCGTCGTTCGCCAGGTACTCGTGGCCATTCTCAACGACACCCCCGATATTCATGTCATGGGCGCGGCGTCAGACCCGATATTCGCCATGGCCAAGCTGGCTCAGGAATGGCCGGACGTCATCGTGCTGGACGTGGAAATGCCACGCATGGACGGCATCACCTTTCTCAAGAAGATCATGAGCGAACGGCCGACGCCGGTAGTGATCTGCTCGTCGCTGACCCAGAAAGGCGCAGAAACCTCGTTGCAGGCGCTGTCTGCCGGAGCGGTGGAAATCATCACCAAACCTACCACCGGCCTGAAGAACTTCCTCATTGACTCAGCCGCCGAGCTGGTCGCGGCAGTCCGCGCAGCGGCGAACTCCAACGTCAAAAACCTTGGCAAGCGCACGGCTCCGCCCGTTTTGGCCCCGGCAAGCAAACTCACCGCCGACGCCATTTTGCCCGCAGCCAACGGTCACGCCATGGCGCAGACCACCGAGCGCATTGTGGCCATCGGCACCTCGACCGGCGGCACCCAGGCACTGGAAGCGGTGCTGACTGCCCTGCCCAGAGTCTGTCCGGGCATGGTCATCGTCCAGCACATGCCGGAAAAATTCACCGCCTCGTTCGCTGAACGCCTCAACGGCTTGTCGCAGATCGAGGTACGCGAAGCCAGAAACAACGACCGCATCCTGCCTGGCCTGGCCCTGATCGCACCCGGCGGCAAACACATGATGGTCACTCGCAGCGGCGCCTATTACCACGTTCAGGTCATCGACGGCCCACTGGTCAACCGCCACCGCCCTTCAGTGGACGTGCTGTTTCGTTCGGTCGCCAAATTCGCCGGCAAGAATGCCACGGGCATCATCATGACCGGGATGGGCGACGACGGCGCACGCGGATTAAAGGAGATGCTTGATGCCGGCAGCTCGACAGTGGCTCAGGATGAAGCCAGTTGCGTAGTGTTCGGCATGCCCAAGGAAGCCATCAAACTGAACGCTGCGCAGAGGATCATGCCACTGCAGGAAATTCATCAGGCGATATTGCACCGATGAACCCGGAGCTGTCGCCGTGCAACCAGCGTTTCTTTCGACACCCACGTTTCACAATAGAAACCCCGGTCGCACGGCCGTGCTCAGAAGAACAGCCTTACCGGGCCCACGGCGGTGGCAGCAAGGCCTGATGGTCAGCGCTGGACCTGGATGACCCTGAAGCCCCGTCAGAGAATGAGACCAACTGGAAAAAAGGCTCTGCCTCCAGGTTTTTGTGCTGATTGGAAGTCCCTGATCTGTTGCTTTTATGCTCATTGCGATAAGACGCATAGCTCCAGTGCCCAGGGGAGACATCGGAGTCCGGGCGATGGCTGCTCTGCCTCACACCGGCGGCGCTCAACTCCTGTTCGATACTGCTGATCATCCCCCTCATTTTGCCCATGTACTCTGGGCTGTAGGTGTTATCTGCACGGTCAGGCTTGGCGTAGATCGTGAACTGAGCGCCCAGCGCCACGCGCTGCTTTGCCGCCGGCATCTCTGCCTGCAGGCATTTCATGTCAGTCACTTTCCACGAGTCCACCGGGCTGTCGCTCGCCTGCAGTATTTTGCCTATCGCATTGAATGCGTCCGGTACATCCTCAGGCGCCACGCTGAGGTGGATCTTGTCTCCGGCAAACTCCCCCTTGCAGTTCGGCTCCAGGCGATCCATATGGATGAAGACCTCAGACCCCGTCATCTTGAAATGATTGGCGGCAGTCCAGCCACCGTGATTTTCACCCAGCGCGCTTTGCGCGACTTCATAAGTGGGGGCACGGTGATTAACGGCGAAACGTGTCTGTGTGTTGGCACGCACTTCGCGCTGATTCAAACGGCGCAATTCTGCACCTGCATCTTTCTTCACAGTCGGCTGGGCAATTGCCGTATTGAGTTTTAAATTGAATGCGGGTCTGTTGATAGGCATAGCTTTTATACCTGCTACTTATCGGTCATGAAAACAATGGGTTGCGCCGATGCCGCAGCATCTGCTCAACCTCTCCAACTCGCCGCTCTGCACTGGTCGTTGAGGACCTCGCAGATAGCTGCCCGCTGAGTGGTCGACAGGCAAAACAGGTTCCATGAAACAGGATCAGGACAATTGATCACCTATCGAGAAACCGACATCGTGTTTGATCTTGCCGTTCTCGAACTGATCCATCCATGGCAGCACATCGGTGCCAGCTGCTTTCAAGGCGTCCATACGGATTTTTTCGACGCCACCCGCAGAGAAAATCGTCGGGGTGTTCGAGCACGCATGAGAAGATACCGGCACCTCACTTCAATGCTTCGTTCTTCAGGCATCAAAGCCGATCGCTATGACCAGACCCGTAACGCTTCAGGATGTCGCCAACCATGCAGGCCTTTCCAAGGCTGCGGTGTCGCGCTATCTGAACCAGAGCATCAGCCTGCCGCCGGAAACGGCGCAACGTATCGACACGGCGATCAAGGCGCTGGACTACCGGGGCAACAGTCTGGCCCGGCGCCTGAGCAAAGGCGGCAGTGAGACCATCGGCCTGGTGCTGCCGGACATCGCCAACCCGTTTTTTGCCGAGCTGGCAGACGCGGCCGAGGAAGAGGCATCCGCACATGGTTACAACCTGGTGCTGTGCGTAACCCGCAACCTGCTTGAACGCGAAAGCACTTTTGTTCGCTGGCTGGACTCACGTAACGTCGACGGGTTGCTGCTGGTCAGCAATCGCCCGGATGATGGCACTCTGGCCCGTCAATTGGCGAGCTACCGCAATATCATTCTGCTGGACGAAGATGTTCCCGGCACCACCCAGCCCAAGGTGTTTGCAGATAACCATCAAGGCGGTCGCCTGGCCACTGACTACCTCATCCGCCATGGTCTTCGGCGTATCGCCCATGTGTCCGGGCCGTCAGCCTTGATGAGCGCACGCGAGCGCTATGCCGGCTACCGTGAAGCACTCGCCCTGGCCAACATTGCAGAAATGCCCGAATACGTGTGTTTTGGTGATTACAGTCGTGAATACGGGCGCCTTGCAGCCGCACAATTGCTTGACCTGCCCCGCCCCCCTGAGGCGATTTTCGCCGCCAGTGACTTCATCGCGCTGGGCGTGCTCGACGTTCTCCGGGAGCGCAATATCAGTGTGCCCGGCGCAATGTCACTGGTAGGCTTCGACGATGCCGTTTACGCCAGCCTGTTGACCCCGCCGCTGTGCACTATCCGCCAATCCTCGCGGGAACTTGGTCGGCGCGGAGTGGCGCAACTGCTGCAAAGAATGACCGGCGGCGAATGTGCGCAGGATGTGCTGCGAGTACCCGTAGAGCTGGTCTGCCGGGGAACGGTAGCAAGACGCAGTGACTGATTGCGGGGCATCGGGTAACACCGCGCGTTAAATCGGTGCAGGGTAACGATGCATTGAAAAGGCGGTATTAATCAGAAACCAGCGCGCATCAGGGCTGGAAGGTCGTAGGTACGTGCGTTCTGGCAAATGGCATAAAATCTGCTTTCACCCTTGTTCAAACCCGAAGACAAACTCCAACTTGTCTTTTTTTTGAGACAATTGGTAAACCGGTTTACCGATCTGATTTGCCGCCCCGGCAATCGGACAAGGAGGATGGCAATGCTGCGTTTCAGCAAGCGTTTCACCCTGACCCTCGGCGCTGTTCTGGCCTTGGCGTTGTCACCCATCATTCAGGCCCAGACCGGCAAACGTCTGGCTCTGGTACAGGTCAACCAGCAGGCGCTGTATTTCACCCAGATTACCCAGGGCGCACAGGCTGCGGCGAAAGCTGCCGGAGCAGAGCTGGTGGTGTTCAACGCCAACGACAATCCGTCAGCCCAGAACGACGCCATCGAGGCCTATATTCAGGACAAGGTCGACGCCATTCTGGTCTGCGCCATCGACGTGAATGGCATCAAGCCTGCGGTCAGCGCCGCAGCGCAAGCCGGTATCCCCGTGGTGGCGATAGATGCGGTAATTGATGGTGACAACTCCGTACAGGTCGGTGTCGACAACCGCGAAGCAGCCCGTCAGATCGGCCAGTACACCGGCGAATACATCAATCGCGAACTCGCGGGCAAGGCCAGCATCGGCGTGGTCGGTGCCTTGGGCTCCTATGTGCAGAATCTGCGTCTGGACGGTTTCCGCGAGGGCCTGGCAAAGACCGCCAGCCAGGCGAAGATCGTCAATACCGTAGACGGCAACAACGTACAGGACACCGCCCAGGCTGCGGCGGAAAACCTGCTGACCGCCAACCCTGAATTGCAGATCATTTATGCCACCGGCGAACCCGCCCTGATTGGCTCGGTAGCAGCCAGCATGTCGCAGGGTACAGGCGAGCGGGTGAAAATTTTCGGTTGGGACCTGTCTTCTCAAGCGGTGCAAGGGCTTGATGACGGCTCGGTTGCCGTGGTGGTGCAACAGAACACTCAGGCCATGGGCAAGACGGCAGTGGATTCGGCTCTGGCGCTGCTGTCCGGAAAGTCGGTGACACGCGAACAGAGTATTCCCGTCACGCTGGTGACCAAAGCCAACCTGGCCGCTTATCGCGCCGAGTTCAAATAAGAGGGCTCAGTATGCAAACGCCTGGCGAAGTGCCTCGGGTACAGATGAGCGCGATCACCAAACACTATGGCTCGATAGCGTCGTTGCGCGGTGTTGACCTGCTGCTGCAGCCCGGTGAAGTGCTGGGGCTGGTGGGCGACAACGGCGCAGGCAAATCCACGCTGACCAAGATCCTCTCGGGTGCAGTGCTGCCTACCAGTGGACGTATCGCCATCGACGGCGAAGAAGTCAGCTTCAGCGGCCCGGCAGATGCTCAACGCTGTCATATCCAGATGGTTTATCAGGACCTGTCGCTGTGCGACACAGTCGACGTGGCCGGCAACCTGTTCATGGGCCGTGAGCCGATGCGCCGGGTGTTCGGTGTGCCGTTGCTCGATGAGACGCGCATGCATCAGGAAGCCCGGCAGATCCTTGAAGCGCTGGGCATCACCATCCCTGATACCCGTGCGCAGGTTCGCCATCTTTCAGGCGGCCAGCGCCAGGCCGTTGCGATTGCCCGCGCGGCTGCCTTCGGCCCCAAGGTTCTGATCATGGACGAACCCACCGCGGCGCTTGCGGTAGCCGAAGTCGAGGCAGTGCTGGAGCTGATTCGCACCATAAGCCGCAAAGGCGTCAGCGTGATTCTGATCACCCACAGGTTGCAGGACCTGTTCCTCGTCTGCGACCGGATCATGGTGATGTATGACGGGGCCAACCTGGCCGAGCGAAGGATCGCCGACACCGACCTCAACGAGGTCGTCGAACTTATCGTCGGGCACAAATTCACTGCCCGCTCCGCTTGTGCCTGAGAGGACACGACTTCATGAACACTCTCGACCTGACACGCCAACGTATCCTGCCGCAATCGCGGCTCAAGCGCGTGCTGCACGATTTCCCCGGCGTGGTCAGCATCGGCCTGTTTTTCGCCCTGTGCCTGGTGCTATTCACGCTGGTGACTGACAACTTCCTGAGCAGTGCAAACCTGCTTAATGTCATTCGCCAGAACGCCCCGTTGCTGATCGTCGCCGTGGCAATGACGCTTGTCGTCACCACCGGCGGCATTGACCTGTCCGTGGGCTCGACGCTGGCCCTGGTCGGGGCGCTGGCCGCCATGGCGCTCAATGCCTGGCACCTGCCATGGCCGCTGGTACTCGTCGGCGGGCTCGGTGTGGGGGCGATGATCGGCGCGTTGAACGGCTATTTCATAGCCTACGCGGGCATCCCGGCGTTTATCGTCACCCTCGCTACCCTGACCATCATTCGCGGCCTGGCAATGCTGTTGACGCAAGGCTACTCAATTCCCGTACCACGTGAAGAGACCGTGTTTCTGAGCCTCGGGCGCGGCTGGTTTCTGGGTGTGCCGCTGGCCGCCTGGCTGGCCCTGCTGGCGGCGCTCGGCGGGGCGTTGATGCTCGGCAAAATGCGTTTCGGACGCTACCTCACCGGTATTGGTGCCAACGCCGAAAGTGTACGCCGCGCTGGGGTCAACCACAGGGGTGTATTGCTGCGGGTGTACATGCTCAGCGGTATGGCAGCGGCGCTGGCGGGCATGATTGTCACGGCGCGTTTAGGCAGCGGCTCTTCGAATCAGGGTGAAGGCTTTGAACTGGAAGTGATCGCCGCCGTGGTGCTTGGCAGCACCAGTCTGTTTGGTGGTTTCGGCACGATCGTCGGCACGCTGCTGGGAGTTCTGACCATGGCTGCGATCAAGAACGGGCTGATTCTGGCCCACATTTCACCGTTCTACACGCAAATTGCCACCGGCCTGATCGTGCTGCTGGCAATCTGGCTTAACACGCGCATTCTGCGCACTGGCCGTCCACTCGGGAGGGCTGGAGCATGAGCCTGTTCCGTCATTCCTCGCCCCTGCCCGTCGGCGTCGACAGCGGTCATGCCATGAGTGTGCTGGGGCCTGTGCCCGTCGAGCGTCTGGGCGTGACCTTGATGCACGAACATATCCTGCTCGATGCCTCAGGCAAATGGGTACCGCCCAGTTGCTGCGGCGAGCGCCATCTGGCCGAGCGTCCGGTCAGCATGGAACTACTGGGCGAGCTGTACATGAACCCATTGGTCAGCCGTGACAACTGCCAATTGTTCGATGTCGACCTGGCTTGCGAGGAACTGCTGAAATACCGCGCCCTGGGCGGTGAAACGGTAGTCGATCCAACCAATCTGGGCATCGGTCGCGACCCGCAAGCGCTGCAACGCATCGCCCGCCTGACCGGCCTGAACATCATCATGGGTGCCGGTTTTTATCTGGAGCCCTCGCACCCGCATTACGTGCGCGAACGCTCGGTGGAACAACTGGCGGAGCAGATCATTCATGACGTGGGCGGTGGCGAGGAAAAGCCGGAGGTGATTGCCGGGCTGATCGGCGAGATTGGCGTTTCTGCCGCATTCACGGCTGACGAAGAGAAATCACTGCGTGCCGCAGCCCGTGCAAGTGCCGCGACCGGCGTACCGCTTTCGGTGCATCTGCCGGGCTGGGAACGCCTCGGCCACCGGGTGCTGGACATTGTTGAAGCGGAAGGTGCCGACCTGCGCCACACGGTGCTGTGCCACATGAACCCCAGCCACAGTGACCCCGCCTACCAGCACGCACTGGCGGCACGCGGAGCGTTTCTGGAATACGACATGATCGGCATGGGTTACTACTTCGCCGACGAGCACGCGCAGTCGCCCGGCGATGAAGAAAACGCGCGGGCCATCGTCGCCCTGATCGAGCACGGCTTCGGCTCGCAGGTGCTGTTGTCTCAGGACGTCTTTCTGAAAACCATGCTGACCCGCTACGGCGGTCATGGTTATGGCTACCTGCTGAAACACTTTGTCCCGCGCCTGCGCCGTCATGGCGTTACCGGTGAACAACTCGAAAACCTTTTGATCGACAACCCGCGCCGGGTCTTCCAGCGCGGCTTCCAGGCTCCTTTTTCATCGCAGAGGAATGCAACGTCATGAAACAGTCCGTATTGCTGGCTGGCGAATCATGGGTCAGCACGTCAACCCACATCAAAGGCTTCGATCAGTTCGATAGCGTCACGGCGCACAACGGTGCCCGACGCCTGCTCGCGGCCATGACCGACAGCGATTACCAGATCACTCAGATGTGCGCCGATCAGGCCCAGACCGACTTCCCGGCCACGATCGAAGCCCTGAGCCAGTATCAAGCGGTGATCCTCTCCGACATCGGTGCCAATACTTTGCTGCTGCACCCCGACACATGGCTGCGCGGCCAACGCACACCCAACCGCCTGAAGGCCCTGCGCGAGTATGTATTGCAGGGCGGCGCATTGATGATGGTCGGCGGCTATTTCAGTTTCCAAGGTATCAACGGCGGCGCGCGCTACCGTGGCACCCCTGTGGAAGACGTCTTGCCCGTGCGTTGTCTGCCGTATGACGACCGCATCGAAGTGCCGGAAGGCTTCCTGCCGCAGCTCAAGACCGAGCACCCCATACTGCAAGGCCTGGGCGGCGAATGGCCGTACCTGCTTGGTTACAACGAAGTGGAGCTGCACCCGGAAGCCCGATTGCTGGCCACCGTCGGGGGCTCTGATCACCCGCTGCTCGCCGCGCGCGAAGTCGGTGCCGGGCGCACGCTGGCCTGGACCAGCGACCTCTCCGAGCACTGGCTGCCGGAAGCCTTTCTCAACTGGGACGGCTATCGCCGCTTCTGGATCAACAGCCTCGACTGGCTGACTCGCCGCACCTGACCGGAGGCCCCGATGCTCGATGACGCGATTGCCCTGACCCGCGCCCTGCTGGCGTTCCAGACTCTCAACCCACCGGGCGATGAAGAGGCCTGTGCAGCCTTTCTCGCCGAACAGCTGATCCGCCACGGGTATCGCTGCGAGTTGCAGCGCTTCGGTGAGCGCCGTTTCAATCTGGTGGCCTGGCTTGACGGTGAAGGCCCTGGCAAACCCCTGGGGTTCACTGGCCACTTGGATACCGTACCGTTGGGCAATGCCACCTGGAAGCACTCACCGTTTGCCGGCGAGATTGTCGATGGTCTGCTGTACGGGCGCGGAGCCAGCGACATGAAGGCCGGCATTGCCGCCTTCATCGTGGCCTGCCAGCGCAGCCGTGCCGCCATTCAGCGCGGCCCGGGCGTTCGCTTGTTGCTCACCGGCGGAGAAGAAACAGGATGTGATGGCGCCCGCGCACTGTGCACTGACGCTCCCCATTTGCTTGGCGAACTCGGCGCACTGCTGGTCGGCGAACCGACTGCCAACTATCCGATACTCGGGCACAAGGGCGCATTGTGGCTACGCTGCGCCAGCCACGGTCTTACGGCGCATGGAGCAATGCCGGAAGAGGGCGTGAATGCCATCTATCTCGCCGCCCGACATATCGACCGCGCACAGACCTTTGAGGTGGGCCCGGCCCATCACCTTATGCGCAAGCCGACCCTGAACGTCGGCACTATCAGTGGAGGCCTGAACATCAACTCGGTCCCGGACTACGCAGAGTTCACCCTCGACCTGCGTACAGCGCCGAATCTGGACCATGATGAGATCCGCACGCGATTGGCGGCGCATCTGGGCAACGGCGCAGAGTTGAGTACCCTGATTGATTTGCCTGGTGTTTGCGCCGACCCCGACGATCCCTGGGTCCGACAGGTTTTTATCCGCTGCCAGGCTTTGCATGACGCTCCTTTGCAGGCGCAGGCCGTACCCTACTTTACCGATGCCGCGGTGCTGCTACCCTCCGTCGGCCACCCACCCACTCTTATTCTCGGCCCGGGAGAGCCGAGCATGGCCCACAAGGTGGATGAGTATTGTGAGGTCAGCAAACTTCAACAGTGCGTCGAGCTGTATGCCGGCTTGATCGAAGACTGGGCAAACATTTAATCCACTGCTGCAGCGCAACACACTAACACCTCACAATAATAGCCTTTTAATATTAAGCCACTGCCTTAGCACACCTGTACTATTTCTTTAGCCTGCGCACTGGTTAAGTATTGTAACGGCCATTAACAAGTATCAGGCAATGACTGAAATGCCTGTAACACGCTAATGGCTTACTGACCAGAACCTTTGAAATGACACAAAAAAGGTGATTTCAAATGAATAAGGAATTGATGATGCGCGAACTCGACAATGAAGAACTGGCACAGATCGGTGGCGGTATGACAGTAGGAGAAGGCGTGGCAGCCATAGGCGTAGTAGCCGCGGCAACGGCGCTGGCTCCGGTGACTGCGGTCGGTGCTGGTGTCATATTGGCCGGCGTGGCAGGGGCCAGTGCGATTGACGCCTTTCAGACCTACCAGATGGCGCAGTAACAAGCCTTGCCATTCCGGGTGGGCAGCGCAGTGCAGGCACCTGCCGGGAAAACAGGAGGACATTATGATGCCCGATCGTCATAAGCTCTTTGGGAAAACCGTCAATTCGTCGGGACTGTTCTGGCTGGCAGCGCTTGCGTTTCTTATTGCCGCCAGTCTTGATTTTCAATGGCATTACATTGGCCTTGCCGGCATGTTTACAGCGGTGGCCGCCATCGCTCGGCGTCGGCAGGAAACCTGACAAGCCCAGACTCATGATGAATGACTTGATCATCTAACCTCTTGCAACGGTTGGTCCGGCTGCAAAACTCACAGACCGCCAGCCTCTGGATGCAACTGATTGCACACGAGGATCAAGTCACCCGACCGCCAACTCGGTTTACCATATTTTTCAATAACGACCACGAGGTTTGACATGATTATCCGCAATCAGAAAACCACTGGAACCACCGTCGACAATTATTCGGTTCATGCTCATGTACTGACCGACGCCGAGATGTACAGCGTCTCCGGTGGTGCCGATTTCACCATCATGCCGGTGCCTGGCATCGGCGTGATCAAACCGGACCCGATCTGCGTCTATCCATTCCCTGACGTGCCCCCGCCGTCGGATATTCGCGGGCCATTCATTACTGCCTGATGCACCTGAATTCCCTGGCCCGTGTGCACGCAGGTCAGGGAATACTCATCCGCCGCTCGCGAATCGAGAGCAGGTTCAGGCGCAGTTCCGAAGGCCGCAACGGCTTGGACAACACTGACACTTCCGCGCCCTGCATTGACTCAAGCACGACTTCCACTTCCCGCCCGGTAACAATCAGCGCAGGCACGTCCCAGCCACGGGCAGCTCGTATGCCCTCGATGCAGTCCAGACCGTTGGCCACTGTGCCCAGATCGTAATCGGCGACGATAATGTCGCAATGAGTGGTCAACCCCTCCGCCGATCGGGCGGTCTGCACTTCGCATCCCCATCGTTCAAGCAGCGCTGCGGTGGCCATCAGAACGTTCTGGTCGTCCTCCACCAGACACACCCTGACCCCTTTGAGCAGGCTCTCGCCCAATGCTTTCTTGGGTACCACCCGAACAGGCGCGCTCACCTCTTCAAGCCCATGAATGGTGACCGTAGTCCCGCGGTCTATTCGCGAGACAATCGCGATTTGCACATTGAGAATCTGGCTGAGCCTTTTGACGATGGACAACCCCAACCCGACGCCCTCCACGTCTTTGTCGCGCACATGGCGGATGCGGTAGAACTCGTCACAGACCCTGGGCAGATGTTCGGCAGCAATACCCCGGCCCTGGTCATACACACTGATCGACAGACGCCCCGCATGGCTGCGCACGCCGATCAGCACCGGGTGGTCAGGGGCATATTTGAGCGCATTGGAAATGATGTTCTGCACCATCGTAGCGAGCAAAGTGGCATCGACCCTGACCCAGCGCCGACAAGGTCGCACCCGAAGCTCTACACCGGCCCAGCGGGCGGCCGCAGCGTTCTGATGAGCGACTTCATTAAGCATGTCACCCAGATTGACCACATCCGACTTGGCTGAAACCTTGCCGCTGTCCAACGTGTAAATATCCAGAATCGAGCGAAACAGCTGTGACACGTTGTGCAGGGAGCGATCGATATTATCGACCAGTTGACGCTCATAATCGCCCAGCGGGCTGGACCGCAGGCAAGCGGTAAACATGCCGATGGAGTGGATGGGCTGGCGCAGGTCATGGCTGGCCTGAGCCAGAAACCGTTCCTTCTCGCGATTGGCCACAGTCGCCTGCTCTGACGCCTCGCGAGCCCTCACCAACAGAATGTGCGCATAGCCAGGCACCAGAATAGTGACGGCGACTAGCATCAAGACCATAAATGGCTGCGCCTGCCAGTACGGCGTCAATTGATAGATGACCAGTATCGCCAACAAGGCCAGGGACGCTGCAATTGCAAGGTATCGCGAACCAAAGCGCATGCCGTTGCCCAGAGTGACCCAGACCATCACGCTGAAAACCGGCAGTGTTGCCTCGCCGCCAACGATCAGTCCGACGGAAATGGCAGTGTAGTCATGCACCATCCCGAGTACACGGCGCAACGCGAATACACCTGGATAGCTGATGATGTGCTGGCGCAAGACCAGAGAAACCACCAGAAAGCCCGCATAGTAGAAAATGATGGGCTGATAGGTGGCAACCTTGAGCCCCGGCAGAAGGCCAATCAACGATACATAGCTGATCGCGAACGTCGCCACGATCAACCGCAAGGTAGCCTGATCCAGTTCAGCGTTTTTCTTTCGGTCTTTCATGGACGCACCTCGTTGTGCAGCGAGCGCAGTACATTCTTGCGTCCATGCAGTCGATCACGCGGGGCCTGTGACGGCATCAGTCGCCGATGTTCAGGCTGCCAAGGTCAGACGCCAACTGCAGCTTGGCGTTATGCCAGTTGACCAGAGACTCCACGCGTTTCTGAGTCGCCGCGCTCAGATCGTTTTGCGAGCGCAGAAGCTCAAGAATACTGCCAACGCCTGCTTTGTAACGACCCTGGGCAATTTCGTAAGACTTGCTGGCACTCTCGACAAAAAGACGACTGATTGCCAGCGCCCTTGTTCTGGACTCCAGAGTCTGTCGACTCTTCCAGACACTAAGCGCAATACTGTTTTCAACCTCGTGCAGGGCCTGTTCGCGGGCGTCGCTTTCGTAACGGGCGGCCCGCGCTCTGCGCCGATTGAGAAAGCCATCGAAAATCGGCACGGTGATTTGCACACCGATGGTCCAGGTGTTCACCTCCTGACGGGTTGAAACCTGCTCGATAGGCGTGTCCTGACGGCTGTAATTGCTGAACAGCGACACCGTCGGCAGCCCCTGGGCTTTTGCCGCATCGGCCTTGGCCTGGCTGGCCGCCCAGTCAGCGCGGGCCTTTTCGATAGCTGGATGGGACGCTCTGGCCTGCTCCATCAGGCTATTGACGTTGCCCAGGAACACTCCTTCATCGGCCCCGGGCTCATCCAGCTCAACCAGCTTGAGCAGTGCCGACGGCGACAACCCCAGCTGACTGGCCAACTCGCCTTGCACCGCCGCCAGATCGCCCTCCGCCATGACCCTGTTCAACTGTGCTTCGGCATAACTGGATTGAGCCTGGAGACGATCCGTCTGCTCGCCGGCACCCGCGCGATACTTTGCGTCAGCGGCTTTCAGACTATTGGCCGCCAGACGCTCGGCGCTGATTCTGGCGTGCAACAACGCCATGTTCGCCTGCACTTGATAGAAAACCCGGGCGGTAGCAAGCATCGACTTCTGCACCTCTTCGATCCGGCTGCTACTGGCGACATTCAACAACTGCCGGGCGCTTTCGACGTTGGCGGCGCGCAGACCAAAGTCGAACAATACCCAGCTCAGGTTGAGGCCGTAGACGCTGGTGTTGGAGTTCAGCCTGGAGTCGGCTTCGGGAAAACCCGGGTAGCGCGTGGTCTTGCCAGCCCGCCCCTTTTGAAACTGCCCCTGCACGGTCGGATAGTAAGCCGAATGCTCGGCATCCAGGTCAGCCTGCCGTGCCAGCTCGGTCAGCCACACCTCACGCAATTTCGGATCGGCACACAGCGCGACAGACACGGCCGTTGCCAGACTCAATGCGTCTGGCAAACGACTGGAGCCGGGGCACGCTTCCACACGAGCATCGGCCAGGCACAACGACGCCATTAACAGGCCGAAAGCGCTCAACAGACACTGCCAGCCAGCGCAACGAATCATGCCCCGCCGCCTCACGCTGAAGGAGCCTCATTGAGCAACGGGCCATCGTAGGCAACCCGGCCTTGCGCAAGCGCCACGACCCGATCCGCCGTGCGGATGGTTTCCGGGCGGTGGGCAACGATGATGCGGGTGATGTTCAACGTTTGCAGCGCCTGATTGACCGCGGCTTCCCGGGTGATATCCAGGTGGCTGGTCGCTTCATCGAGAAACAGGAGTTGCGGGCGCTTGTAGAGGGCGCGGGCCAGTAGCACCCTTTGCTTCTGCCCACCGGACAGTACCGTGCCCATGTCGCCCACCAGCGTGTTATAGCCCATCGGCATCTGCGCTATATCATCGTGGACTGCAGCCAGATGCGCGCATTGCTCGATCCACTTCTGATCGGCACCGGTTTCGAAAAAGCTGATGTTGTCGCCGATGGAACCGGCGAACAGCACATCGTCCTGAAGCACCGTACCGGTGATACGGCGCAGCCTGCCGATGTTTTCCGGCCCGACCGGCAAGCCATCCAGCAGAACACTGCCTGCGCAGGGCGCCAGAATGCCCAGCATGACATTGAGCAAGGTACTTTTACCGCCACCCGATGGACCCACGATGGCTACCGATTCGCCTGCGCGGATATGAATCGACACGTCGTCCAGCACATACGGTTCATGCTCGGAATAGCGAAAGCGCAATTGACGCACTTCAAGGCTGGGCACCCTGTCGTTGCACGCGTCATCGAACTCATCCGGACCAGCAATCGGCTCGGCATCGTGCAGCACGATATCGGCGAGCCGTTCACCGTGCAGGCGCAACATGATCACGTCGACAATCTTGTCGATCAAACCGGCCACACGACCGTTGAACTGCTCCTTGTACGCGTTGAAAGCAATCAGCATACCGGCGCTGAACTGCCCTTCCAGAACCAGCCCGGCCCCCATCCAGATAACAATGATCGTAACCTGCCCGAACAGCACGCCATTGAAGGCGCGATAGGCCAGTTGCAGTTTTTGCGGGTGCAGACCGGCATTGATTTCCTCGACCAGTAAAGCGCTCCAGGCACTGCAACGCTGCTCATGCCGATTGAACAGCTTGATGGTGCGCACGCCGCGCGCACTTTCCAGAAAGTGCGACTGCTGGCGAGCAGCATGGACCAGCTGGTTCTCGCTGGCACGCCGCAACGGCCCGAACCAGATCCAGCGCGCCAGACCGTAGATAATCATCGCCACCACAGCAACGAGCGCCAGCTTTGGGCTATAGGCAATCATCAGCCCCAGCGTGACGACCGTCATCAGCCCGTCCAGCAGGGCTTCAATGAACGATGTGGTCACGGTCTGCTGGATGGCCTTCAGAGAACCGAAGCGCGAGACGATATCGCCCAGATGACGACGCTCGAAAAATGCCACCGGCAGGCGCAGCAGATGGGTAAAGACATTGATCTGCCACTGTGACCCGAGCATCGTGCCCAGGTACATCAGCGCCCACGCACGGGCCAGCGCAACGGTGTGCTGAATGATCAGCAATAGGCCAAAGCCGATCGCCAGCACCGTCAGCAGGTCCAGGTCTGCGCTGACCAGCACCTTGTCGATAACGGTCTGCATGAAGAACGGACTGAGGATGGTGCACAGCTCCAGCGCCAGGGCCAGAAGCAACACCTGCGTCAGCACCCGGCCAAAGCCCTGTACTCGTCCCAGCAGTTTGCGCAGCGGGATCGGCGGCTGTGCAGCGGCGGGCTGAAAATCACTTTCCGGCCACAACTCCAGTGCCACGCCGGTAAATGCTGCCGACACCTCGTCAAGCGTCAGCTTGCACACGCCACGCCCCGGATCATGCACCACCACACCGCGTGCGTTGACCTCCTTGAGCACTACGAAATGGTTGAAGTTCCAGTGCAGCACGCAGGGCAACTGCAACTGACCGAGCGCATTCAGCTCGACCCGCAAAGCACGGCTGCCCAACCCGAGCCGCGCCGCCATGTGGGTCAGTTGCTTGAGGTTGACCCCTTTCATTGAGGGCGAGAGACGTTGCCGCAACGACAAGAGGTCACTGTGCTGGCCGTGATAACTGGCGATCATGGCCATGCACGCCAGGCCACATTCAGTGGCTTCGGCCTGGAGCACCACCGGCAGCTTTCTCCCCACACCAAAAGCGAAGGTATTTCTCAGGTTCAAAGCCGCTTTCCTATTCCGCGCAAGGGCTCCAGCATCCACTCATAGAGCGGCAGCCTTTCCTGCATGATGTCGGCGTCCAGTTGCATACCGGAACGCAAGCGCTCATGCATGCCCTGGCCATCGATGGATTGAGACGCCAGGGCAACCGTGACCCGGTAGAAAGGCCCCTGTTCACGCATCGGCTCAGAAACGTTGCCCAGGGTCATGACTTCATCGGCCGGCAAGGCGGTACGCGAGATCGATGACACCCTGCCCGGTTGCAGTCCAAAGCGTTGATAGGGATAGGCCTGGTAACGCAACATCACCGTGTCACCAGCGCGCACGAACCCCACGGAGCGGCTGGGCAGATACAGTTCGGCGTGCAGTTTTGCGTCGGCAGGCACAACGCTCAGTAACGGTCGCGTACTGTCGACTCGCGATCCATTGGAGACCGCGATCGCCGTGGCCTCACCCAGCGTCGGTGCGGTGATGAAAATCTCTCGCTTGGTTTCACTTTCGATCAAGCGGTCCTGATTCTCGGCCAGTCTGCGTCGCAGATCGGCAAGCTGCTTGCTCTGGTTGAACGGCAGCTCGACCAGTTCAGCCCGCAGCCTGGTACTTTCGGCACGAACCGTCAGCAGCGAGCGATTCAGCTCTTCGCCGCGCAGGCGCATGTCCAGAACTGCATCCTGCTTTTCCTGAAGCTGATCACGGGACACGTAGTCCTGGCGTTGCAGGTTGGCGTAGCGCTCGGCAAGGCCCTTGGTCAAAGCCAGCCGCTGACGCGTCAGGTCGATCTGCGCGAGTATTTTCTGCTGCTCGGTTTCAAGCGCCGCGACCTGACGTTTCTTGCCCTCCAGCTCCTGAAGATGCAGAGCGAGCGTCTCGTCGATTTCCTGAGCGAGGCTTTCCTGACGCCGTTTGATCGACAGGCTGATCGCCCGTTGCGCGCCACCCGCCTCACCGCTTTGTGTGTCGCTGGACAAGGCCATCAGCACGGCACCGTCTGTAACGTGTTGCCCCTCGACGATGTCGAGCCGGGTGATCACGCCAGCTTGTGGTGAGTAGATCCTGATCAGGCCGGTTTCAGGCAGCAGTACGCCGCTTGCGGCCGTACGTTTGGTGTAGGTGGCGAAGGTCAGGAACAGGCCCATGCTGATGCAAAACAGCAACGCCACCGCAGCGGCCAGCCTCATCGACAATGGACTGACCAGCAAAACCGTCCCCAACGTACTGCGCTTTTGCGCATCAAGCGCCTCAGGTCGAAAGAGCATGAATGACCATCGCTTCAATCATCAGGAATGCTCCATAAAACAGGCACCATAAACGGGCGACGCATTACAGCCCTGACGACAACTAACCTCAATAGCACACATGAACTAATGGCCAAAAGACATACTAGCGAATAGCTCATTTGTGCTATTGAGGTGTTGGTAAGCGGTGACTTTAATGGTGTTGTCTTCCGTCGTTCAAAGGTACGGAAGCCCTGATTTATCAATGACCCTTTCAGAGGAAACAACGCCATGACTCAAGCAGTGAACCCACAACAGGCACATGATGCGCTTCCTGCCGGACCAGCACTTCGAGTGCTGAACGAGACCGAGTTGAGCCAGGT
This sequence comes from Pseudomonas sp. RGM 3321, assembly GCF_022836805.1. NCBI lineage: Bacteria > Pseudomonadati > Pseudomonadota > Gammaproteobacteria > Pseudomonadales > Pseudomonadaceae > Pseudomonas > Pseudomonas sp. RGM 3321. The sequence goes on from NZ_JALHBH010000100.1 coordinate 25,338, forward strand.
CGGTGGTGGTATTGAATTCAGTGCATTTGGTTACACCTTCGCAGGCGGAGAGTCGTTTGCACCAGGTTTCAACTATGCGTCTATCACCAACTCGCGGGGTATTCCGGTTTATTACACAACCTGGCAGAACTGACAGCGTTATCAATGCGCCGCTTACAGAACCCGGACACTGTCCGGGTTTTGTGCTGATGGCGTTTATTTCTGAAGTGTGAATTCGGCTTTGTCAAAAGACAGCCAGCAAGCATCATTGTCGGTCCATTTTGATTCACTGGTGCCCAACACACCTTTCACAAGAACCCTGTCGCCCTTCTTGAAGCTGCTTATTTTTTTCTTGTTGACCAACAGGTCATCGCGGGTGAGGCCCTGGCCCGTGCATTTGGGATTGGACGGATCGCTGAAGATGACCGAAATCTGATTCTGACCTACTGCCGTCCCTGTTTTGGTAATGCGCTGTACGACGCCAGGAATGATCAGTGTTCGGGCGTCCCATTTCTCTTTCGCGGTGACCTCATTGGTCTGCCAATCGCGCCATATTTCTGTCAAGGTTGTTTCTCTGGCCTCGGCCAGCCCTCTAAAATCCCCACTCAGTACATCACCCGTTTGATCAAGGACACCATTGGTCATTGACATGGCCTGATCAAGACCCGCACACCCCGACAATGCCAGAATCAACGGAAACAAAACTACACTTTTCATTCACACACTCCACTGACTGGCACACCAGGCACCTAACGCTGCCACTCATTATTTAAATAAATAACGTCGAATAACTTCGCACGCAACCGTAATCACGGCGCAACAGAATATCAATAGTACAGATGCACTAAGCCATCCCTGGCCAACTGATTAAACCTGACATTAATAGGTGCCACTAGTGCATACGCGCACGTGCCACTAGTACACGCGTGCTATTTCCATTACCCCATCGCCTCTCAATACTCCCGTTGTTGGCACCCCGCCGAACGGAAACGCCTAAGCCCTCAGGGCTGGCAGCCACCCCTTGTGGTCTTTATGGAGTATCTGGAGTCGCTATGAACCCCTTATTTAAACTATCCCCTCTTGCTTTTGCGGTTACTCTTGCACTGCTCCCAGAGGCCCAGGCAGCGGATTACGTTCTTACCGATGGTCAGGAAACCTTTAACAGCGACCGCGTCATCGATGGCTCGATCAACGTACGGTCAACTGACGGCAACACCTCCAGCCTCACCATCAACAGCGGCGCAACCGTGACCAGCGAAGGCGGCAACATTGTTGGTCAAGCCAGCAGTACCGGCGTCAACCCGGCCCAGGCCAGCGTCATAGTCGAAGGGGCCGGTTCGCGCTGGGTGGTGCCGCGGACTTCATTCGTACTCGGTAACACGATCGTTGTCGGTGGGGTCGGTCAAGGCGACCTGAACGTGCGCAACGGGGGTCAGGTGTCGGTGCGGGATCTGGATCTGGGTGATGTCAACGGCTCTCGCTCCAACGCATTTTCAAACGCGCAGTTGCTGGTGAGTGGCCAGAACTCCCTGGTTGACGCGGTCAACATCGAGGCGGGTGGGGTGTTTGTCTACAGGTCGAGCATAACGGCCAATGATGGCGGCAAGATCAACAGCCAGCAGGTAGACATTGACTCCGTCGTCAATCTTTCCGGTGCCGGAACCCGCTGGGACAACAGTGGCGTGTTCAGAAACAGAAACAACCTTACTCTCGATAACGGCGCAGTACTGACCACCGACTCGCTCTTGCTGGGTTCGGCTATCAGCAGCCGCAGCAATCAGGTGAGTATTTCCGGACAAGGCACCCGCCTGGCAGCGCAAAGCATGACGCTTGGCACCAGCGACACCCGCACTTACCTGACGCTGTCCGACGGTGCCGAGCTGAGTTCTACCAACGGTATCCTCATCAGCACTATCAGCAGCATCAACACTCCCACACGCGGCACGCTTGCTGTGGGCGGTCCGGTCGTGACCGACCCCAACCGTACCGATATCGATTCGGTGACTGCCGGAACAGCTCAGGCGGCCGGCCGACTGGACCCGCAAACCGCCATTAATTTCGGCACCGGCAACGGCCACTTGGCGTTCAACCATACCGATACTGATCTGCAGGTTGCCAACACGCTGAATGGAACGGGCCGAGTGTATGCGTTCAACGGCAATACCACCTTGAGCGGCGACCTCACCGGGCTGGCTGGCAGCGTCGTTGTGCGCGGCGGGCGACTGGTGCTGTCGGGGAACGTCGACCAGGTCAATCAGCGCGGCAATACAGCCACGACCCAAAGCCTTTCGCGGTTTAACGTAGGCAACGGCACCCTGGTGGTCAACGGTATTGCCGGGCGCACCGAGTTCGGGACGTATACCAACAGCGCCCAGGTACTGGACGGCGGCGTTCTGGCCGGCGTCGGTCAGGTGGGCACGACGCAGGTAGCGTCCGGCGGTACCCTGTCGCCCGGCGAAAGCGCCATAGGTGCGCTGGCCATACAAGGCGACCTCGACATGGCCGCAGGCTCACGTTACGCCGCGGACATCGCAGGCGACGGTAGAGCAGACAAGATCAACGTAAGCGGCACGGCCACCCTGCGCGGTACGCAGGTCAACGTGACTGCGCTGGATCCTGCGCAGAGCTATCAGAGCGGCAGGACTTACACCTTACTCTCTGCTCAGGGCGGTGTGGTCGACGGCGCCGCCGCAGGGACCGCCTATGCCCAGGCGCTGACCAACTCGGCGTTTCTGAATGTCGGACTGCAGCGTACCGCCAATGATCTGAACCTCACCATCGAGCAAAAAAGCGTAGAGCCGACGCCGACGCCGGAACCAACTCCAGCTCCAACTCCAGAACCTACACCTACACCTGAACCGACTCCGACTCCGACTCCAGAGCCTACGCCTACGCCAACTCCAGAGCCGACTCCAGCACCAACACCAGGCATCTTTCAAACGGTCATGCTGACTCAAAACCAGTTCAATACCGCTGGCGCGCTGAGCGTACTCGAGCAAAGCGGTGAGCCGCTGCGCCTCTACAACAACCTGCTGATTCTGGATGCCGAAAGCGCTCGCAACGCAGCCGATCAACTGTCTGGCGACTACCTCGGCAGTACCTCGACGGCCCTGATCGCCAATAGTCAGGTGGTATCGGGGGTGCTGGGCACTCGTATGCGTAATCTTCTGGATACGGGAACATTGCGCATGCCTGCCATGGCACTCAATCTGATGCCAAGCACATCGACCACGCAAAACGGTGCCTGGGTGCAGCCATTCGGCAACTGGACCAGGACAAGCGGCAATAACGGTGCCGGTGGTCTGCACCAAAGCACTGGCGGCCTGCTGTTCGGGGCAGATGGTAGCTTCACACCGGATTGGCGCGGTGGCGTCTACGCTGGCTACAGCCGTTCGAAGTTCGACGCCGATGACAGCGATGCTGACGGTCACAGCGACAACTATCATCTGGGCCTCTACACCGGTGGCCAGATCGATGCCCTGCGCCTCAGTGCTGACGTCGGTTACACCTGGCACAAGCTGGAGAGTGAGCGGAATGTGGCGTTTGCCGGATTCAGTGATCACTTGACCGGCAAACGCAACGCCCAGTCGCTGCAGGCAAGTGGTGAAGCGGCCTACCGCATACCGGTCGGCAGCATGGCTCTGGAGCCTTTCGCCGGTCTTTCCTACGTGCGCTACGACGCCAAAGACCTGCACGAAAAAGGCGGGCCAGCCGCACTGGACGTGTCCAGCGATAAACAGGACACCTTCTTCTCGACACTGGGTCTGCGCGCGTCGTCGAGCATCAATGTGGCGAACGTCAATACGCAGGTTTACGGCTCAGTAGGATGGCGACGCGCCTACGGTGACCTGGACCCGCGCAACGTCCAGTCTTTCGCCGGCGGTCCAGACTTCGAAGTGCAGGGCGTCGCTCAAACGCGCAACACCGCCTTGACTGAAGTGGGCGCGAAACTGCGCTTGAACAGGCAGACCGATCTGGACCTGTCCTACCAGGGGCAGTTCGGCACCGACACGCGTTTCCATTCGGTCAATGCAGGCGTGACTGTTCGCTTCTGACCGTAGTTGTAGCGCTCAGCGCTATACACAAGTCTGTTCTCGATTCTGGCCTAAGGCCGTGGGAGCAAGCTTGATCGCCAAGGGTCCAGTACAGCACCGAAAACGGGGCGTCTGGACCCTTTTTTGTTGAGCAGGCTCATCACGGACTTCAGGGTCGAACTCACTCTCGAATGAAGATAGATCGCACTTCTCGTTCAGCTGCCTGAAGAACCTCGAACGCAGCGTAGCGCCTGCGATGCTGGTCTGCGAGCGCTCCCTCTACCGGTGTAAACACGCGGTCCAGGCTCGCCATGCGTTCCATGACATCGAGCAGACGGAGACCCGCTTCAGCAGCAACGGCACCCAGCATGGCCGCCCCTCGCAATACCGGTTCCTCGGTGTCACTAACCGCCACCGGTACACCGGTGGCATCGGCAAGCAACTGCCGGACGAAATCGCTCTGGGCTGCACCGCCACTGGCGACGATCAGCTCGATAGGGATACCGTCACGCGCCAAGGCTTCGAGCAGCTGCCGCAGACCGTAGGCGATGCCGCAGAGGCCGGCGACGTATAGACCGGGAAGTCCCTCCAGCTCCCGATCCAGGGTCAGGCCAGCGAGCACCGCACGGGCATCGGGATCGGCGAACGGCGAACGATTACCGAGGAATTCGGGCACCACGTGCAGACCGTCGGCCAAGCTCAGCGCCGCGCTACCGAGAGGCGCCACCTGGGCTTCGAGCCAGGCAAGCAGCGTCTGGCCCTGTTGCTCGGCCGTCTCGCGTGCTTCCCCCACCGCTGGATGCAGAGAGACCAGATGATCGATGGCCGACCCCGCCGCCGACTGCCCGCCCTCGGTGAGCCAGAGCCCCGGCAGCATAGCCGAGTAATACGGGCCCCAGACGCCATTAACGTAGGCCGGCACCGGACTGGATGCCATGGAGCAGGCCGAGGTGCCGAAGATATAGGCCAGACGCTGCGTGACCGCCGTCTGCCCATCGGGGGAGGCACCGCCGAGGGAACCGACCCCGCCAGCATGGGCGTCGATCAGCGCCGCGCCCACCGCCGTGCCCGGCAGCAGGCCGAACTCGGCTGCCGCGGTCGGGCAGAGACCCTGGCCCAAGGGCGTACCGGGTTCGACGATGCGCGTGCCAAGCCGTACGAAACCTTCTTCTGCCAGTTCGCCAAGCCCTATGGTCTCGAAATAGGAGGCGTCCCAGCGTTGCTCGTGGGCCAGGTAGGTCCACTTGCAGGTGACGGTGCAGGCCGACCTCGCCAGGTCGCCGGTGGCACGCCAGGTGAGATAGTCTGCCAGGTCGAAGAAATGCCCGGCGCGGTCGAAAGCCTGTGGCCGATGACGTTTGAGCCAGAGCAGCTTGGGCGTTTCCATCTCCGGCGACATGCGCCCCCCTACGTAGCGCAGTACCGGATGACCAGTCGCGGTGATCTCGATCGCCTCCGCCGTGGCGCGATGATCCATCCAGACCATGACGTTGCGCTGGTCGTCGCCTGAGTCGCCGACGCCGACCGGATCGCCCGCGGCCGTTACCACCACCAGCGAGCAGGTGGCATCGAAGCCGATGCCAGCGATGGCCTCGGCCCCAGCGCCAGCCTTGTCCAGCGCGCCGCGGACGCTGCTGACAATGGCCTGCCAGATCTGCTCAGCCGACTGCTCGACCCGCTGTCCGCCGCCATGCCAGGTCTCAAGCGGAGCCTTGGCCGCGGCCAGCAGCCGCCCGCTGGCGTCGAACACGCCTGCCCGCGCGCTGCCAGTTCCCACATCGACCCCTATGAAATGTCGGCTCATGGCATTAAAGGTCCACGCTGAAGGGCATGATGACCAGATCGCGGACCACCACGTTGTGCGGCCGGGTCAGCATGAACAGCACCGCTTCGGCGACCTCGTTGGCCTCCATCAGGGCACCCGACGCCTTGGCCTCGTCGAGCTTGGATTGCGGCCAGTCGCTGATCAACGCGGTGACCACCGGCCCGGGTGCCACCGCGCCGACGCGAATGCCATGTTTAATCAATTGCCGACGCAGGCTATGAGTGAAGGCCTGGATGGCATGCTTGGACGCCGTGTAGATCGGCTCCCATACCACCGGGATCAGCCCGGCGATGGAGCTGGTCAGCATGATGTCGCCGCTGCCCCGTTCGATCATGTGTGGCAGCACCGCCTGCACCGACCGGAAGACGGCGTTGATGTTCAGATTAAGCATGCGATCCCACTGATCCGGATCGCCATCCGCAACTTCGCCGCCGATGTAGGCGCCGGCGTTGGCGTGGAAGATGTCGAGCCGGCCGAAGCGCTCGAGGATCTGCGGCAGCATGGTCTTGACGCTGTCCGGATCAAGCAGGTCCACCACCACGGGAAAGGCGTTCGGGCCCAGCTCGACGCAGACCTTTTCCAGGCCTTCGCGAGAGCGGTCTATCAACGCCACCTGGGCACCGGCAGCGAGCATTTCCTTGGCGCACGCCAGGCCGATACCGGAGGCACCGCCGGTGATGGCGGCTACTTTCATGGATAGTTTCTGGTTCATGTGTTCACCTTTGCATTCGAAAGTGGGGCGTCAGCGTCACGCCCGCCCGTGGACAGCCCGCGAACGACGCGCCAGCGCGTCGATGATGACCGCGAGCGCCAGAACGGCACCGGTGATCATGTAGCGCAGCGCCGAGGACAGATCGAGCATGGTCAGGCCGCTGGCGATAGACTGGATAACGATCACCCCGAGCAGGGCGGAGTAGGCACTGCCGCGACCGCCGAACAGGCTGGTGCCGCCAATCACCGCCGCGGCGATGGCATTGAGGTTGACGTCACCGGTCCCCGCCTGCTGACTGGCCGAGGCCAGCCGCGCCGCGGCAAGGATGCCGCCCAGCGCGGCCAGGCTGGCGCACAGCACGAAGGCCGAGGTGTAGATGCGCCGCACATTGATACCGGCGCGGCGCGCAGCTTCGCGATTGCCACCCACCGCCATCAGGCTGCGCCCCCAGCGGGTCCGGGTGAAGGCATAATTCATCGCCACCACCAGCGCGACGAAGAAGGCGAAGATCCACGGCACCCCACGATCCTGGTTGAGGTAGTAGGCGACAGAACCGAGCAGGACCGTCAGGGCCAGGGATTGCAGCGCCAGCCCGACCAGCGAGGGCGACGACAGCTGCGCCTGGCGCCGCCGCGCCCGTTCCCGGTAGCCATTGAAGAACCGCAACGTGCCGGTCAGACCCGCCAGCAGGTAGGCCAGAAGCGGCGGCAGGGTGTCGAGTTGGCCGAAGCTCACCAGGAAGGAGTCGTACGGCAGGTTGATGGAGCCGGCATTACCAAGCACCTGAAGCTGCAATCCCAGCACCGTCAGCAGCCCCGCCAGAGACGCTACGAAGCTGGGCATGCCCAGGCGGGTGAACAGCAGCGAATAGAGGCTGCCGATCAGGGCGCCCGCGACCAGGGCAGCAAGGATCGCCAAGCCCACCGGCCATCCCTGATTGACCCAGAGAACGCCCACCAGCGCTGAGGCGAAGCCGCTGATGGAACCCACGGACAGATCAATCTCCCCTACCATCAGCACGCACACAACTCCAAGAGAAATGATGCCCACAGTAGCAGCGTCGAACAGCAGGTTGGACAGGTTGGCGCTGGAGAGAAACACCGGATTCAAAACGCCGAACGCTGTCCAGATCACCACCAGGCCGATCACCACGGGCAGCGGTCCGAGGTCTCCGGCGCGAATTCGCTCAGCCGTGGCCTTGAGGCTGGCGGCCAGGCCCACGGTCTGGTTGACGCGGCTGTCGCTCCGGTCGAGTAACGCCGCCGTTTCGTTGGTCTGGCTCATGACGGCTGCTCCTGAGTGGTTTCGAGGGTGGCAGCCTGACGACGCAGAGCGCGCCGCGAGACCGAATTGTCGTCAGCCCCGGTGATCGCGCCGATCAGCTCCTGGCTGCTCACGTCCGGGGCGAAAATACCGTTGTTGCGCCCAAGACGCAGCACGGCGATGCGATCGGCCACGGCCCGCACGTCTTCCATGTTGTGGCTGATGACCACCACCGCCAGCCCCCGGTCACGTACCCGCTCGATGAGGTTGAGTACCTCGGCGGTCTGGGCCACGCCCAGAGCAGCGGTGGGCTCGTCGAGCAGGATGACCTTGGGTTCGAGCAGCAGTGATCTTGCGATGGCCACCGTCTGACGCTGGCCGCCGGAGAGCGCGGCGATGGGTAGCCGCACGCTGGGAATGCGCGCCGATAGCTCGCCCAGTAGCTTCCAGGTACGGACCTCCATGGTGGTCTCGTCCAGGGCCCAGGGGTGCAGTTCGCGGCCGAGGAACATGTTGGCCACGACGTCGAGGTTCTCGCACAGCGCCAGGTCCTGGAACACTGTAGCGATACCCAGCGCCTGGGCCTGGGCGGGACTGGCAAGGCTCACCGCCTGCCCGCCCACCTTAAGCGAACCGGAGGTGGGCTGGTGAACGCCAGAGATGATCTTGACCAGGGTGGACTTGCCGGCGCCATTGTCACCGACCAGGGCCACCACTTCGCCGGGATAGAGGTCCAGGTCGATATCGGATAGCACCGAGATCGCACCGAAGCTCTTGCAGATACCACGCAAGCTCAATACGGGCTCGCGCGGGGCCGTCTGGCCGGAATGATCAGCCATGTTTGACTCCCTTATATTGTTGTTGATGTCCAGCAGGACGTAAGAAGTCAGCGCGAGCTGAGTAAGGCGGCTGTCCGTCAAGTACCGCGCTCGCCCCGCCCGCGCAATGGCATCAGGGCTTGATGCCCAGTTTCTGACAACCCGCGGCATAACGATCCGTGCACAGCTGGGCAGCGGTCTGGATCGGTTGGCCGGCCACGCGTTGATCGATAATCTGCGCCTTCAAATTCTCGGCCGTGACCAGAGTCGGCACGAACAACCGCGACGGCGCGTCATACAGCGTGGTCTCAGGCTTGGGCGTCTTGCCAGCGATAAACTCGCCCGCAACATCAGCCGCCGCGCTGGCGACGATCTCGCTGGGCTTGGAGATGGTGTTGTACTGGTCGCCAGCAATGATCAGCTGTAGGCCGGCCACAGTGGCATCGTTGCCGGTGATCGGCGGCACCGGACTCACCCCGGCCGCCTTGAAAGCAGCCACGGCACCGCCAGCGGTACCGTCGTTGGCAGCCACCACGCCCAGGATGCGCTTGCCGAAGCGGGTGATCTGGCCGCTGGCCCATTGCTGCGCCTTGGCGGGTGCCCACTCGGGCGTGTCGTAATCGGCGAGGATCTGATAGCCGCCTTCGGCAAGCCCGGCCATGATGCCCTTCTTGATCAGCCCGGCGGCGGCATCGGTGGGCGAGCCGCCGATCACAAGCAGGCCACCGCTCTGCGGATCGACCTTCTGCGCCTGCAGGTGCTGTACCAGCGAGGTGGCGATCGTCTTGCCAATCGCCTCGTTGTCAAAGGACACATAGTAATCGACCGGCACCGAGGTCACCGGTCGATCGTAGGCGATGACCTTGACGCCACGGGCCTGCGCCTGACGGACCAGGGAGCCCGCCGCCTTGGAATCCACCGGATCGAGAACGATGGCCTTGGCCCCCTGCGACAGCGCGGCGTTGAACTGCTGCTGCTGACGGGAGGCGTCGCCGTTGGCGTTCTGGTAAATCACTCGGCAGTCGGCACAGACCGTCTTCATCTGTCGCTGGAAGCCTGGCAGGTCGTGCTCTTCGTAACGGGTGGAACTCTGGTCGGGCATGAGGAAAGCCACCGGCGATGCCGAGGGCGGGGCCGCCTGCAGACCGGAGGCGGCCAGACTGGTGCCGACGGCAAATGCCAGCACGGTGCGGGAGAACCGGGAGAGCTTGAAGATTCGCGCCATTTTCTTGTTATCCTTGGATAGGGCTTTGAACCGGGCTATTCGTAGACTGCGGCCCCGCCCGGTGGGTGGGGTGTGCTGCGGCGGGAGCCTCAGGATCGCTATACTCCCCTACCTGACGACACACACCCGACCGATGCCGATCACGAGATCCGACGAAAGATGGATATGGCCAGCGGCACAGCATTGCAGACCAGATTGCAATTCCATCGACGGTGCTGCGTAAATTGCACAATCGATGGTGCAATAAGATTTACTCCTCTACTTCCACCACTGTCAAGTGACTTTGCGACCAATGGAAAAGCTCTGTGATGCCCCCTAGCAGCAAGAAGAAAGCGACCATCTACGATCTGTCTCAGCTTTCGGGCTCTTCCGCTTCCACCGTCAGTGCGGTGCTCAACGGCTCCTGGCGAAAACGACGGATCAAGGAGGCGACGGCGCAGCTCATCCAGTCTCTCGCTGACGAACACGGCTACAGCACCAACCTGCAGGCCCGTGGCCTGCGGCAGTCTCGTTCCGGCCTGGTCGGGCTGATGCTGCCGCTCTACGACAACCGTTTCTTTTCCGCACTGGCGCAAGGCTTCGAGGCACGCGTCCGGGCGCGTGGCCTCTGCCCGCTGGTCGTCAGCGGCTGCCGCGATCCGCAGTTGGAGCTTAGTACCGTGGAGTCGCTGCTGGCCTACTCCATCGACGAGCTATTCATCGTCGGCGCTACCGATCCGGACAGCATCCACGGCGCCTGCGCGCGTGCCGGCGTGCGCCATCTCAATCTCGACCTGCCGGGTACCCTCGCGCCATCGATCACCAGTGACAACTACGCCGGCGCCTTCGAGCTGACGCAGGCAATCCTCAGCGAACTGGCGCCCATCAGCGACCTGTCATCGTCGGATCTCTGCCTGTTCGGCGGCTACTCCGACTATGCCAGCCGGGAACGGATCGGCGGATTTCTGGCCGCCAAGCGAGCGCATTTCGGCGACGCCACCAGCGACGACGTCTTCAGCGCCCCCGGCTATTCGCCGGCCATGACCCGCCAGGCCCTGACCGCTCACGTCCAATGCCATGGGCGGTTGCCGAGAGGGGTTTTCATCAACTCCACCATCAACCTGGAGGGCCTGCTCGGCGTGCTGCCGCAGCAGTCGACGGACCCTGTCGCGAACCTGGTGGTGGGCTGCTTCGACTACGACCCCTTCGCCTCTTTCCTGCCCTTCCCGGTCTACATGATGCGACAGAACGTCGAACGCATCCTTGAGCTGGCCTTTGAACTCATCGACCAACCCGAGCCAGTGGTTCGGCTGTACAAGGTCGCACCGATACTTGTACCACCACGCACGGCACTGCCCAGCTTGCTGGATGCATCCGCCCAAGACTATTGAGCCGGACTAATTACGCTGCAGGCGCGACTGGCTAAAGCAGGCTTGAACACCTGGACATGCCTGTTAAAGGACCACGAAAAAGCAGACAACTGCGGGGCTATCTGCTCATAGAGCCTACCGACGTCTTCAGCGAGGTGCCCTATGCTCAAAGCGGTCTCGGCTGAAATTTATCCTTGAACAAAAAAAGCGTCCCTGGGGACGCCTTTTCTGTTGAGCTCAATCTTCAAGTCAGGCTGATACCTGGTTCAAGCTTGCTCGCCTTGCTCGTCTTGCTTGTCATCGTCGTCATGCTTGAGTGCTGGCTTCATGCCGGGCTGAGGCGCGTGTTCAGCGTTTGGCGCGATTTCTTCGCCGTGGTTCTTTTTCTCTTGCTGAACTTTTTTGTCGTGGGCGACGTTACGTGGGTCGGTCATGGGAATTCCTTGATTGGGCAGAGGATTCAAGCACCCATCGACGTGATGCGTTGGCTTTGAGCGCCGGGGCAAGTTTTGGAGTCAGACTGGGCGGAGGCGTTCAGTGCATTTCGGCCGGCGAGCGCGCAACCACTCGTACTCATCTCTGATGAATAGAGGTAAGGATGACCGACCCTTATCAACTAACGCTTCTAGCCGCTTGTTCAATATGGGGGTCCTGTCGCAAGGGTGCAGTTGACACGGTGTGCTGCCGACAGAACACAAAACGTTCGCATTTATCCATGCTGCCAAGGTCAGATCCAGAGGATCCGTGCAAGCCCCTTCCCAATCCGTTCGGGTTCCATGCCTAAAGGACACTGTCATGGCGTCAATCGATAGCAAGGCCACCATCAACTACACCGTGCGAACAGGCCCGGGGACAGTGCAGGTCGACCCCTCCACGGGTGGCGATTCAAACTGGAGCATCATCCTTCAGCCTGACGGCAAAATCCTCGTCGGCGGCGAAAGCTTCCAGACTGCCATTGGCTACCCTGGCTCGCCGGGCGATGAAAGCTACGGCACGCGCGGCAGCTTCACGTCGGTGCGCCTTAACAGTGACGGCAGCCTGGACAACAGCTTCGGCCAAGAGGGAATTGCCCTCGTGCCCGGCAACCTGGACCCGGAAGATTATGCTTACTACGTAATGGCGGTACAGGCCGACGGTAAAGTGCTATCAGCACAGCCAGGGCTTGGCGGTTTGAAGGTAGAGCGCTTTAACGTGGATGGCACCCTGGACACCACTTTCGGCAAAGGCGGCGCGGCTGGCCTTGATGTACCGATCGGCGCTGATGGAATGGCTATCTACGCCACAGCAGATGGCTCGGTGTACGTCAGCCTTCGCGGCACATCCCAGGCGATCGTGTTCAAGCTGGACAGCAGCGGGGCTCCGGTCGAGGATTTCGGTGTCAACGGCGCACTTGTCCTCAACCCGACCGGGCATTACGGCACCGGCAATATCGCCACCGTTGTGCAGCCCGACGGCAGCGTATTGCTCGGCAGTTGGCTGTACGTGGGCGCCGACGGCCCTCACGACCCGGGCGATCCGGTTTATGCCGTTCAGCGACTTGCAGCCGACGGCAGCCTGGATACCGCGTTTGGCGTGGACGGCGTGGTGTACTTCGATACTGCGCTGGGGCTGGACTACCGCGCTGCGATAACCGTACAAGACGATGGCAAGATCATCGTGGCCGGCGAGAGTAACGACAATAACGCTTTCAACGTACTGCGGCTGAATGCGGATGGCTCGTTCGACACCTCCTTTAGTGACGATGGCAAGCTGACGATCCAGGTGCCCCAGGGCGCGTCGAACTATGCTCACTCGGCAATCGTTCAGCCCGATGGCAAAATCCTTATCGCCGGCGACGTGATCACCCGTCTGAACGCCGATGGCAGCCTGGACACAACCTTCGGCAGTCAGGATGGCCAATACCACGTGGACGGATCCAGCCAGGCCAATCACCTGATTGGCGACGACACGGCCGAGATTATCCGCGGCCTGGGCGGAGACGATGTGCTGCAAGGCGCGGGTGGCCGTGACGTGCTGGCAGGCGGGACGGGCGCAGATATTTTCCGCTTCACCCAGATCAGCGACAGTTACCGTACCGCTACCGAAACAGGCAGCGACCGGATTCTCGATTTCGACGCCTCTCAGGACCGTGTCGATCTGATTGCGTTGGGCTTTACCGGCATTGGCGATGGCCACAATGGCACGCTGGCCATCCAGGCCAACGCAGAGGGCACTCGCACATACCTGAAAAGCTTCGATGCCGACGCCAATGGACAGCGCTTCGAACTGGCGTTTGAAGGCAACCTGACGGGGCAGTTGAACAGCACCAACCTGGTGTTCACGGCCCCCACCGTCGAAGGAACGGCTGGCAAGGACGTAATCACGGGGAGCGCAATGTCGGAAGTCATCTATGGCTTGGCCGGCAACGACCGTATCGACGGCGGCAGAGGCTCGGATGTGATCATCGGAGGCGCGGGCGCCGACTTGCTGATCGGCGGCGACGACCCGAACCTTTCGGTCTATGGCCGTAATGGCATCAATGACGCTGACGTGTTCCGCTACACGGCAGCCACTGACAGCTACCGCACGGACAGCCAGAGCTTCGTGGACCTGATTGCCCGGTTCGCAGACAACAATGACAAGATCGATGTGTCGGCGCTGGGTTACACAGGGTTCGGCGACGGTACCGGCACTACGCTGAAGATGGCCTATAACGCGGATCTGGACCGCACCTACCTCAAGGATGTGGAACCTGACGCTGAGGGCCATCGGTTTGAGATTGCCCTCACCGGCGACTGGACCCAGGATCTGCGCACCAACGATATGATTTTTGCGCCAACCGCGGAAGTGTCGCTGGTGGGTGTGGCTAGCGCGGCCACCCAATCAACAGACATGGTGTAAACCAGGCATAACGCCTGCGGGGGTTGTAGGAAGCCGGGGGTCGCCTTGAGACGTTTGTGCGTAGCCAGACAGCGTGCAAGCAGTCTTACAGGCAACCCTCTACCGGCCAGACCGTAAACAGGCGGGATGAGGCGTACGAAGTATTAATCGCTTCATGAGTGTTGTAGCTATAAATCTCCAACAAAAAAGGCGTCCCGAAGGACGCCTTTTCTGTTGAGCTCAAAACAACTGTTTTTGAGCTCTGATCTTCAACCCTGATACAGCTGGGCGAAAATGGTCGGGGTAAGGGGATTCGAACTCCTGACATCCTGCTCCCAAAGCAGGCGCGCTACCGGACTGCGCTATACCCCGATGATGCTAAAAAACACCTCCTAGGAGGCGTTTTCTATTTGGGTGACACTTGTGGCGTCACTCCCTAAGATCCAGCCAGATACAAACTGACCAAAAATGGTGGGTCGTGTGGGATTCGAACCTACGACCAATTGGTTAAAAGCCAACTGCTCTACCAACTGAGCTAACGACCCAAATATGGTCGGGGTAAGGGGATTCGAACTCCTGACATCCTGCTCCCAAAGCAGGCGCGCTACCGGACTGCGCTATACCCCGACTGAAACTGCATTGAACCTTGCGAAATCTGGCTCCACGACCTGGACTCGAACCAGGGACCCAGTGATTAACAGTCACTTGCTCTACCAACTGAGCTATCGCGGAACTATCGATTTCAGATTCAACTTTACAACATGTTGCCTTGAAATCAGCGTGCTGTTAACTCGTTGATTTCAATCTCATCGACCTTTGCGCTTCGTTTGTATCGTTGCGTTCACGTCTCTGAGGCGCGCTATTCTACAATTTTAAAAACACCTGTCAACCCTATAAATTGCTTTTTAAGACAATGATTTGCGATTTTTTCCCAGATCCCCTTTCAGGCCCGATTTTACTGCTGGCAGCATCCTCAGAAAAAAGGCCCTCGGCGAGAGGGCCCTTCTATATAGAGCTGGCGAGCGCTATCAGGCAAACACGATCTCGTCGTCGACCACCTTGCCAGTGATGGTGCTGCCGGGCATGAAGCTGCCCGAGAGGATCATCTGTGCCAGCGGGTTCTCGATCCAGCGCTGGATCGCCCGCTTCAGCGGCCGTGCTCCATAGACCGGGTCGTAACCGACGGCAATCAGCTTGTCCAGCGCCTCGGGGCTCAGGGTCAGCGCCAGCTCGCGTTCAGCCAGACGTTTGCGCAGGCGGCCCAGCTGGATATCAGTAATACCGGCGATCTGGTCACGCGCCAACGGTTCGAAGATCACCACTTCGTCGATCCGGTTCACAAATTCGGGGCGGAAGTGCGTACCGACCGCATCCATCACCGCAGCACGTTGCGCCTCACGATCACCAACCAGTTCCTGGATCTGGGCCGAGCCCAGGTTGGAGGTCATGACGATCACGGTATTGCGGAAGTCCACCGTCCGCCCGTGGCTGTCAGTCAGGCGTCCGTCTTCAAGCACCTGCAACAGGATGTTGAACACGTCGGAATGCGCCTTCTCGACCTCATCGAGCAGGATCAGCGAGTACGGCTTGCGACGCACGGCTTCGGTCAGGTATCCGCCCTCTTCGTAACCGACATAGCCCGGTGGTGCGCCGATCAGACGAGCCACGGAATGTTTCTCCATGAACTCGGACATGTCGATACGCACCATCGCCTCTTCGGTATCGAACAGGAATTCGGCAAGCGCCTTGCAGAGTTCGGTCTTACCCACACCGGTCGGGCCGAGGAACATGAACGAACCGCTCGGACGATTCGGGTCGGAAAGCCCTGCACGCGAACGACGTACGGCATTGGAGACCGCGACCACCGCTTCTTCCTGACCGATCACCCGGTTGTGCAGCAGAGTTTCCATGCGCAATAGTTTTTCGCGCTCGCCTTCCAGCATTTTCGACACGGGAATACCGGTCCACTTTGACACGACTTCGGCAATTTCTTCCTCGGTCACTTTACTGCGCAGCAATTGGTTCTCGGGTTTGCCGTGCTGATCGACCATTTGCAGGCTGCGTTCCAGGTCCGGAATGATCCCGTACTGCAACTCGGCCATGCGGTTCAGGTCGCCACGACGACGCGCCGCTTCCAGTTCCTGACGGGACTGCTCTATTTTCTGCTGGATCTGTGCAGAGCCCGTTACTTCAGCTTTTTCCGAGGTCCAGATTTCTTCGAGATCGGCATATTCCTTCTCAAGGCGCACCACTTCTTCCTGAAGTTTTTCCAAGCGCTTGATAGCCGCTTCATCCTTTTCCTTCTTGAGCGCCTGAGCTTCCACTTTCAGCTGGATCAGCCGACGCTCAAGACGATCAAGCACTTCAGGCTTGGAGTCGATTTCCATACGAATGCGGCTGGCCGCTTCGTCAATCAGGTCGATGGCCTTGTCGGGCAACTGCCGGTCGGTGATATACCGATGGCTAAGTTTGGCTGCGGCGATTATCGCACCGTCAGTAATGGCGACCTTGTGGTGCACTTCATAGCGCTCTTTCAGGCCACGCAGGATCGCGATGGTGTCTTCTTCACTTGGCTCGTCCACCAGCACTTTCTGGAAGCGACGCTCAAGTGCAGCGTCCTTCTCTATATATTGGCGGTACTCGTTGAGCGTGGTGGCACCGACACAATGCAGCTCGCCGCGAGCCAGCGCAGGCTTGAGCATATTGCCAGCGTCCATCGAGCCTTCGCCTTTGCCGGCGCCGACCATGGTGTGCAATTCGTCGATGAACAGGATGATCTGGCCTTCCTGCTTGGAGAGTTCGTTGAGCAGCGATTTCAGGCGCTCTTCGAATTCACCACGGTACTTGGCACCAGCAATCAATGCGCCCATGTCCAGCGACAGCAAACGCTTACCACGCAGGCCATCCGGCACTTCGCCGTTGATGATGCGTTGCGCCAGGCCTTCGGCGATAGCGGTTTTACCCACGCCAGGCTCACCGATCAGCACCGGGTTGTTCTTGGTACGGCGTTGCAGGACTTGAATGGTGCGACGAATCTCGTCATCACGACCGATCACCGGGTCGAGCTTGCCCTCTTCGGCGCGCTTGGTCAGGTCGACGGTGTACTTGTCCAGTGCCTGACGCGACTCTTCGATGTTCGGGTCATTCACGGCACCTTCGCCGCGCAGGTTGTTGATGGCATTTTCCAGAGCTTTCTTGCTGACGCCCTGCCCCAGCAACAATTTGCCGAGTTTGCTGTTCTCGTCCATTGCCGCGAGTAAGACCAGCTCGCTGGAAATGAATTGATCGCCTTTCTGCTGTGCCAGACGGTCGGCCTGGTTAAGCAGGCGCGCAAGATCCTGCGACATGTTGACGTCACCGGTCGGGTTCTGGATTTTTGGCAGTCGGTCCAGCTCTGCGCTCAGTTCCTTGCGCAGGCTGTTGATGTCGAAGCCGACTTGCAGCAATAGAGGCTTGATGGAACCGCCCTGCTGCTCAAGCAGCGCCTGCATCAAATGCGCAGGCTCGATGGCGGGATGGTCGAGGCCAACGGCCAGCGACTGGGAATCGGATAACGCTAACTGTAATTTACTGGTCAATCTGTCGATACGCATTAGTCACCTTCCTTTAATGCAGGCCGGAGCAATGAACACACCTATAAAGAAAACCTGCTGAATAGCCAGTTAGATGCGGACGATTCTGCGCGTTTCAAGCGGGCCGTGGTTGATACAGATCAGACGTGTGTTCAGGCAAGCCTAGCTGGCCCGCGCAAAAGAGCCTGCAATCAGGCGTGATCAATCCAGATCAGCGAGGCGAAGCGGCCGGTGCGCGCGCCACGGCGGTAGGAAAAGAAGCGAGAGTCGGTAAAAGTGTCCAGACCGCCGCCATACACCGCATGAATGCCCTTTGCCGCGAGTCGCAGCCGGGCAAGACTGTAGATGTCGGCCATGAAACGATCAGGGTTCGAACTGGCGACAAATGCATCGGCTGTCTGCGGATGGCTGTGGATAAAGGCTTCGCGCACCTCGGGGCCGACTTCGAAAGACGGCTGGCCGATAGCCGGGCCAAGCCAGACCATGATGTCTTCGGCAGCGCACTGCAAACTGTCGGCGGTGGCTTCCAGCACACCGGCCGCCAATCCGCGCCAGCCAGCGTGCGCGGCGGCGACGCGAGTACCATCGCGACGACAGAACAGTGCGGGCAGACAATCGGCGGTCATGATGGTGCAGGCGACGCCTGGGCTATCGGTCCAGCTGGCATCGGCTTCGACAACCCGGGACGGATCAGCAGGCACGACGTCTACGCCATGCACCTGCTTCAACCAGGCGGGCTCAACATTGAGACGGGAGGTCAGGAGCAGGCGATTGCTCGCCACGGCCTGTGGGCTGTCATCGACGTGATCGCCCAGATTGAGGCTGTCGAAAGGGGCCAGACTGACCCCGCCCGAGCGGGTGGTGACGCACGACTTGATCCGAGCTGGCGCAGGCCAGTCAGGTATCAGCCAGTCATTCACCCGATGAACGCCTCGCGATCCTGCTTGAGCAGCGACAGCAACCAGACGAAATCATCCGGCAGTGGCGATTCCCAGCTCATGCGCTTGCCGGTGATCGGATGATCCAGCTCCAGGAAGCGGGCATGCAGCGCCTGCCGCGGGAAAGTCTTGAGCGAGTCGACCATGGTCAGGCTGGCGGCTGGAGGAATGCGGAAGCGACCACCATAGGCCGGGTCGCCGACCAACGGGTAGTTGATATGCGCCATGTGCACGCGGATCTGGTGGGTACGGCCGGTTTCCAGCTTGACGCGCACATGCGTGTGCGAACGGAAGCGCTCCAGCACGCGGTAATGACTGACCGCCTGCTTGCCGCCTTCCATCACGGCCATGCGCTGACGCTGCTGGCCGTGACGACCGATCGGAGCGTCGATCTTGCCGCCTGCGGTCACCACGCCGATCACGATGCACTCGTAGATACGGCTGACACTGCGACTCTGCAACTGGGTAACCAGTTGGGTCTGTGCCTGAATGGTCTTGGCGACCACCATCAGACCAGTGGTGTCCTTGTCCAGACGATGCACGATGCCGGCACGCGGAACATTAATGATGTCCGGCACATGGTGCAGCAAGGCATTGAGCAGCGTACCGTCGGCATGACCGGCAGCCGGATGCACCACCAGACCCGCAGGCTTGTTGATGACGAGGATCTGGTCGTCTTCATAGATGATGTCGAGCTCGATGTCCTGAGCAACCCATTCACCCTGGGCCTCCTGCTCGGCAATCAGCTCGAGAACAGCGCCACCATGCACGATGTCGCGGGGGCGCAATACGCCTCCGTCCACAGTCAGGCGGCCGTCCTTGATCCAGGCGGAAAGGCGCGAGCGCGAGTGCTCAGCGAATAATTGTGCGGCGACTTGATCGAGGCGTTGACCGCCCAATTCGGACGGCACCTCTGCGCGGAGTTCTATATTTTCGGACATGACCAGACTAGGTGGCGGCTAGCCTTTGGTTTCGGCAGCGCGCTTGTGGTTAAATACGGCGTCTTTTGTCCCGCCGGTATCGCGGGGCGCTCATCATAACAGGACGGCCCCGCCCAAGACAGCAGGCCGTTATAGGGACGCAAGCCGCCATGCAAGTGAAACACCTGCTGCTGATCGCCATCCTCGCATTGACTGCGGCCTGTTCGTCGAAGGAAGTCATCGACGAAAACCTCAGCGAAGTCGAGCTGTACCAGCAGGCGCAGGCCGACCTGGGAAATAACAGCTATAACAGTGCCACGGAGAAACTCAAGGCGCTGGAATCACGCTATCCGTTCGGTCGCTACGCTGATCAGGCCCAGCTCGAGTTGATCTACTCGAACTACAAGAACGGTGAACCCGAAGCAGCCAAATCCGCTGCCGAGCGTTTCATCCGCCTGCATCCGCAGCACCCGAACGTCGATTACGCGTATTACATGAAGGGCCTGACCTCCTTCGATCAGGATGTCGGCCTGCTGGCGCGCTTCCTGCCGCTGGACCAGACCAAACGTGACCCGGGTGCTGCCCGCGACTCGTTCAACGAGTTCGCTCAGTTGACCAGCCGCTTCCCGAACAGCCGTTATTCGCCGGATGCCAAGCAGCGCATGATCTACCTGCGCAACCTGCTGGCCTCCTACGAAATTCACGTAGCCGACTACTACCTGACCCGTCAGGCCTATGTCGCCGCCGCCAACCGTGGCCGCTATGTCGTGGAAAACTTCCAGGAGACGCCATCGGTAGGTGACGGTCTGGCCGTGATGGTCGAGTCCTATCAGCGTCTGCACCTCGACGACCTGGCAGCCACCAGCCTTGAAGTGCTCAAGACCAACTACCCGAACCACCCGCAGTTGGCTGACGGCAAGTTCACCCCGCGTCAGGCCGAAGCTGACAACCGCTCGTGGCTGTCGAAAGCGACCCTTGGCCTGATCAACGGTAGCGCACCGCTGCCACCGGGCCAGACCCGTGCCGATCAGGACATCAAGAAGCAGTATCAGGACGCCAAGGACGCCATTCCGAAAGAGCTGTTGCCGGAAAATCAGGCAGAGCTGGACGAGCAGGCGGAAAAAGACGCCGAAGCGAAAGGCACCAAGAGCCGTTCGTGGTTCAGCTACATGACCCTGGGTCTGTTCGACTGATCTTCACGGCATTAAGAAAGGGGCCTTCGGGCCTCTTTTTTTATGCAGCACATTTATGCGCCGCAGCCACTGTGCGCCTGACTGTACCTTGGCTACACTGCGCCATCGTCAATCACTAAGCTGGTAGTCATGGTTCGCTTACTTATGTGGGCCGCGTTGATCGCGGCGGTGATCTGGTTCGTCAAGCGCCTGATCAATCCCCCCAAGCCGAAATCCCGTGCCGAGCCGCCTGAGATAGCGGCCACCCCGATGGTGCGCTGCGCACACTGCGGCGTTCATCTGCCTCAGGATCGCGCGCTGAGCCAGGCACAGCAATGGTATTGCAGCGAGGCACACCGCCTGGAAGGCCCCGCGGCACGTGACCGCTGACACACCCTCGCTTGCCAGCCCACAGGCGCAACGGATCCTGCGGCTTTACCACCTTTATCGACTGACCATCGGCGTCGTACTGGTCCTGCTGATTTCCAGCAGCCTGGAAACCGAACTGTTGCAACTGGCCAATCCGAACCTGTTCCGTTCGGGTTGCTGGCTGTATCTGGTGTTCAACATTCTGGTCGTCGTGCTGTTGGAGCGCCCCAGCCGTCAGGCGCAGCTGTTCAGTCTGGCGATGACTGACGCAATCATGCTCTCGGCGCTGTTTTACGCGGCGGGTGGCCCTTCCAGCGGCATCGGCAATCTGTTGATTGCTTCCGTGGCAATCAGCAATGTGTTGCTGCGGGGCCGTATCGGTCTGCTGATCGCTGCCGTTTCGGCCATCGGCATCATCTAC
This sequence comes from Pseudomonas sp. RGM 3321, assembly GCF_022836805.1. NCBI lineage: Bacteria > Pseudomonadati > Pseudomonadota > Gammaproteobacteria > Pseudomonadales > Pseudomonadaceae > Pseudomonas > Pseudomonas sp. RGM 3321. Next base: position 46,794 of record NZ_JALHBH010000100.1, read on the forward strand.
CTGACGTTCTATATCAGCTTCGGTACACCGTCGGTTTCCAACGACTACGTGCAAGCCGGCTCTCTGGGTGCCCTGTGCTTCGCCGCCGCACTGCTGGTGCAGGCGCTGACAGCGCGTATGCAGGTCAGCGAAGTGCTGGCCGAACAGCGTGCAGCGGATGTCGACAGCCTTGAAGAACTCAACGCGCTGATTCTGCAACGCATGCGTACCGGCATTCTGGTACTGGATGCCAACCGTCAGGTGCTGCTGGCCAATCAAGGTGCCCTGACCCTGCTCGGCCACGAGCGACTGGTCGGGCAGGTTATCGACGCTTACTCGCCGCAGTTGGTGGAACGCCTGCGTCAGTGGCTCGTCAACCCGATCATGGCGCCGCGCAGCGTCACCAGGTCACCCATCGGGCCGGTGCTGCAACCGAGCTTTGCCGCACTCAATCGGGGCGATCAGCGCCAGACGCTGATTTTTCTTGAAGACCTGTCGCAGATTGCCCATCAGGCGCAGCAGCTCAAGCTCGCCGCGCTGGGACGCCTGACCGCCGGGATTGCCCACGAGATACGCAACCCGCTGGGCGCAGTCAGCCATGCCGCACAGTTACTCAACGAATCTGAAGAACTCAGCGCAGCAGACCGACGCCTGGGGCAGATCATTCATGACCAGTCGGGGCGTATTGATCGGGTCATCGAAAATGTTCTGCAACTGTCACGCCGGCGTGAGTCGCAACCCGAACTGCTGGACCTGAAAACCTGGCTGGAGAACTTTGTTGCCGAGTTTCGCAGCGCCGCCGCGGCCGGACAGTCGGTTCATGTCGAAATCAGCCCCGGAACGCTGACAACCCGCATGGATTCAGGGCAACTGACCCAGATCATGACCAACCTGCTACAGAACGGCCTGCGCTACAGCAGCAGAAATCATTCGTCAGCGCAGGTCTGGCTGAAGCTGCATCACGACCGACAAAGCGACTTACCGATTCTGGAAGTGCAGGACGACGGGCCGGGGGTCAGCGAGCAACATTTGGCCAAGCTGTTCGAGCCGTTTTTCACCACGGAAAGCAAAGGCACCGGTCTTGGTCTATATCTGTCACGCGAGCTGTGCGAAAGCAATCAGGCGCACCTGGAATACGTCCCGCGGCAAGGTGGCGGCAGTTGTCTGCGCATAACCTTCGCCCACCCGTTCAAAACGAGCTGAGCATGAGCCAACGGCAAAAAATCCTGATAGTCGATGACGAGCCGGATATCCGCGAACTGCTGGAGATCACTCTGGGGCGCATGAAACTCGACACCCGATGCGCCCGCAATGTTGCCGAGGCCCATGACTGGCTGGCCCGCGAGCCGTTCGATATGTGCCTGACCGACATGCGTCTGCCCGACGGCAATGGCCTTGAGCTGGTGCAGCATATCCAGCACGGCTACCCCCATGTGCCGGTGGCGATGATCACTGCCCACGGCAACCTGGACATCGCGATTAATGCGCTCAAAGCCGGGGCTTTCGATTTTGTGACCAAGCCGGTTGACCTCGGCAGGCTGCGCGAACTGGTCAATAGTGCGCTGAGCCTGCCTTGCGCCCAGCCAGCACGCAGCATCGACAGCCGCCTGCTGGGCGACTCGCTGGCGATGCGTACCTTGCGCAACCAGATCGGCAAGCTGGCCCGCAGCCAGGCGCCGATCTACATCAGCGGCGAATCGGGCAGTGGCAAAGAGCTTGTAGCGCGGCTGATCCACGAGCAGGGTCCGCGCATCGACAAACCGTTCATACCGGTGAATTGCGGGGCCATTCCTTCCGAGCTGATGGAGAGCGAATTCTTTGGCCATCGCAAAGGCAGTTTCAGCGGTGCCCACGAAGACAAGCCCGGTCTGTTTCAGGCGGCACATACCGGGACGCTGTTTCTCGACGAGGTGGCAGACCTGCCGCTGGCCATGCAGGTAAAGCTGTTGCGAGCTATCCAGGAAAAATCCATCCGCAGCGTAGGCAGCCAGCAAGAACAGATCGTGGACGTACGCATTCTGTGCGCCACCCACAAGAACCTGAATGCAGAGGTTGCGGCAGGCCGTTTCCGTCAGGATCTGTATTACCGGTTGAACGTGATCGAAGTGCGCGTCCCCTCATTGCGCGAGCGGCGCGAGGACATCGATCAACTGGCAGCCAGTGTTCTCCGGAGACTTGCCGGCAATGGCACGCAACCGGTGGCGCGCCTGAATGCGCAGGCGCTGGATACGCTGAAGAGCTACCGATTCCCCGGTAACGTGCGCGAACTGGAAAACATGCTGGAGCGCGCCTACACGCTCTGTGAAAACGATGAAATCCATGCCAGCGATCTGCGCCTGGCAGAGTCTGCCAGCCCCCAGGAGCACAACAGCCCTAGCCTGGCCGACATCGACAACCTTGAAGACTACCTCGAAAGCATCGAGCGCAAGCTGATTCTGCAGGCTCTGGAAGAAACCCGCTGGAATCGTACCGCGGCGGCAGAAAGGCTCAGCTTGTCCTTCAGATCGCTGCGTTACCGGCTGAAGAAACTGGGGCTGGATTGAGCGCTCCGTACGGCACAGCCTGACCGACTATCGTGCGACGCGCCGCGTCGGCATGCCTTTCTGGACGCTCTGCGTCCGGTCCCGGTTGGATGTCGCGTGCGTTGAGACCGTAATGGTCGTGACCAATCCCCGACAATGTCACTTATTGTCCACTTACTCCAATGTCAGTAAGCTCCGCCTCATGAGCAAAAACATCAGCAATACCGCAGCAGGCCGTGGTCCGGTGGACCATGAGATTCGTGATCAGATCGTGATTGCGGCCACCGAACATTTCAGCCAGTACGGTTACGGCAAGACCACCGTGTCCGATCTCGCCAGGGCTATCGGTTTTTCCAAGGCGTACATCTACAAATTCTTCGAGTCCAAACAGGCCATCGGCGAGATGATCTGCGCCCACTGCCTGAGTGAAATCGAGGCCGAAGTCAGCGCTGCAATCAGCCAAACGGACAAGCCACCGGAAAAGCTGCGACGCATGTTCAAATCAGTCGTTGAGGCCAGCATTCGCCTGTTTTCGCAGGACCGCAAGCTGTACGAAATCGCCACATCGGCAGCTACCGAACGCTGGCAGGCTACACTGGTTTACGAGGAACACCTCAAGGCCACTCTCCGGGACATTCTGCAGGAAGGCCGACAGACCGGCGACTTCGAGCGCAAGACGCCTCTTGATGAAACGGTCATGGCGATCTATCTGGTCATGCGCCCCTACATCAACCCGCTGCTGCTGCAATACAGCTTCGAGCACACCGACGAAGGGCCGAGTCAGTTATCCAGCCTGGTGCTGCGCAGCCTGTCGCCTTAACAAAACAACAGTTGTGACTATTGACTAAATTGGTCACTGGAATCAAAGTGCAGACACTGATCACTGCACATTGAGATTCCCATGCTCCGGCACCGATTCGTTTTGCTTGCTCTCGCCAGTGTTTTGCCGGCTGTCCTGACCGCCTGCAACGAAAAAACGCCAGCGGACCCGCGCACAGAAGCGCCACTGGTGCGCGTTGCGAGCCTCCAGGAGGCCGGCCTGGAGCCCCGTTCCTTCACCGGAACCGTAGCGGCGCGGGTGCAAAGCGACCTTGGTTTTCGGGTGTCCGGCAAGGTGCTGGAGCGGTTTGTCGATACCGGGCAGGCCGTCAAGCGCGGTCAACCGTTGATGCGTATCGACCCAGCCGACTTGAAGCTCGCTGCCAACGCCCAACGCGAAGCAGTGAATGCGGCCAGAGCCCAGGCAAAGCAGGCCGCAGACGAAGAGATACGTTACCGAAGCCTTCGCAGCAGTGGTGCCATTTCAGCGTCAAGCTACGACCAGATCAAGTCGACGGCTGATTCGGCCAAGGCTCGACTCAGTGCAGCCGAAGCGCAGGCAGAAGTTGCTCTTAATGCAACTCGCTACGCAGACCTTGTGGCGGATGCCGACGGCATTGTCATGGAAACCCTCGTTGAGCCCGGTCAGGTCGTCAGTGCAGGGCAAGCCGTGGTACGCGTGGCCCACGCCGGACCGCGTGAAGCGGTTATTCAACTTCCGGAAAACCTGCGCCCCCGTATCGGCTCTATCGCCCAAGCCACGCTGTTCGGCAATCAGGACATCAGCGCCACGACACGCTTGCGACAGCTGTCGGACGTTGCGGACCGTCAGACCCGCACCTTTGAAGCTCGCTGGATACTGGAAGGCGAGATGGCAAATGCCCCACTGGGCACCACCATCACCGTGAAAATCCCCAGCGCAGATAGCTCCAGTCAAAGCACATTGCGGGTGCCAATCGGCGCGCTGTATGACGCTGGCAAGGGACCGGGCATCTGGGTCATTCAAGGGGAGCCAACACAGGTTTACTGGACGCCAGTAGTGGTTCAGCAGCTTGATGACGAGCAAGCCAGCATCAGTACGCAGCTCAAGCCAGGCACACGAATAGTCGCACTTGGCGCGCACCTTCTGCACGAAGGCCAGCAAGTAAGAGTGACCGCTCAAGCGGCCTTGGCACAGAGCGCGCGCCCATGAGTAATGACCGTTTCAATCTGTCAGCGCTGGCCGTCCGCGAGCGCTCGATTACCCTGTTCCTTGTTTGCCTGATTTCGCTGGCCGGGATCATTGCCTTTTTCAAACTGGGCCGGGCCGAAGACCCGGCATTTACCGTCAAGGTAATGACCGTGGTGTCCGTCTGGCCGGGAGCAACCGCCCAGGAGATGCAGGATCAGGTGGCGGAGAAGATCGAAAAACGCCTTCAGGAGCTGCGCTGGTACGACCGCGCTGAAACCTACACCAGGCCAGGCATGGCATTCACAACCCTGACTCTGCTCGACAGCACGCCACCGTCGCAAGTGCCGGATGAGTTTTACCAGGCGCGCAAGAAAATTGGTGACGAGGCCATGACGCTTCCGTCCGGGGTTATCGGGCCGATGGTCAACGACGAGTATTCGGACGTCACTTTCGCGCTGTTCGCGCTGAAGGCCAAAGGCGAGCCGCAGCGCGTACTGGCGCGTGACGCCGAATCACTGCGCCAGCGCTTGCTGCATGTGCCGGGAGTGAAGAAGGTCAACATCGTGGGCGAGCAGCCCGAGCGAGTCTACGTCGAGCTCTCTCACGAGCGACTGGCAACACTGGGGATAAGCCCTCAGACGGTGTTTGCCGCGCTGAACGATCAGAACGCGCTGACTGCCGCAGGCTCGGTCGAAACCCGAGGACCGCAGGTATTTATCAGGCTCGACGGCGCTTTCGATGAGCTGCAGAAAATCCGCGACACACCTGTTGTGGCACAGGGCCGGACATTGAAGCTGGCGGACATTGCCACAGTAAAGCGTGGTTACGAAGATCCGGCGACGTTCATGATTCGCAACGGCGGCGAGCCTGCGCTGCTGCTGGGGATTGTCATGCGCGATGGCTGGAACGGGCTGGACCTGGGAAAGGCGCTGGACCAGGAAGTGGGCGCGATCAACGCCGAACTGCCACTGGGCATGAGCCTGAGCAAGGTCACGGATCAGGCCGTCAATATCAGTTCGGCGGTCGATGAGTTCATGATCAAGTTCTTCGTCGCACTGCTGGTGGTCATGCTGGTCTGTTTTATCAGCATGGGCTGGCGTGTCGGTGTGGTGGTTGCTGCCGCCGTCCCGCTGACCCTGGCGGTGGTATTCGTAATCATGGCCATGAGCGGCAAGAATTTCGACCGGATCACACTGGGCTCGCTGATCCTGGCACTCGGGCTGCTGGTAGATGATGCGATCATCGCCATCGAAATGATGGTGGTGAAGATGGAAGAAGGATACGACCGCGTCGCTGCCTCTGCGTATGCCTGGAGCCACACCGCCGCGCCGATGTTATCCGGCACGTTGGTCACCGCTGTCGGCTTCATGCCCAACGGCTTCGCGCGCTCCACGGCAGGCGAATACACCAGCAATATGTTCTGGATCGTCGGTATCGCGCTGATTGCCTCGTGGGTGGTCGCCGTGTTTTTCACCCCATATCTGGGCGTGAAACTGTTGCCTGAGGTGAAGCAGGTCGAAGGCGGACACGCAACGCTTTACGACACGCCGCGCTACAACAGCTTCCGTCGGATTCTGGCGCGCGTCATTACAGGTAAATGGCTGGTAGCAGGCTCGGTCATCGGGCTCTTTGTGCTGGCCGTGCTTGGCATGGGACTGGTCAAGAAACAGTTCTTTCCGGTATCCGATCGTCCTGAAGTATTGATCGAACTGCAGATGCCTTATGGCACCTCGATCTCTCAAACCAGTGCGGCCGCTGCAAAAGTGGAAAGCTGGCTGGCCGAGCAGGCGGAAGCCGGGATCGTCACTGCCTACATTGGTCAGGGTGCACCACGCTTCTACATGGCGATGGGGCCGGAATTGCCTGACCCGTCATTCGCCAAGATCGTGGTGCGCACCGACAGCCAGGAACAGCGTGAAACGCTGAAACACCGATTGCTCCAGGCTATTTCCGAGGGACTGGCTGCAGAGGCACGGGTAAGGGTCACGCAACTGGTATTCGGCCCCTATTCGCCCTACCCCGTCGCTTACCGTATTGCCGGACGCGACCCGGAAACACTGCGCAGCATTGCGGCGCAGGTGCAACAGGTTCTGAACGCCAGCCCGATGATGCGCACCGTCAATACCGACTGGGGCACACGTACTCCGGCGCTGCATTTCACTTTACAACAGGACCGTATGCAGGCCATGGGGCTGAGTTCCAGCCAGGTCGCTCAGCAACTGCAGTTTCTCCTGACAGGTCTGCCCGTCACGGCAGTGCGCGAGGATATTCGCACCGTGCAGGTGGTTGCACGCTCGGCTGGCGACACCCGACTTGATCCGGCGAAGATAATGGACTTCACCCTCACCGGCGTCGACGGGCAACGTGTTCCGCTGTCGCAGATTGGTACCGTTGATGTGCGTATGGAGGAACCGGTGATGCGACGGCGGGACCGCACGCCGACCATCACTGTTCGGGGCGACATAGCCGACGGCCTGCAACCACCGGATGTGTCGACAGCCATAACCCGGCAGTTACAGCCGATCATCGACAAGCTGCCCAGCGGCTACCGGATCGAGCAGGCAGGTTCAATCGAGGAGTCCGGCAAGGCCATGACTGCAATGTTGCCATTGTTTCCGATCATGCTGGCGGTCACGCTGATCATCCTGATTCTTCAGGTGCGTTCGATATCCGCCATGGTCATGGTCTTCCTGACCAGTCCGCTGGGGCTGATTGGTGTGGTGCCTACGCTGATCCTCTTTCAGCAGCCATTCGGCATCAATGCGCTGGTCGGGCTGATCGCACTGTCCGGCATTCTGATGCGCAATACGCTGATTCTGATCGGCCAGATACACCACAACGAACAGGCGGGGCTCGATCCGTTTCAAGCGGTGGTCGAGGCCACCGTACAACGTGCGCGCCCCGTGATACTGACAGCGCTGGCCGCTATTCTGGCGTTTATCCCGCTCACCCACTCGGTGTTCTGGGGCACGCTCGCCTACACGCTGATCGGCGGCACCTTTGCGGGTACGGTGCTGACCCTGGTGTTTCTGCCGGCCATGTACTCGATCTGGTTCAGGATCAGGCCGGATGGCGGCGGGCGAGGCCTGGAGACACAGCCCGCCTGAATTCAGGCAGTCGGAAAATGCAAACGCCCTGAAGGTGTATAAGGCGAAGGATCAATAATGGGCTCGCGGTTCAGCAGCAGGTCAGTGATCAACTGGCAGGAAGCCGGGGCCAGCACCAGGCCGTTGCGGTAATGACCGCAGTTGAGCCACAGGCCATCAAACCCGGCCAGCGGCCCGATGAACGGAATGCCCTCGGGCGAGCCGGGACGCAGGCCTGCCCATTGGGCGACAGGCTCAGCGTTGGCCAGCTCCGGAAGCAATTCGATGGCCGACGCCTTGAGGCTTTCCAGCGCGGCATGCGTGGTGGTCTTGTCGAACCCTTCATGCTCCAGGGTGCTGCCGATCAGGATATGCCCGTCACGACGCGGGATCGCGTAGCGCCCTTTCGCCAGCACCATGCTCGACAGAAAGTCCGATGCGCACTTGTAGAGAATCATCTGGCCCTTTACCGGCTCGACCGGCAGGTCCAGACCAAGGGTCTTGAGCAGTTCACCGCTCCACGCGCCTGCTGCCAGGATCACCCTATCCCCGGTTACATCGCCTGAAGGTGTGCTCACGCCTGAAACCCTGCTGCCCTCGCGCACAAAACCGCTGACTTCACACTGCTCGCGAATCTCGACATTGGGCATCGCCAGCAAGGCAGCCTTGAGCGACTTGACCAACCGGGGGTTGCGCACGTTGGCCACATCGGCCATGTAGATGGCCCGCGAATAGCCCTCCCCCAGAACCGGTACGGCATCATGCACCGCCGAAATATCGACACTGGTCAACGAGCGTTTCTCGCGCACGGCCCATTCAAGCGCGGCCTGTTCGTCGTCAAGATCGAGCCAGTAAAGGCCTGTCTTGTGAACCTCGGGATCGATACCGGTCTGTGCGAGCAACCGCTCGGCGAGATGCGGGTAGAAGTCCTGCGACCAGTGCGCCAGCGCGGTGACTGCCGGGCTGTAGCGCCACGGATAAAGCGGCGAGACAATTCCGCCGCCCGCCCAGGAAGACTCCTGGCCAACACCCGAACGATCCAGCAGCACGACGCTGACCTGCTCGGAGGCGAGATTGAAGGCGGTCAGCAGACCTATGACGCCACCGCCGACAATGACTGTTTTTTGCTTGGACATCTTGGTCTCGGGACAAGGAAAACGGTTTTAGCGGCCCCAGCAGTCTTTGGTGGTCACGCCCGAGGTAGCGCCAGTGTTGCTGCGCGCACCGGTGTTGGTGATCACGAAACTGCCGCATTTGTCACCGGCCATCAGCGTGCCCGGGGTTGGGGCTGCTGTCAGCGTGAAGTCGGTGGCGTTGAGGACCGAATTAATCGTGTAGTACGCATTGCTGGCAACCACACCCTTGTAATCAGCATAAGTTCCCTTTTGCGAATAGAAGCGTTCCAGCGCCTGAGTCTGCTCTGACAGCAGGCTGGCGATTGCAGACCGCTGAGTACGCTTCACGTACTCGGTGTAAGCGGGATACGCGACAGCGGCAAGAATACCGACTATCGCCACGACGATCATGAGTTCGATCAACGTAAAGCCCCTGGATGTCGCTCGCATGATTCGTTTCCCTATTGGATTTGTCGCCACATGATGCGTTGGAAGACGTTGGCGCTACCGCCTTTTTCAAGGATCTTGGTGGGCGTGCCGCCGCTGGAGTCAATCACGTATTTGTTGTCGTTGGTACCGTTTGTACCGGCAACGATAGAAGCAACTACCGGGATGCCGGTCCCGATACCGAGACCGCCAACGATCAAATCCGAAGAGTTGATATCGCCGTCATTGTTGGTGTCCAGTACTTGGTAATTAAGCATGCTGCCGGTTGCAGCGTTTAGCTCGAACAAGCGCCCGGTCCCGGTGCTTTCGCAGGGGTCGGTAGAGTTGACGGCTGCCGTGGTGAAGATGATCCGACCGCGAGAGGTTTGCGCCGGATAGATAATCCGTTCGCCGACGTAAGGAGCCGTGGTTGCCAAAGGCAGGTACCAGCCTTTCTTGGTGCCCCAATCCACATCATTGGAAGTCGTGGTGTAATACGTATTGCCACTCCCGACTACCGTCCCGTTAATGGCCTGGGGCTGCAGATTGGCCTCAACGATGCTGCCTGAACCGTTGTCGCCATCCCAGATGGCATAGAAATCCTGCAACGAGCTGGTCTGCTTGTCCGCAGTTTCGCTGAATTTCCCGGTGCCGAAATACACGATTTTGCCGTTGAGTGGATGGTCCAGCAACAACGGCTGAACGGTAATCGACTGACTGGCCCCTTGAGGTGCAGTGAACAGTGGTGAGCCATTGAAGGCGACTTTCCAGCTGGACGCTGCGGCCCCGCTCATGTCGAACTTCCATAGGCGGCCCTTGAGATCACCCGCATAGGCTGCTTGAACGACATTCTGCGAATTGACCCGAAGTTTCACCGAAGACAGCCCGTTATCCGTTTCACTGCCCATGACCGGAGTAGGGATTTCGGCAATGAACTGTCCGGTGTTGGCATTGAGTACATACAGAGACGCCCTCCCGGTAAAACTGCCGTAACCATTGCCAACGACAACGATCCCTGTGCCATCAGCCATACGCGCTACATCCGGCTTGGAGTAGGTGTATCCAAGGTTGTTGAACTTGTTGTTGGTGTCTGAAGTGTCGGGAGCCTTGACCTCCCACAATGCCCCGATGCTGTCTGCCGAACCTTCGAAAAGCTTGATCGCAAAAAAAGCCTTGCCGCCAGCGCCCAGCCCGGAATACGCCACCGTGCGCCATACACTCCCTGCGGATGCCTGCGTATCGAAGACTGCAATCTGACCATCCACCGTAAAACGGTGAACGCCGGAACCGTAGGAAGAGGATGAAATGGTCGCCAATGAACTCAGAGACGTAGACGGCATATACGCGTATTTACGCGCACCGGAGCTGGCATCGATCACATTGAAGAAGCCATCGTTGGCGTTGGCAAGCAGGCTGGAACTCATGTTGCTGGACTTGCCAGACAGGTAAGTGGTGTACGTGGTGTCTCCGAGCAGGTCAGAAGCCGTTTTCTCTGTCGGCAGCCCGGCGCCCAGTGATGAATTGACGATATCGCCCAAAAGCATGGTACGGGTACGAAGCTTGGCATTGGCCGTGCCCTTGGCCCATGCAATAACTTCCGCGCCGGTCACTCCGGTCGGCAATGTTGCTGTGAAAGCATCACGCTGAGCCTGCGTGAAATTCAGAAAATCCAGAGTGATTTTCGTCGGCGTCGCAGCTGTGCTCCATGACTCGAAAACAGGCGCCTGGGTGCTGCTGGTGATCGTGGTGTCGGTGGTCCAGATGGGGGCGCTCAGCGCTCCTGTCGTAGCGTCCAGATTGTACGCCTTGATCGTGCCATGCCAGTCCGTTGGATCATAAAGCGTCTGATAGAAGCGGCTGCCCGCCTGAAGAGTGGACGAGTTTGCCACGCCACCACCGCCCGAACCGGCCTTGGCATAGATATCGCTCAATGTGAGGTTCAAGGCGTTGTTCAAGCCGGCACTGTCATTGGTCTGGAAATACTTGCCGTGCCCATGATTATTGTCGGCAGCATCTATCAGCATCTGGTTGGCGGCGGTGAAACCAATGGTGTAGGTGGTCATGTTCTGTTGAGCGAAGCCATCGTTATCCCAACTTCTCTTGGTCAGATCGGTGGCAGGCGTACTGGTGCCCCTTCGCATGTCGATGTCATAGGCAAACTTGGCGATGTCGTCCAGATACAGCGTATCCCCTTCGCCGTCGCCATTGAGGTTGGCCCCATCGTTCGCTGCGTTCAAATCCCAATTGGGCAATGAACGGGAAGTATTGAGGACATCCTCAGGGTCGTCGGTTGGAAATGTACGGTCGTAGGTCGGCAGACCGTCAGTTATGACGACGCCGAAGTTTTTCTGACAGCGATACTGTATCGGACTGGTGTAGGTGCTCGGCGCACCGCTGTAGCCGTAATAAGGCTTCATGCCTCGAAAATAGCGGGTTATTTCATAATAGGTTTCAGCCAGCGGCGTATTGGAATCACCCCTGAGAGCCTTGATCGCTGTGTTGAGGGCATCGAGGTTCTTGGTTGCCTGGTCCTGGCTGACACCTCCATTGTTGTAAGTCGTGGCTGGAACGGGCGAAAGGTCCAGGACTTCCCTGGAAACTTTCCCGCCGGCACCTGGGTCCGAGCCCGAGGGCGGATTGAACCCGGCCAGACCGATTCTCAGGGTTTTATTGTTGGCAACAAGGTTCAATGAAACGTTACGCGCGACATTGATGCGGTAATCGTTGGGAATGATGTTGTTGACGGTGAAATCTTTGGTATTGGTGTTGGCGGCCCGCGTCAGGTCAATCAGATAAGAGAGGTAATCTGCAGTGTAGCGAGTGGTGCTCTCGTTGCCGGCCGGATCGGGCAACTTCAGGCAGTAACCCACGTTGTCACGCGCAACGTAAGTGTAAGCGTTGTTGCACGTGTAGGGCCCGGCAGAGTCCAGCGAGAGCGTGTCGTCGCCCTGAATGGAGACGCCTCGGCAGTTAAAAAAACCGCATGACCCTGGCTGCGCATAGATAATCGACGGACGATTGGTCACCGTCGGATCAAACCCCGTTGCCCAGATGATGTTGTACATACTCCCGGAGTTATCCACCAGCAGCATGAGGTTGGGCGGCACGGCCGACGCACTGAGCAACGGTACTTGGGCTGGCGTGAACGCATACACAGGCGTAAGGGCATAAAAAGCCAAAAGCGCACCGCCGAGATACTTCAGGCTGTGACGGAGTTTCTCAGCAATTGGCATAAATACTCTCCAGCACAGTGCGCGACGTGCCTTGAATAGCGACTGATGTCACACGGTACAACGTTACCGTACCGGTGCAGGTGGGAGGACGTCTGATAGGTGTCGCCGTGGTCCCCAGATTCTGTACACCGTAAAAACCACCACCTGCTGCAGCAAGCCAGCTCACTCCGGACGCCCCCACTCCCGCAGCGGTCAGGGTGGCAGACTCAGCGGGTGGGGCGCAGTTTGTACACTTGGCCAGCGTGTACCCGGCCACCTTGATCGAAGACTCACCCAGCCTTAACGCAGCTTCGGACCTTTGAAAGGTCTGATTGCGCAACGTCACGCTGCCCGACATTTTCTCCTGCAACGTTGCGTTCTGCATGGAAGAAATACCCAGCAGTGTCAGCAGCAGCAGAAACACCAGACTGACGAGCAGCACCATACCGCGCTGCTTGGCAGGGAACGTGTTTTGCAACTTGAAACGCAGGGTTCTGTTCATGCCGGGCCCGTTCAAAAGCGATTACGCAGGTAAGCAACAACGTTGTACTGCTGACTCTTGACGATGCCGTTCTGGCCGTCCTGCATTGTCAGACTGATACGCACGCTGCGTATGTCAGGGGCATTGGCGGCGGTAATAACCGAGGTGTAGGACATCGGGTTACCCGCCATGCCAAAGGAAACGGAAAAGTCAGCGACGTTTTGCAACAGCGGCTGCGGCGTAGTCGAGTTCCCGGGCCTGATCGTCAGGTCGGTGCCACTGAAGGCGTAAATCCACTGGCGAATTGGAAACGCCGTTTGCCCGGTACCAGGTGTTCTTGCGCCGGAATAAAGCTGAGTCGTTGTCTGGCAGTCGGAAACGATTGTCCAGGTCGGAGTACTGCCAGCCGTCCCCACGTCCGCAGTCACCAGCGTCAGCGTTTTGCTCGCGTTATCCCATAGAATCGGAGTGGTGAGTGCACTAGGCCACGCGATCGCCGGAGAAACAGGCGTGACGTTTTTATAATCCAGGCAGCCGTACATCCCGGACATCCTGATTTCCTGAATCAGCTTGCTCAGTATGAAGCGCGCATCTTCCTGCATGCGTGCGGCGGCGTTCTGGCTCTGATAAGTGGCTCTTGAGGCCGAGAATATCTGGATGATGCCCAGACTGACCACCAGCCCCAGCACCAGCGCTACCATGATTTCGATCAGCCCGAAGCCTTTGGAAAACCTCCTCATGGGTTGACCCCTACACGCGAGGTCAAAACAAACACTTGCCCGGCTGCCGTTGCCGCTGTGTTGCTAATGGCGTTATCGCTAGCCCCCGTGGCACGCGCGTCACTCCAGCCAATGGTGATAGTGACAGCGGGGGCATTGCTGACGTCTATGCTGCCCGTGCCGCTCGGGCCTGCGAACGTGGTTATGTTGTTACTGAAGTCATACAGATCCTGATCCCGGGCTTTGTTCAAATTGGCTACTGGCGCCGCTGCCAGATTCGCCAAGGCATAGGTCGCCAGTACGTTGGTCGAGCCGTTGGCACTGGCATTGCCATCAACATTAGCGCGAATACGATCCATCATGTCGTAGGCAATGAAGCTGGCCTGGCTTCTGAGGGTCGAACTGTCGGTGTACTTGAGGGCGTTCAGCTGGATGGCGGCGGCCCCCAGCAGGCCAATCGCCAGGATCAGTACCGAAACCAGCACTTCGATGAGGGTCATGCCAGTCTGGCGATGTCGGGCTTCACAGGCCATCAGCAGCCTCCGCCCAAGGTGATCCGACCGGTCAGACAGACCTTTATGGTCTTGCTAATAGTGCCTCGGGTGTAGGTCATGGTCACCGCCGCAGCCGGGGCAATGAGCGCTCCCAGGTTGTTGAAATCAATTGCCGTGGCATTGTTATCGGCCACAAGTGTGGCGCCGCTGCTCATGGCCGCCACTTTTCGCAGCGCCGTAGGCGTCGTCTGAGTATCGGAAACCAGATAAACCTGCAATTCGCCAGTCCACGCCGTCCCGCTGGTCGGCGCAATACGCACTGCCACTCCCCGGTTTATCGCCTCGAGTCGCGCATAGTTGAGCGCCCGCTGCAAATCGCTGAGCTCGGTATCGGCCTTGTTGCTCTGGATAGCGCTGGTGAAATTCGGGATAGCGATAGCCGCCAGGATGCCCACCAGGGACACAGTGACTAACAATTCGATGAGGCTGAATCCCTTGGCTATATGACGCATTGAGTGTCTCCTAGACGTTACGACTATAAGGCAGCAATGCCGCAGGAAAATCCATAGCGGGACGTACGGTTGTTTTGTGACGACGAACGCCCGCAAGGTTCTGAGAACGCGGTTTCCAGGGAGGAAAGCATATGAGGCATGCAGGGTTCACACTGATCGAATTATTGATCGTCGTTGCACTGATCGGCATTCTGGCCAACGTCGCAACACCTTCTTTCAAGCAACTGATCGAATCCAGTCGCGGGCTCGCCACCGCTCAGGAACTGGCCAGCGGTATCCGTTCGGCAAGAGTCGCCGCTATAACGCGCAATCAAATTGTGACGATTCATGCCATTGAAGATGACTGGAGCAACGGCTGGCGGATCATACTCGACCTGGACGGCAAAGGCCCCGACGAAAACGATACGCTGCTTGTAGAGCGCGCCAATGGCGGAATGACCCGCGTGGTCGGCAACCAGAAAGTGACGGAACGACTGAGTTTCAACGGCCTGGGCAACTTGCGCAACAGAACCAACGGCACGTTGCATGTGTGCCTCAACGACCAGCCGGTCAGCAACTATCGCGTGATAGTTGCGCCAACTGGACGGGTCAGGATAGAGGACACGAAGCGTGATGTTGCGTTGTGCGGGTAGGCAGCCTCAGAGCAGCGACTTGACGCGCAATTCCTTGGGCATGGAGAACGTGATGTTCTCCTCGCGACCGGCGAGTTCATCCGCACCGGTGGCGCCCCAGGCATGCAATTGCTGGATCACACCGCGCACCAGAACTTCCGGAGCGGACGCGCCAGCGGTGATGCCGATACGCTCGACGCCTTCGAACCAGCCTTGTTGCATGTCCTCGGCACCGTCGATGAGGTAAGCCGGAGTCGCCATGCGCTCGGCCAGCTCGCGCAGGCGGTTGGAGTTGGAGCTGTTCGGGCTGCCCACCACCAACACCACGTCACACTCGTCGGCCAGTTGCTTGACCGCATCCTGACGGTTTTGCGTGGCGTAGCAGATGTCGTCCTTGCGCGGCCCGCCAATGGCCGGGAAGCGCTTGCGCAACGCGTCGATCACCCGGCTGGTGTCATCCATCGACAAGGTGGTCTGGGTCACGAACGCCAGGGAATCAGGGTTGCGCACCTGCAGGCTGGCAACGTCCTCTTCGTCTTCGACCAGATAGATCGCGCCGCCATTGCTGGCGTCGTATTGGCCCATGGTGCCTTCGACTTCCGGGTGACCGGCGTGGCCGATCAGTATGCACTCGCGGCCATCACGACTGTAACGGGCGACCTCGATATGCACCTTGGTCACCAGCGGACAGGTGGCATCGAACACTTTCAGGCCACGACCAGTTGCCTCGGTACGCACAGCCTGGGAAACACCGTGGGCGCTGAAGATGACAATGACATCATCCGGCACCTGGTCCAGCTCTTCGACGAAGATCGCACCGCGAGAGCGCAGGTCTTCGACGACAAATTTGTTGTGAACGACTTCATGGCGCACATAAATTGGCGGACCAAACACTTCCAGAGCGCGATTGACGATTTCGATCGCGCGGTCCACTCCGGCACAAAAGCCGCGGGGGTTGGCGAGTTTGATTTGCATGCTGTGCCTCATGGTTGGTACGGGGCAGCCCGGTCTGGACAGGGCTTGATGGCGAAGGTCAGGAAGCCAGAATCGCCTTCACTTCGAAGATTTCCACTTCAAAGCTCAGAGTCTTGCCTGCCAGCGGGTGATTGAAGTCGATGGTGACCTGATCATCATCGAAAGCTTTCACCACGCCGGGCAACTCGGTATTGGCGGCGTCATTGAAGATCACCAGCAACCCTTCGGACAGTTCCATTCCGACAAACTGCGAGCGTGGCATGATCTGCACGTTTTGTGGGTTGGGCTGACCAAAGGCGTTTTCCGGCGGAATTTCCACGGTCTTTCGATCGCCCGCCTTGAAGCCGAAAATCGCCATTTCGAAACCGGGCAACAGGTTGCCGTCACCAACCTTGAACGTGGCCGGGGCCTTTTCGAAAGTGCTGTCGACGGTATCGCCGTTTTCCAGACGCAGGGCGAAGTGCAAGGTGACCTGCGTATTCTGACCGATGCGCAGCTCGCCAGACGAGCCTTGAGTCGACGACTGTTCAGTCATTGACGGTTTCTCCGGTTTTCTTGCTCTTGAACATATCCAGCGCCAGCATGATTGCGCCGACAGTGATCGCGCTATCGGCGACGTTGAACGCCGGGAAGTACCAGCGGTTCTGCCAGTGGACCAGAATGAAGTCGATCACATGGCCCAGCACGATACGATCGTAGAGGTTGCCCAGTGCGCCGCCAAGTACCAGCGCCAACGCAACGGCCAGCCATGTGTCGTCACGCCCCAGACGTTTGAGCCAGACGACCAGCACGGCACTTACCACAATAGCGATCAGGGCAAACAACCAGCGCTGCCAGCCGGCACCGTCTGCCAGAAAACTGAAGGCAGCACCGGTGTTATAGGCCAGGGTCCAGCTGAAGAAGTCCGGAATCACAATGATCTGTTGGTACAGGCTCAAAGCGTTCTCGAAGTAATACTTGCTGGCCTGGTCAATGACCAGAACCAGCACGCTCAACCACAGCCAGGCCAGACGGCCAAACGAGGTGTCAGGCATAGTGACGCACCTCGCCTGCACCGCTGATGTTGTCTACGCAACGGCCGCAGATTTCCGGATGCTCAGGGTTTACACCCACATCCTCGCGGTGGTGCCAGCAACGGGCACACTTGGCGTGGCTGGACTTGAGCACTTTGAGTTTCAGGCCCGCGACCTCGGTAACCACCGCATCAGCCGGAGCCGACACCAAAGGAGCCACGCTGGCCGTCGAGGTGATCAGTACGAAGCGCAGTTCGTTGCTCAGCTTCGACAGGTCGGCGACCAGCGAATCTTCAGCGTACAAGGTCACTTCGGCCTGCAGGTTGCCGCCAATCGCCTTGGCCGCGCGCAGGTTTTCCATTTCCTTGTTGACCGAGGTCTTCACCGCCATGATCCGCTCCCAGTAGGCGCGGTCCATGTCGAAGTCGGCAGGCATTTCGGTCAGGCCTTCGTACCAGGTGTTGAGCATCACCGATTCGTTGCGCTCGCCCGGCAGGAACTGCCACAGCTCGTCGGCAGTGAACGCCAGGATCGGCGCGATCCAGCGCACCAGCGCTTCGGAGATGTGGAACAGTGCGGTCTGGCAGGAACGACGCGCGGTGCTGTCGGCAGCCGTGGTGTACTGGCGATCCTTGATGATGTCCAGATAGAAACCACCCAGCTCCTGCACGCAGAAGTTGTGGATCTTCGAGTACACGTTCCAGAAGCGGTATTCGCCGTAATGCTCTTGCAGCTCGCGTTGCAGCAGCAGCGTGCGGTCTACAGCCCAACGGTCCAGCGCGAGCATTTCTTCAGCCGGCAGGATATCGGTTGCCGGGTTGAAGCCCGACAGGTTGGAGAGCAGAAAGCGCGCAGTGTTGCGGATACGACGGTAAGCATCGGCGCTGCGCTGCAGGATCTGGTCGGAAACCGCCATTTCGCCCGAATAGTCAGTCGCCGATACCCACAGGCGCATGATGTCCGCGCCCAGCGAGTCGTTGACCTTCTGCGGTGCTACCACGTTGTTCAACGACTTGGACATCTTGCGGCCGTTCTCGTCGACCACAAACCCGTGGGTCAGCAGCTCGCGATATGGTGCGTGGTCGTCCAGCATGCAACCGGTCAGCAGCGACGAGTGGAACCATCCACGGTGCTGGTCGGAGCCTTCCAGATACAGATCGGCACGTGGACCGCTTTCATGGCCCATCGGATGCGAACCGCGCAATACGTGCCAGTGCGTGGTGCCCGAGTCGAACCAGACGTCCAGGGTGTCGGAGATCTTGTCGTACTTGGCAGCCTCGTCACCCAGCAGTTCGCTGGCGTCCAGCTTGAACCAGGCTTCGATACCCTCTTTCTCGACGCGCAGAGCCACTTCTTCCATCAGCTCGACGGTGCGTGGGTGCAGGTCGCCGCTTTCCTTGTGCAGGAAGAACGGAATCGGCACGCCCCAGTTGCGCTGACGCGAGATGCACCAGTCAGGACGGTTGGCGATCATCGAGTGCAGGCGCGCCTGGCCCCAGGCCGGAACGAACTCAGTGTCTTCGATGGCCTTGACCGCACGCTTGCGCAGGGTCTCGCCGCTCTCAGGCTGCTTGTCCATGCCCACGAACCACTGCGCGGTGGCGCGGTAGATCAGCGGCGATTTGTGGCGCCAGCAGTGCATGTAGCTATGGCTGATGGTTTCGGTGTCCATCAGGCTGCCGACTTCGACCAGCTTGTCGATGATGTTCTGGTTGGCCTTGAAGATGAACTGGCCACCGAAGAACTCCAGCGATTCGACATACACGCCGTTGCTCTGCACCGGGCTGATGATGTCGTCGTTGCTCAGGCCGTACTGCTTGCAGATATTGAAGTCGTCTACGCCATAGGCAGGCGAGCAGTGAACGATACCGGTGCCGGCCCCCAGCTCGACGTAGTCAGCCAGATAGACGGGCGACAGGCGGTCGTAGAACGGATGGCGGAAGTTGATCAGTTCCAGCGCCTGACCGGTGGTGGTCGCGACGACGGTGCCTTCCAGTTTGTAACGGGCCAGACAGCTTTCGACCAGTTCGGCGGCCAGTACCAGCAGTTTGTCGCCGACATCGACCAGCGCGTATTCGAATTCAGGGTGGACGTTCAGCGCCTGGTTGGCGGGGATGGTCCACGGAGTGGTGGTCCAGATCACGATGGAGGCAGGTTTACCCAGCGAAGGCACGCCGAACGCGGCTGCCAGTTTCGCTTCGTCGGCGACCGGGAACGCGACGTCGATAGTCGAGGACTTCTTGTCCTGATACTCGACTTCGGCTTCAGCCAGTGCCGAGCCGCAATCGAAACACCAGTTGACCGGCTTGAGGCCCTTGAAGACGAAACCGCCCTTGACCATCTCGGCCAGCGCGCGGATTTCCCCGGCTTCGTTGGCGAAGTTCATGGTCAGGTACGGATTGCTCCAGTCACCCAGCACGCCCAGGCGGATGAACTCGGACTTCTGGCCTTCGATCTGCTCGGACGCATAGGCGCGGCACAGCTCACGCGTACGATCTGCGGAGAGGTTCTTGCCGTGGGTCACTTCAACCTTGTGCTCGATCGGCAGACCGTGGCAGTCCCAACCCGGCACATACGGGGCATCGAAGCCCGCCAGGGTCTTGGAACGCAGGATCATGTCCTTGAGAATCTTGTTGACCGCATGACCGATGTGAATATTGCCGTTGGCGTACGGAGGACCGTCGTGCAGGACGAACTTGGGACGATCCTTGCCAATCTCGCGCAGCTTCTGGTACAGGCCAATGCTGTCCCAGCGCTGCAGAGTTTGCGGCTCGCGCTGGGGCAGGCCGGCCTTCATAGGGAAGGCGGTGTCCGGAAGATTTAGCGTGGCTTTATAGTCAGTCATTTCAGGCTCTTGTTTAGCGGTTAGCCATGCCAATGGGCACGGGCGGCGGCGACGTCCGCATTGATCGCCGTCTTGAGCGCCTCCAGTGAGGCGAAACGCTGCTCATCACGCAGCTTGTGGTGGAAAGCCACCGTCAAACGCCGGTCGTAAAGGTCGCCGGCAAAATCCAGAAGGTGCACCTCAAGGTGGGCACTGCCATCACCCGCTACCGTCGGGCGCACACCGATGTTGGCGACCCCCGGCCAGGTTTTGCCATCGATTTCCGTGCTGACCAGGTAAACCCCGCTCAACGGCACACGACGACGCTTGAGTTGCACATTGGCGGTGGGCGTACCCAATTGACGCGCCAGCTTCTGACCATGCAATACCCGTCCAGTGATCTGGAACGGACGACCAAGCATGCGTTCGGCCAGGGCAAAATCCGACGCAGCCAAGGCCTTGCGTACCTTGGTACTGCTGACCCGGATGCCATCTATTTCAACGGTCTGCGCCGCTTCTACAGTAAATCCATACGTCGTGCCGGCCTGTTGCAGGAAGTCAAAATCGCCGACCCGGTCAAAACCGAAGCGAAAATCGTCGCCCACTTCGAGGTGTTGGACGCCGAGGCCGTCGATCAGCACGGTTTCGACGAAACTCGCCGCACTGAGCTTGCACAGCCGCTGATTGAAGGACAGGCAAAGTACCCGGTCAACGCCTTCGGCACTCAGCAGCTCGAGCTTGTCACGCAGGCGGGCCAGACGTGCCGGAGCGGTCTCGGGAGCAAAGAACTCACGCGGCTGCGGCTCGAAAATCACCACACAGCTGGGCACACCCAATTCAACGGCACGCTCGCGCAGACGCGCCAGGATAGCCTGGTGGCCGCGGTGAACGCCGTCGAAATTGCCAATCGTGGCGACGCAGCCCCGATGTTCGGGGCGCAGGTTGTGAAGGCCTCTAACCAGCTGCATAACGCACTTCTTGCTCATAAAGTGGCCGATTATAACCACACACGGCCGTGGACGACAGGCAACACACCAAGACCGGATGAAGGTTCTTGGCGTGCCCCCGGAAAACAACGATCAAACCGGGCCTACATAATGGCCTTGCGGGCGAAATCCCTCAGGCGAAAACCCAGCAACAGAAGCATGGCGAAGTAAGTCACGACACCCGCCGCAACCAGCGCACCCAGACGCAGAAAACGCTCCAGCATGTGACCTTCGTCCCACGCTGGCATGACGTGCATGAGCCCGAGCAGCACAGCCGACATCACCGCAACAGCGACCACCAGCTTCAACAAAAATACCGTCCAGCCAGGTTGCGGCTTAAACAGATCCTGTTTGCGCAACTGCCAGAACAGCAACCCGGCGTTGATACACGCCCCCACACTGATGGCCAGCGCCAGACCGGCATGCTGCAAGGGCACGATAAAGGCCAGGTTGAGCAACTGAGTCACTATGAGGGTGAAGATCGCGATTTTCACCGGGGTGCGGATATTTTGTTGGGCATAAAAGCCGGGGGCCAGCACCTTGATCAGGATGATCCCCAGCAAGCCGACCGAATAGGCAACCAGAGCACGCTGGGTCATGGCCGAATCAAGCGCATCGAATCTACCATACTGGAACAACGAAACGGTCAACGGCTCGGCGAGCAACCCCAGCGCCAGTGTGCAAGGCAGGACCAGCACGAAACACAACCGCAGCCCCCAGTCGAGAATCCGCGAATATTCCTGACGATCGCGCTGCGCGTAGGTTTTCGACAGGATCGGTAGCAGGATTGTACCCAGCGCAACACCCAGCACGCCGGAGGGTAATTCCATCAGACGGTCGGCGTAGTACATCCATGACACCGAACCGGCGACAAGGAACGAGGCAAATATCGTATTGATGATCAGAGAAATCTGACTGACAGAAACGCCAAGGATGGCGGGCAGCATCTGTTTCATTACGCGCCAGACGCCGGTATCACGCAGATTCAGGCGCGGCAGCACCAGCATGCCGATCTTTTTCAGGTGTGGCAGCTGGTAGAGCAGCTGCAACAGGCCGCCGACCAGCACCGCCCAGCCCAGCGCCATGACCGGAGGATCGAAGTACGGGGTCAGGAACAGCGCGAAGAAAATCATGCTGACATTGAGCAGCGTTGGTACGAACGCAGGCACCGAGAAACGGTTCCAGGTGTTGAGGATCGCCCCGGCCATCGATGACAGAGAGATCAGCAATATATAAGGAAAGGTCACCCGCAGCAGGTCCGAGGTCAGCGCAAACTTCTCCGGGGTGTCGACAAAGCCGGGGGCAGTGGCCCAGATCACCCAGGGCGCAAAGATCACCCCGAGCAGCGTCACCAGCGCCAGCGCCAGGGTCAGCAACCCGGTGACGTAGGCAACAAAGGTGCGAGTCGCCTCCTCCCCTTGCTGGCTCTTGTATTCAGCCAGAATAGGCACGAACGCCTGGGAAAAAGCGCCCTCTGCGAAAATCCGGCGCAGCAGATTGGGCAGTTTGAAGGCAATAAAGAACGCATCCGTGGCCATTCCGGCTCCGAAAGTGCGCGCGATGATAGTGTCGCGAACAAAGCCCAGAACCCGGGAAACCATGGTGATAGAGCTTACGGCGGCGAGTGACTTGAGTAGATTCATTGAAAGAGTTGTGCGCCTTGGCAAAGGATGGGCGATTAAGCCCGCCATTTATGCGATACTTCGCGCCGCAAAAACGCCCGAAGCAAAGGCCGCGAGTTTACAGGTCACAGGCCGGAAATAAATCCTCCGGTCAAATGTAGCAACCACTCAGCGGAACACATTAACTGCCCTTGACAAGACTTCAACTCATCGGCATGATTCGCGGCCTATTTTGTTTGCTATTTCACAAAGTCTTTCGAGGAGCTCGACGGTGGCCAACACACCTTCCGCCAAAAAACGTGCAAAACAGGCTGAGAAGCGTCGCAGCCACAACGCCAGCCTGCGTTCCATGGTTCGTACCTACATCAAGAATGTAGTTAAAGCCATCGACGCAAAAGACGCAGAAAAAGCGCAAGCCGCTTATGTTCTGGCTGTTCCTGTTATCGACCGTATGGCCGATAAAGGCATCATCCACAAGAACAAGGCTGCTCGCCATAAAGGTCGTCTGAACGGCCACATCAAGGCTCTGAGCCTTGCTGCTGCAGCCTAAGCGACCCGTTTGTTAAAAAACCGACCTCAGGGTCGGTTTTTTATTGCCTGCAGGAAAGTAGCGGGAAACATGAATGCGCGACGCGGCGCAGATCTGTGACGCATCAAGGCGCTGGAGCGGTCGACCAGGGCAGAATAGGGATTGCGGTCACGGCATTCTGCGGGCTGCCTTCGATGACCCGGTCGCTGTAGACCAGGTACACCAGCGCGTTGCGCTTCTTGTCGAAGAAACGCACCACCTGCATGGTCTTGAAGACCAGCGACGTACGCTCCTTGAACACCTCATCGCCATCCTTGAGGGCTTCCTTGAAGCGGATAGGCCCGACCTGACGACAGGCGATGGACGCCTCGGCACGGTCCTCGGCCAATCCCAGACCACCCCTCACGCCACCGGTCTTGGCGCGCGACAGGTAGCACGTCACGCCGTCGACCTTGGGATCGTCAAACGCCTCGACCACAATGCGGTCGTTTGGCCCGACCATCTTGAACACCGTCGACACCTGACCGATCTCTTCAGCCGAGACCAACGCCGGCATCAACAACGCGGCCGCCAATAAACCTTTCATGAAGCGCATCAAATAGTCCTTTTTTGCAGCCTCGAGTCAGACGAGGATCAGGTTGTCCCGATGAATCAGCTCAGGCTCGGCCATATAGCCCAGCTCGCGTACGATGGATTCGGAAGAGTGACCAATGATTTTCTGGGCTTCGATGGCACTGTAGTTGCTCAGCCCGCGAGCGATCTCGCGACCGTCCGGGGCGACGCATACCACCATCTCGCCACGCCGAAAGCTGCCCTGGACCAGCTTGACACCCACCGGCAGCAGGCTTTTCTGATCCTTTGCCAGCGCCGCAACAGCACCATCATCCAGCACTAGCGTGCCGCGAGTTTGCAGGTGCCCTGCCAGCCACTGCTTGCGCGCGGCGAGCATGCCGCGCTCGGGAGACAGCAATGTCCCCAAACGCTCGCCACCCTTGAGCCGCGCCAGCACACGCTCGATACGCCCACCGACAATGACGGTATGCGCACCGGAACGCGCCGCCAGACGCGCAGCGCGTAACTTGGTCTGCATACCGCCGCGTCCCAGCGCGCCGCCTGTACCACCAGCCACAGCATCCAGCGCGGGGTCATCGGCGCGCGCTTCGTAAATGAGCTGCGCATCGGGGTTGTTGCGCGGATCAGCGTCGAACATGCCGTCGCGATCAGTCAGGATGACCAGCAGATCGGCTTCGACCAGATTGGCAACCAGCGCCGCCAGCGTATCGTTGTCGCCGAAACGGATTTCGTCGGTGACCACTGTGTCGTTTTCGTTGATGACCGGCACAACCCCAAGCTCGACCAGCGTGCGCAGGGTGCTGCGGGCATTGAGGTAGCGCTTGCGGTCTGACAGGTCGTCGTGGGTCAGCAGAATTTGCGCGGTATGCCGGCCATGCTCGGCAAAACTCGATTCCCACGCTTGCACCAAGCCCATCTGACCGATGGCCGCAGCAGCCTGAAGCTCATGCATGGCACTGGGTCGGGCCGTCCAGCCAAGACGGCTCATACCGGCAGCCACCGCCCCGGAAGACACCAGCACCAGCTCGACACCCGCCTCATGCAGCGCCACCATCTGCTCCACCCAAACACCCATGGCGTTGCGATCCAGGCCCTTGCCATCCGCGGTCAGCAAGGCACTGCCAATCTTCACAACCCAGCGCTGGGCGCCCGTCACTTTGCTGCGCATCTTCTTCCAACCTTAGCCAGAGATTTTCAAATTCGGGATACAAAAACGCCGCTGACAATCGTAGCGGCGTTCAAGTTTACTTCAAGCGATCAGTCACGGACGTAAATGATTTCCGGACCATCTTCATCATCCACATCTTCTTCATCCCAATCATCGTCACCGATGTCGTGCACGCTCTTCACGCCACTGCGACGCAGTGCACGCTGATCGTCCAGCGCCTGCAACTGAGCACGGGCCTCGTCTTCGATGCGCTGATCCAGCTCGGCCAGCTCTTCAGCGTAGCCAGGCTCCTCGGCGATACGCTGGCTGCGCTCTTCGAGGTAACGCATGATGTCACGGGTCAGCTGCTCGGTGCCTTCTTTGGCAATGGCAGAGATCACGTAAACCGGGCCGGTCCACTCCAGACGATCGACGATTTCCTGCTTGCGCGCTTCCTGTTCTTCTTCAAGAATCTGATCGCACTTGTTCAGCACCAGCCAGCGATCACGCTCGGCCAGCGACGGGCTGAATTTTTCCAGCTCGTTGACGATCACTTCGGCGGCATCCGGAGCACTGCTTTCATCCAGCGGTGCCATATCGACGAGGTGCAACAGCAGGCGGGTACGCGCCAGATGCTTGAGGAAGCGAATCCCCAGACCAGCACCATCGGATGCACCCTCGATCAGGCCCGGAATGTCGGCCACCACAAAGCTCTTCCAGCGATCGACACTGACCACGCCCAGGTTTGGCACCAGCGTGGTAAATGGATAGTCGGCGACTTTTGGCTTGGCAGCGGATACCGAGCGAATGAAGGTGCTCTTGCCAGCGTTCGGCAAGCCCAGCAAACCAACGTCAGCCAGCACTTTCAGCTCAAGCTTGAGATCACGCTGATCACCCGGCTTACCCGGCGTGGTCTGACGCGGAGCGCGGTTGGTACTGGATTTGAATCGGGTGTTACCCAGACCGTGCCAGCCGCCTTGCGCGACCATCAGACGCTGACCGTCTTTAGTCAGGTCACCAATGATTTCCTGAGTAGTGGCGTCGATGATGGTGGTCCCGACCGGCACACGCAGCACCAGCTCTTCACCCTTGCGACCCGTGCAGTCTGCGCTTCCGCCATTGGAGCCGCGCTCGGCGTCGAAGTGACGGGTATAGCGGTAGTCGACCAGCGTATTCAGGTTGACGTCGGCGACCATGAAGATCGAGCCACCATCACCACCATCACCACCGTTCGGACCACCGTTTTCAATGAATTTTTCGCGACGGAAGCTCATGCAACCGTTGCCGCCGTCACCGGCTTTTACTCGAATGGATACTTCATCTACAAATTTCATAACGCACGCCTCCCGCCACAGGGACGAGCAGAACCACATAAATTACATAAGACTCTTGCAAAAATGAGCGTTGCGATACCGATCAGAAACCAGCGACCCCAAGGGTCAACATCACAACAGCCCGCACAAACAGTTTTGCAAGAGACTCACCTGCCTCTCTACCTCTACAAACAAAAAAGCCCCGTCGCAAGACAGGGCTTTTAAGCAACTGCGTGATTACGCTGCGGAGACTTCAGTCTTCGGAACGATGCTCACGTAGCGGCGACCGAAGGCGCCCTTGACCTGAAACTTGATCACGCCTTCCACTTTCGCGAACAGGGTGTGATCTTTACCCATGCCAACGCCGTAGCCAGCGTGGAATTGGGTACCGCGCTGACGCACGATGATGTTGCCAGGAATGATAGCCTGGCCGCCATACATCTTCACGCCAAGGCGTTTGGCTTCTGAGTCGCGCCCGTTACGGGTACTACCACCAGCTTTTTTGTGTGCCATGAGTCAATTCTCCAAATGAGGATTAGGCTGAATTAAGCCTGAATACCTGTGATTTTGATCTCGGTGTACCACTGGCGGTGGCCCATACGCTTCATGTGGTGCTTACGACGACGGAACTTGATGATACGAACCTTATCGTGACGACCTTGCGAAACCACTTCAGCCACAACGGTAGCGCCAGCAACAACTGGAGCACCGATGTTGACGTCGTCGCCATTGCCAACCAGCAGAACGCGGTCGAAAGTGACGGATTCGCCAGTAGCGATTTCCAGTTTTTCAATTTTCAGGTATTCACCTGGGGCGACTTTGTACTGCTTGCCACCGGTAACAATTACTGCGTACATGGTATTTCTCCGAAAATCCTGCTCACCCAGCTCTTTATAAGAAGAGTATCGGCTGGCATGGCTGCATGGGGCTGGAACGGCCCGTTTGCATTGCGTAAGGCAGGTGCTGCCCAGGAAAGTTAGGGTGCGCGATTGTACGCAAGGCATTCGTGTGTTGCAAGAGGCGGGTCGTCATACCTTGACACGCTCTACCTCGCGACCTAGCATGCGGCGCAACCTATCCGGAGCACGTGTCGCTGATGCAACCCCAAGCCTTCTATCGCGCGGTGGCGGACGACTTTAGTGCCGTTGACCTTATCATCAAAAAGCAACTGACGTCGCGCGTACCGCTGGTCTCGAAAATCGGTGATTACATTACGTCGGCAGGCGGCAAGCGTCTGCGTCCGTTGCTGGTACTGCTGTGTGGCAAGGCGCTGGGCCGCGAAGGCGATGACCTTCGCCTGCTGGCCGCCACCATCGAATTCCTCCACACCGCAACCCTGCTGCATGACGATGTCGTCGACATGTCCGGCATGCGTCGCGGTCGATCCACCGCCAACGCGCTGTGGGGCAATGCGCCCAGCGTGCTGGTGGGTGACTTCCTGTATTCGCGCTCGTTCGAAATGATGGTCGAACTGGGCTCGATGGAAGTCATGAGAATCCTGTCCAAGGCGACCCGTATCATTGCCGAAGGTGAAGTGCTGCAGTTGTCGAAGATTCGCGACGCCAGCACCACCGAAGAAACCTACATGGAAGTGATTCGCGGCAAGACAGCCATGCTGTTCGAAGCCTCGACTCACAGTGCCGCAGCCCTGTGCAACGCACCAGAGGTACAGAGCGAAGCGCTGCGCACCTTCGGCGACCACCTGGGCGTGGCTTTCCAGCTGGTCGATGACCTGCTGGACTACCGTGGCGATGCCGAAACCCTGGGCAAGAACGTCGGCGACGACCTTGCCGAAGGCAAACCGACCCTGCCACTGATCTACACCATGCGTGAAGGCAGCCCGGAGGAGGCCGCGCTGGTTCGTCAGGCGATCCAGAAAGGTGGCCTGGAAGATCTGGAAAGCATTCGCAATGCCGTGGAAAGCGCTGGAGCGCTGGACTACACCGCACAACTGGCCCGCGACTATGCCGCCCGCGCGATTGCCTGTCTGGACGCCCTGCCGCCCAGCGAGTACCGGGATGCACTGGTCGAGCTGAGCGAGTTTGCGGTCGCCCGCACACACTGACAGTCATCGCAATGAAAAGCCCGTCCAGCGTGACGGGCTTTTTATTACCTGCGCATAACGCCCATCACGCTCAAGCACCTTCAGTGCGTGTAGTCAGCAAGTTTCTCCTGCATGAAATCCAGAAAACACTGAATCCTCAACGCCAGTCGCGAATTGCGGTAGTACACGGCATGAATCGGCTGGCGATAGCCACTGTTGGCGTCTTTCAACAGACAGACCAGCCGTCCCTCGCGCAGGTCATCACGGGTCATGAAGTCGGAAAGACAGGCGATGCCCACGCCCTCCAGCACCAAATGTCGCAAGGTGTCACCGCTGGATGCCGAGATGGCAGGCCTGATGGACAGGTGATCGCCTTCAGCGTGGCGCAAGGGCCATTGATTAAGAAATTCTACGTGTGTGAAACCCACCAATACATGTTGCGCCAGGTCTTCTGCGGTTTTCGGGGTGCCGTGGCGTTGCAGGTAGGCCGGGCTGGCGACGATATTCAGCGGGCAACTGCCCAGCGAGCGGGCATGCAGGGTCGAGTCAGGCAGCTCACCGATTCGAATGGCGATATCGGTACTCTGCTCAAGCAGGTCGATGAACCAGTCATCGCTGTTGAGCTCCAGCTCGATGTGCGGATAACGCTGACGAAACTCTGCCACGTGCGGCACGACGGAATGCAGCATGAACGGTGACGCGGCGTTGATACGCAAGCGCCCGGCGGGTGTCTGCCTGGAGAAGGAGAGCCGTTCTTCGAGGCTTTCCATCTGCTCAAGGATGTGACGGGCACGCTCCAAAAAGAACTTGCCCTCCTCGGTCAGGCCCATGCGCCGCGTAGTGCGGTTGATCAGCGTGGTTTCCAGCTTGGCTTCCAGACGCGACAGGGTGCGGCTGACGCCTGAGGGCGTCTGGCCCATTTTCTCGGCTGCGGCGGAGATCGAACCGCTTTCGATAACCGAGACAAACACCTGTAACTCATCGGATCTGGCTTTCACTGTTGTCCCCTGCTCAACGCTCAGAGGATATTAGCGCCGTTCAGCGCAGAAGTTATGCTCACTGCGCAGCAAACACCGTGGCCAGATGAGCCTGGTAACGCTGCACATCCGCCTCGATATGCGGCATTTTCATCACGTCTACTGCCAGAAACGTCGGCAGCCCGGTCATGCCCAGAAACTCGTTGGCCTTGTGAAACGGGAAGTACACAGCATCGACACCTCTGGCTTCGAAGAAGTCGGACGGGTCGTCGAAGGCTTTCTGTGGCGCATTCCAGGTTGCCGAGATCATGTACTGTTTGCCCTGCAGCAAGCCGCCGCTGCCGTATGTCTGCGACGCATCCGAACGCGTACGGCCGTCATTGGCATACAGGCTGCCGTGGCCCTCGGTGAACACTTCATCGATGTATTTCTTCACTGTCCACGGCGCGCCCATCCACCAGCCAGGCATTTGCCAGACGATGACATCAGCCCAGAGAAACTTCTGCACTTCCTCGGCCACGTTGTAACCGCCGTCGATGAAGGTTTCCTTCACATCAAAACCGGCGCGGTCCATGAACGCTACGCCCGCCTCGTGCAGGGTCGCGTTGTAGCGACCATCGGAGTGCGCGAACTGCTTGCCGCCGTTGAGGAACAATACTTTTTTCATGGCTGATCTCTCGCTACCCGACCCCGGCCGTCTTGAGGCTGAGGTGGAGGTGATTAATGGATGAGCCGAGAGTAAAGAGATGCGCGCCTGTGAGTAAGACAGCGAAGGGCAAAATACTCTTGCTTCACAGTCACGAATGGCGTGAAGACTATTGAGCGAGATGCGTGAACTGATGAAGACAGCTTTACCCCATCAGGCTCAACCCTTTATCAGCAGATGCAGCCCCAACAGGCCCATGCCGATAAAGAACACGCGCTTGAACAGCACCGCACTGATTCGCTGGCGCAGCCATTGCCCCAGCAGCATGCCCAACAGGGCCGGAATCAGCGCCAACGTGGATGCGCCCAGTTCTGCGCCACCCAGCGCACCGTTCCACGACAAGCCCGCGGCCAACGCCAGCGTCGAAACGGTGAAGGACAAGCCCAGCGCCTGCACCAGTTGATTGCGCTCAAGCCCCAAAGCCTGCAAATAAGGCACTACGGGAATCACGAACACACCGGTGGCCGAAGCGATAACCCCGGTAATCAGGCCGCACAACGGCCCCAGCCAGCGCTCTTTGGCGGCCGCAACCTTGAAGGTCGGCAGCAACAGCCCGCTCAACGCGTAAAGAAACAGCGCACCGCCCAATGCTCGCGTCATCGAATGACTGCCGCTCATGCCAAGCCAGAAAGCCCCGGCCAGAGTACCGATGAGAATCATGCCCAGCATCAGCCATAGCCGCTTCAGCAGCGGTCGCAGGTTTCCGCCCGTCGCCAGTTGCCAGACGTTGGTGAATGTCGACGGGATGATCAGCAACGCCGTAGCCTGCGCCGGCAGCATGGCCAGCCCCAGCAACCCCATTGCCACCGTGGGCAAGCCCAGACCGATGACACCCTTGACCGTTCCGGCCAGCAGAAAGGTGCCGATCACCAGCGCCGAAAGGCCCCAGCCCAGCGTTTGATAGAAGTCGAGAATCGAGTGCATGGCGTCCCTTGCCAGATGGATAGAGGTCGAGGCTTAACGTTGCTCAGAGCGCTCGCGCAGATAGGCCAGCACTTGCGCTTGATCACCTGCGAATTCGATACGCGCCGCTTTGTGTTCGCGCTGGTAAGCGTACATCGGGTCGTAATATTCGCCGAGCAGCCCTTCGATCCAGCCGCGGTGCAGGTCAACCGCACCGCTACGCTGCTGTTCTTCCAGCGCCGCCTGCATCAGGTCCGACAGGCGCTGATGACGCTCGCCGCCCAGACGTTTGTGAATATTGTTCAGGCTTTGCAACAAACGCTCGGCGAACAGGCCAAAGCCCTGCTCTTCGCCCTTGACGGTGATGAACTCTGCGCAGAGGTTGATCACGTAGTCCTCGAGAATGCGCTCGACGCGGTTCTCGAAGCTGTCTTCCAGCCAGACCATCGGGCAGCCCAGCATCGCCTGGTGCAGTTCCAGCGGCACGTTGCAGCTGCCAACCAGACGGCTTTCATCTTCCACAACGAATTGCTCGATACCGGCTGCGCGCTTCTTGAGCAGGTCGATGGCCAGGCGGTTCTCGAAGTCGATCTGCGCCGGCTGCCCGGTGGCACGCTTGCCGAAGCTGGAGCCGCGGTGATTGGCGATGCCTTCCAGGTCCACGCTATTGCGCAGTTGCGTCAATACTTCGGTCTTGCCCGTGCCGGTCATCCCGCCGAGCACGACGATAGCGCATTCGCTCACCGCCTCGTGCAGGGTATCCAGCAGGAACGTACGCATCGCCTTGTAGCCGCCAAGAACGCGCGGGTAGTCGACCCCGGCATCCTTCAGCCAACGCTGTACGGTCTGCGAGCGCAGGCCGCCACGAAAGCAGTACAGATAGCCCTCCGGATTCGCCCTGGCGAACTCGATCCATGCGCTGACACGTTCGTCCTTGACCTGACCGCAGACCAATTGATGTCCGAGCTGGATAGCGGCGTCCTGGCCGTGTTGCTTGTAGCAGGTGCCGACCTTCTGCCGCTCGATGTCGTTCATCAGCGGCAGGTTGATCACGCCCGGAAACGCGCCCTTGGAAAACTCGACCGGAGCGCGAGCGTCCATCATCGGCACGTCATTGAGAAAAAGTGTGCGGTAGTCGCTGCTGTTGCCGGCCATCAGAACACCTCGACGGCGTGGGTCTGTCGCTCACGCAGGGTACCGATAGGGTTGAGCAGCAGGCCCAGTTCGGCAGCCACCGTCAGAAACTCCGCCTCACCTTCAGGGCTGACCGCGACCAGCAAGCCGCCGCTGGTCTGTGGGTCGCACAGCAGGTCGCGCTGGGCATCGCTCAGTGCGCCGATCCTGTCGCCGTAACTTTCAAAATTGCGCAATGTGCCGCCCGGCACACAGCCCTCGGCAATGTAATGCTCGACGCCGGGCAGGCGTGGTACAGCGGCGTAATCCAGACGAGCGGTCAAGCCTGCACCGTCAGCCATTTCAACCAGATGCCCGAGCAGACCGAAGCCGGTGACATCGGTCATTGCCAGCACCCCGGCCAGCTTGCCGAAGCGACTGCCCGGCTTGTTCAAGGTACACATCCAGTCGCGCGCCAGACCGATGTCTTCATCGCGCAACCTGGATTTTTTCTCGGCGGTGGTGAGGATGCCGATGCCCAAGGGCTTGGTCAGGTACAGCGTGCACCCCGCCTGGGCGGTGTCGTTGCGTTTCATGTGCTTTTTCTGCACCACACCAGTTACAGCCAGACCGAAGATCGGCTCCGGTGCATCGATGGAGTGCCCGCCAGCCAGCGGAATACCGGCAGCGTCGCAGACTGCACGGCCACCGCGAATGACTTCACGAGCGACCTCTGGCGGCAGCACGTTGACCGGCCAGCCGAGAATGGCGATGGCCATCAGCGGGTCGCCGCCCATCGCATAGATGTCGCTGATGGCATTGGTTGCGGCGATACGGCCGAAGTCGAACGGGTCATCGACGATGGGCATGAAGAAGTCAGTGGTCGAGACCACACCGCGTTCGTCATCCAGTGCATAGACCGCCGCGTCATCACGCGAGGCATTGCCGACCCAGAGCTTGGGGTCGAGGTTCTGAGCGCCGCTGCCAGTAAGGATCACGTCCAGCACCTTGGGGGAAATCTTGCAGCCACACCCTGCTCCGTGACTGTACTGGGTCAGGCGGATTGGCTCGTTCATCGCGACACTCTCGGTTACCGGGAAACAGGCTGCGGAGTCTAGGGGCTGTTCCCTTATCAGCGCAAACCGCATCGCCCGCCGGTTGTATCTCGGGGCCGAGAACCTGCTGAACTGGCCTTTCTCGCCATGCCTCTTATAATCCCCGCGCATCACCACCGAATTCTGTGAAGCGCCGCCTGCTGATGCACGCGGGCTTTGCCTCTTCCTTTTTCCGCTATTGAACCGGAGAACCTCCATGCTCAAGCGTACCCTGGCGCTCGCCGCCAGCCTTGCCCTGTCCTTCTCCGCGCTGACCAGCCATGCGGCCGACACCCTGCGCGTCTCGGCCATTCCCGATGAAGCGCCCACCGAATTGCTGCGCAAGTTCAAGCCGCTGGGTGCTTATCTGGAGCAACGCCTGGGCATGAAAGTCGAGTTCGTTCCGGTCGCGGATTACCCGGCAGTGGTCGAGGCGCTGGCCACTGACCGGCTCGACATGGCCTGGCTGGGCGGCTTCACCTTCGTTCAGGTCAACCTCAAGACCGGTAACGCCGTGCCGCTGGTACAGCGCGAGCAGGATGCGAAATTCACCAGCAAATTCATCACTTCCGACCCGGACGTAAAGACGCTCGCCGATCTCAAGGGCAAGACGTTTGCCTTTGGCTCGGTGTCGTCCACTTCCGGCAGCCTGATGCCGCGTTATTTCATGCTCAAGGAAAACATCAAGCCGGAAACGTTCTTCAGCCGCGTCGCCTATTCCGGCGCGCATGACGCGACCGCTGCCTGGGTTCAAGCGGGCAAGGTCGATGCGGGCGTGCTCAACGCCAGCGTCTGGGACAAACTGGTCGCCAGCGGCAAGGTCGACACCAATAAGGTTCACGTCTTCCAGACCACGCCGACGTATTTCGACTACAACTGGACCGTGCGCGGCAGCCTCGACCCGGCACTGGCAGCGAAGATCAAGCAGGCCTTCCTTGACCTTGACCCGGCCAACCCGGAGCAGAAGGCAATCCTCGATCTTCAAGCCGCCAGCCGCTTCATCGAGACCAAGCCAGAGAACTACAAAGGCATCGAAGAAGCCGCTCGCGCTGCCGACCTGCTGAAATGACCCTGCGTCTGTCCGGCATCGAGCTGCGCCACAGCGACGGCACACTGGCGTTGCGCGGTCTTGATCTGAACATCGCTCGTGGCGAGCGGGTTGCGATCATCGGGCCGTCGGGTGCGGGCAAGACAACGCTGCTCAACCTGCTGGCCAGCGCGTTGCCGCCCAGTGCCGGACAACTGGAAGTGCTGGGGGCTGATCCCTGGCAGCTCTCCAGCAAGCGCCGCCAGCGGTTGCGCAGCCGCATTGCGCTGGTCCATCAGGCACCGCCGTTACCCGCGCGCCAGCGGGTCATCACTGCGGTGTCGGCGGGCAAACTGGGTCAATGGGGGCTGGGCAAAAGCCTGCTGAACCTGCTGCATCCACTGGACGTTCCCGGCACCCGCGAAGTGCTGGCCCGTCTGGACCTTGCGGACAAACTGTTCGAGCGTTGCCAGCAGTTGTCTGGCGGGCAGCTACAACGCGTCGGCATTGCCCGTGCCTTGTATCAGGCACCTGAACTGCTGCTGGCCGACGAGCCGGTTTCGGCGATGGACCCGCGCCTCGCCGATCACACCCTTGCGCTGTTATGCCAGCACGCCATCGCGCACCAGGTGACGCTGGTCGCCAGCCTGCATGCGGTGGAGCTGGCGCTGGCGCATTTTCCGCGAATCATCGGGGTGCGCGACGGGCAAGTTCACTTCGACCTCGCCGCAAATGAGGTCGACCGGCAGCATCTCGACACCCTGTATGCCAATGAACAACTTAGCCCTCAGCCTGCCCCGGATGTGTCTGAAACACTCTGGACGCCGCGATGCTGACTCAGGATCAGCGCGACCCGGCAGCAACGCCACGCCTGTTGCTGACGCTGCTGGCTATCGCACTGCTCTGGCCGGGCATTCGGCTGGCCGAACTGAACCCGTTTGTATTGCTGCAAGCCGATAACGCCAGGACGATGGGCAGCTTTCTCGCTGGGTTCTGGCCTGTGGCGCACTCTGCGGAATTCCTCGGGCTGTTACTGGAGGCGACATTGCAAACGCTGGCTATCGCCACGGCCGGCATCGCCCTTGCTCTGCTGCTGGCTGTACCGGCAAGCCTGCTCGCCAGCAAGACGCTGTCCCTGTCGGCCGCCTCACGCGGCGGGCGTCCCGGCTGGCTCGGCCAATTCCTGCGCTGGCCGGTGCGCGGCACGTTGATCTTCCTGCGCAGCGTGCCGGAAATCGTCTGGGCGCTGCTGTTCGTGCGCGCGGTCGGCCTGGGCCCGACGGCGGGCGTGCTGGCCATCGCCATCACCTATGCAGGCATGCTCGGCAAGGTGTACGCGGAGATTTTCGAATCGGTGGACCAACGCCCGGCCCACGCGCTGCTCCAGGCTGGCAGCGGACGGCTGACCGCGCTGGCCTACGGCATCCTGCCCAATGCGGCAGCCGAACTGACTTCCTACACGGTGTACCGCTGGGAGTGCGCCGTGCGTGCATCGGTGGTCATGGGTTTCGTCGGCGCAGGCGGACTGGGTCAGCAGATCGACCTGTCGATGCGTATGTTTGCAGGCGATGAGGTGGCAAGCATGCTGCTGACCTTTCTGCTCCTGGTGCTGCTCGCCGATCAGCTCAGTCGCCTGTTGCGCAGGCGGTTCAAATGAAGCGCACGGGCAACCTGCTGCTGTTGCTGGCGATGGTTACGGCAGTGATCGCATCGTTTGTGTACCTCGGGCTGGACCTGTTCACCCTGGGCAGTCACGACAACCTGACGCAGATGGGCCGTTACGCACTGCGCTTCATGAGCCCGGACCTCAGCAGTGAGCATTTGCAGGCAATCGGCCAGGGCGCTCTGGAAACCTTGGCAATGTCTGCACTTGGCACGTTGCTGGCTGCCATTGCAGGTTTGTTGCTGGCATTGCCCGCTGCCGGTCGCCTGGGCTGGCCGTTGCGCAGCGTGAGCCGCATGCTGCTCAATGCACTGCGCGCCATTCCGGAACTGGTGTGGGCCGTGTTGATGGTGCTCGCCGCAGGTCTGGGACCCAACGCGGGTACTCTGGCGCTTGCACTGCACACCACTGGCGTGCTCGGCAGACTGTTTGCCGAAGCGCTGGAAAACACCGCGCCCGAGCCCGCCGCTGCCATTCGCCTGCAAGGCGGTAGTGCCTGGCAGGCATTCGGCTATGGCACCCTGCCCAACCTGTGGCCGCAGTTGCTGGCCTACACGCTGTACCGCTGGGAGAACAACATTCGCATGGCCAGCGTGCTGGGTTTTGTGGGCGCGGGCGGTCTGGGGCAGATGCTGTATGTCAGCCTCAGCCTGTTTCAGGAAGCGCAGGCCAGCACCGTGATTCTGGCGATGCTGATACTGGTGTTCGCCGTCGACGCCTTGAGCGGCTGGAGCAGACAGCGCTGGGTGCGTAACTGAGCAGACCTCAGAAAGCAAAACGCCACGGCCCTGAAACTCAGGGCCGTGGCGTGACTCGCAGCGTGACTCAGTAGCCCAGCGACAACCCGGTGTTGCGACGCGGGTCGTTGGCACCGTAGAAGCGGTTGTTACCGACCGGTTTGCCGCCCAGCGAAGGCGCGCCGACCAGAATCGCCGCCACATGATTGAGTGGCTGCGGACCGGCAAACTTGTGGCCCCAGCTCTCAAGAATCTTCAGCGTGTCGGGGCTGACCGCGAAGGTATCGATGTTGGTCGCCTCAGGCTGCCATTGCTGATGGAAACGCGGCGCGTCCACAGCTTCCTGAATGTTCATGCCATAGTCGATGACGTTGAGCATGGTCAGCAACGTCGCGGTAATGATGCGACTGCCGCCTGGCGTGCCGACAACCATCACGGCCTTGCCGTCCTTGGTGACGATGGTCGGGCTCATCGAAGACAGCGGCGTCTTGCCCGGCGCGATGGCGTTGGCTTCGCCCTGCACCAGACCGTACATGTTGGGTACGCCGACCTTGACGGTGAAGTCATCCATTTCGTCGTTGAGAATCACACCGGTCTTGCTGGCCATGACGCCCGCGCCGAACCAGTTGTTCAGGGTGTAGGTCACCGATACCGCATTGCCCCATTTGTCGACGATCGAATAATGGGTGGTGTTGCTGCCTTCGTGCGGTGCGACGCCCGGTTTGATCTTGTTCGAGTCGCCAGCCTTTTGCGGCTCGATGGCCTCACGCAGCTTGGCCGCGTACTTGACGTCCAGCAGGTGCTCGACCGGGTTCTTGACGAAGTCCGGGTCGCCCAGATAGCTGTTGCGGTCTACGTACGCATGACGCATGGCTTCGATCTGATAATGCATACCCTGCGCCGAGCGGAAGCCCAGCTCTTTCATCGGGTAGCCTTCGAGGATGTTGAGAATCTGGCAGATGACCACGCCACCGGAACTTGGAGGTGGCGCTGACACGACGTGGTAACCACGGTAGTCGCACTCGACCGGAGCCAGCTCGCGGGTCTTGTAATGGTCGAGGTCGGCTTGGGTGATGATGCCCTTGCCAGCCTGACTTGAATCGACCAGCGCCTTGGCGACCCAGCCTTTGTAGAAACCATCGCTGCCCTTGTCGGAGATTTCTTTAAGGGTCTTGGCCAGGTCTTTCTGCACCAGTTTCTGACCAACCTGCATCGGCTCGCCCTTGTCGAGGAAGATCGACCCGGAATCGGCCATGTCTGCCTTGAACACATCCGTGGCGCTCGACAGCATGTCGACGTCGCCCTGGCCCAGCACAAAGCCCTCCTCGGCGAGCTTGATCGCCGGGGCGATGACTTCTTCGCGTTTGCGGGTGCCGTACTTGCTCAGGGCCACTTCCATGCCGGACACGGTGCCCGGCACGCCAACGGCCAGATGACCTTTGGCACTGAGATCAGGAATGACCTTGCCGTCCTTGTCCAGGTACATGTTGGCCGTCGCGGCCAGAGGTGCCTTTTCGCGGAAGTCGAGGAAAGTCTTGCGCCCGTCCGCCAACTGAACGGTCATGAAGCCGCCGCCACCGAGGTTACCGGCCGCGGGGTAGACCACCGCCAGCGCGTAGCCAACCGCTACCGCCGCATCGACGGCGTTGCCGCCAGCCTTGAGTACATCGACTCCCACGTGGGTAGCCAGGTGCTGAGCCGTCACAACCATGCCGTTTTCGGCAGCAACCGGGGCTTGTGATGCAGCAAATGAAGGGGAATACGCGACAATCAGTGCCGTCGCGATCAGCGATCTGGTGAGGGGTTCGAACTTCATGATCGATCTCTTCTTTTTCTGGGTCAGGGACGTTTGATGATTAAAGCAGCGGCATTCCGAACAGGGACTTTGCGCTTCTCATCAAAGCGTACCGAGCATCCCTGCGCCGGCTTGACAGGGTCAAAGTAGCCGGTTCTGGCGCGTTTACCTAGTGTAAAAATCTGCATGACACTGGCGTGTCGCCTGTTTGGATAATGGCGTACTGCCCAACAGCGACTCACCAGTCACAAATGGGATAAGATCTCACCACACAATGAGAATCATCCCCAGCCGTGCCGCAGGAACATCACGATGTGCGCTACAACTCCGCCCCGCCCTGCTCCACGCGTGCTTGTCGTGGACGACCACCGCAAGATCCGCGACCCGCTCGCCGTCTATCTGCGCCGCCATTTGTTCGATGTGCGTACAGCAGAAGATGCGGCAGGTATGTGGCAATTGCTCAGGCAACAGGCGTTCGATGTGGTGGTGCTGGATGTGATGCTGCCAGACGGTGACGGGTTTGAACTGTGCAGCCGCTTGCATCGACGCGAGAACACTCCGGTCATTCTGCTCACCGCGCGCGACACCTCCGCCGACCGGGTTCGCGGGCTGGATATCGGTGCCGACGATTACATCACCAAGCCGTTCGAATCGCGTGAACTGGTGGCGCGCATCAACAGCGTGTTGCGCAGGCGCGGGCCGGTCCCGGCGCAGATCGAGGCTAAAGCTGCCGACACTAAGTCTGCGCCGACACAACACTATGCGTTCGCGGACCTGAGTTTCATGAGCAGCACCGGAACGCTGTTGCGCAATGATGGCTCGGCGGTCAGGCTCAGCACCGTGGAAAGCCGTCTGCTGAGCGTGCTTCTCAGCCATCCCAATACCGTTCTCAGCCGCCAGCGACTGATCGACCTGACGGCGCGTCCGGGCAATGAAGTCTACGACCGCGCCATCGACCGACAGATCAGCCGCCTGCGCCGCAAACTGTGTGACAACCCGGTCGAGCCGGAACTGCTGCGTACCATCTGGGGTGACGGCTACATGCTGGCGGCTACTGTCAACGTTCTCGACGCATGAGCAGGCTGAGCCGTTTCTGGCCAGGGCGCATGACGCACCAGTTGGCGCTGTTGCTGCTGATAGCTCTGCTGGCCTCCAACGCCATCGCCATGCTCTATCTGCAACGCACCGGCGCGCTCATTCATCCGCTGTCGCGCACGCTGGCAATCGAACGGCTGATCACCGCTTACCATGCGACGCAGGGGCTTTCGGCTGCAGATGCTTCGCGCTTGCTGGCTGCCCTGCAAACGCCGGATTCAGAGCTGTGGGTGTCGACTTATCCAGTCGCCAATACCCTGGACATGCGCGCCGAAGAACATCGGCTGGTCGCCGACCTCGGCAAGCGCCTGACGCTGCCCGCCGAAACCACCATTGGCATGCAACTTGAGCGTATCAGTGGCGGACCGGCGCGCGAGCATGTGTTCGTTGCCGCCGGGTGGGCCCCTTTGCGGCTACGCACCAGCATCGACCTGTTTAACGGGTCGCATCTCAACGCCATTCAATATCCCGCGGGCGGCTATGAATGGGGACGCATGCTCGCTTACACCCTGCCAGTGACGACCATTCCAGTGCTGTTGATCGTGGTGTTTTTCATGCGCCGCATTGTGCAGCCGATCAAGACACTGGCCAAGGCGACCGAACGCGTCAGTCGCGGTGAATGGATACCGCCGCTGCCGCTGTCCGGCCCACAGGAGGCGCGTGACCTGACTATCGCGTTCAACATCATGCAAGCGCGCATTGCCCGCCATGTGGAAGGCCGTACGCGCATGCTGGCCGCTATCAGTCATGACCTGAACACGCCGATCACCGAACTGCGCCTGCAAATGGAATTGCTTGAAGACGGGCCAGAGCGTGATGACATGCTCGAAAGCCTTGATGAGTTGCGCGCGATGGTGCGCGAAACCCTGAACTTTGTGCGCGGCGATGCGGTGCAGGAAGCCACGGTGGAGATATCGCTGACCACCCTGCTCGATGATCTGGCAAAGCGTTACGCGACGATGGGAACGCCGATTGGCTGGCGCGGCGCAAGCGAGATCACATGTCGCTGCCGGCCCTTGGCGCTGAAACGCGCATTGACCAATCTGATCGACAACGCGCTGAAGCACGCCGGGGATGCCACGATGAATTTATTCAAAGCGCCTGACGGGAACATTCACCTGGAGATCCTTGATCACGGCCCAGGCATTGAACCGGCCTGGCTGACTCAGGTGTTCGAACCCTTCGTGCAACTGAGCCAGACCGGCACGGACCATTCTCAGGGTGGCGGGCTCGGCCTGGGTCTGGCGATCGCCCGCTCCTGCGTGCAGGCCCACGGCGGCGAACTCACCCTGGAAAACCGTTCGCCAGCGGGGTTGTGTGCGGTGGTGCGGCTGCCGGTGGGCTGAGTCTTTGCGATAGACTGGCTAACGATTATCGTGGCAATGCTCTACGCTCAGCGTTGTGCCTCAGATTTGTGACGCAGAGCGTCACCCAAGGCGTTCCTACGCTGGAGAGTAGGGAACGATAATCTCAACTATGAAGAACGAGAGGTGCTCCCTCAAAACCGCACGGTGGTGCTCGCCCAGAGTGTCCGGCCGTAATTGACGGTGCCGTAGGTTTCATCATCCAGGCGCTTGTCTGCCACGTTGTACAGCGCGGCATTGAGCGAGATGTTTTTGCTCAGTTCATAGGAGCCGCCGAAGTCGGCTGTGGTATAGCCCGGTGCGGCCTCGTCGGTGAGGGTGTTGCCGTACTCCTTGCCGTAGTAATTGGTTGAAGCCCACAGTTGGGTGCGGTCGTTGAGTGTCCATTCGGCGCGCACATTGGCTTTCTGTTCAGGCGTGAGCGCCAGCGGGGCACCGGCGTTGGCACCGCTTTTCTGTTCGAAGTCGGTGTAGGTGTAATTGCCCTTGATCGCGACCGCCGAGGTGATGTCCCAACGACCGTTCAGCTCGACACCCTTGATGACCGCCTTGTCGACGTTGACCCGATCCATGACGATAAAGCCGTTCCACACCTGGGTGGTGGTCACGGTCGAAAGCTTGTCCTGGAAATCGTTATAGAACACCGTCGCACCCGCCGACAGGTCGTTGCGGTTGGACCACAGCGCAGACAACTCGTAGTTGGTGCTGGTCTCCGGCTTGAGGTCCGGGTTGCCGAACATCACGAACCGGTTGCGACGCAGGTACGAATAACCCGGTACAACGGCGCGTACTTCTGGGGCCTTGAAGCCTCGCGCCACACCGCCCTTGACGGTCCAGTCGTCGGTAGCGCGCCAGACGCCATAAACCCTTGGGCTGAAATGCACGCCGTACTGTTCGTGATGATCCATGCGCAGGCCGGTGGTCAGCGCGAAGGTATCGGTCATCGACCATTCGTTTTCCGCGAACACAGCCTTCTGCACTACCGAGAACTCGTAGTCCTTGCGGTCGCCCAGCCCCTGATTCCAGTCGGTCACCGTGGTGTCGTTCCACTGCATGCCGGTGGTGGTGATATTGCGCTCGGTGGGCATCACCAGCTTGGCGTCGAGCACCGTGTTTTCGACCTCGGGCTTGCGCCCCAGCACGTCGGTCTGGGTGGCGCTGGCCTCGCCTTCACGGCTGGACTTTTCGTACGCAAGAGACACATCCGAGGTCGCCCAGCCCCAGCGGCCCTGATGTGAAATCGACCAGTGATCACGGTTGTTTTCCTGCTCGCGCGTCGCCCAGTTGGCGCTCACGCCATCGCCGTTCTTGAGCCGCGTGGCACCGGCTTCCAGGAGGATGTCGTGGTCGATGGTCGGCGTGAACGACAGTCGTGCGGTCAGGTCGCGGTGGTCGGCTTTGCTGAAACCGTTGGTTTGTTCGACGTTGTCATCCGCCTGGCGATCCAGATAGCGTCCCCAGACCTGCAATCCCAGCAGGTCTGCCTTGATCGGGCCGCCAAGAAAGAACTGGGTCTGACGCGCGTTGCCTTGATCGCTGTGCTGGCGTGCCGAGTAATCGTAGGTGACTGAGCCGCCCCACTCCGGGGTGACTTTGCGCGTAATGATGTTGATCACCCCGCCGATCGCATCCGAACCGTACAACGATGACATCGGCCCGCGAACCACTTCGATACGCTCGATGGCTTCGGCGGGCGGGATGAAGCTCTGCTCGTAACCACTGTTGCCATTGACCCGTGATTCGCGGGCGCTCTGGCGTTTGCCGTCAACCAGAATCAGCGTGTAATCGGCAGGCATGCCGCGAATGGAAATGTCGGTTTCATTGGCACCGCCGTTGACCGTCACGCCCTCTACGTCGCGCAGTGCATCGGTCAGGTCACGAAAGGACTTCTTGCGTAACTCGTCCCCGGTAATCACCGTCATCGAGGCGGGTGCATCCTCCAGGTTCTGCTCGAAACCGGAAGCTGTGACCACGACGTCATCAAGCGACAGCACATTGGCAGACTCGATGACTTGCTCGGCAGCGAACACCTGGCCTGATGCAATGCAGGCCAGCGCGAGTTTGACCATCACAGCCGCAGGCCGCAAACGAAGAGGAGAATGCATGAAGCTTCCTTACGATTCACAAGTAAAAGAGAATCGTATGCATCTGCATTCGGGAAGGTTGGACAAGATGTGACAACCTCACGGCGCGGCTGACACCCCGTGACAGCCGTTACCGGAGCACCTTTTACGATAGAACCTGTTTACGATAGCCCTCGATAATCGCCGAGAAGTCTTTGCCGCCATCACCGCGCAGGCTCATCGCCTGATAAAGCTGCTGCGCAACCGCGCCGAGAATAACCGGTTGATGTGCAGCGCGTGCGGCCTCGGTTGCCAGCCCCAGGTCTTTGAGCATCAGCTCGGCGCCAAAACCGCCGCTGTAACCGCGTGACGCGGGAGCGGTTTCGACGATGCCGGGCCACGGGTTGTAGGCCTCGGAACTCCAGCAACGGCCAGTCGAGGTATTGATGATGCCGGCCAGCACTTCGGTGTCGATACCCAGTGCATTACCCAGCGCCATGGACTCGGCCACGCCGATCATGGAAATCGCCAGCAGCATGTTGTTGCAGATCTTGGCAATCTGGCCGGTGCCCACGTCGCCACAATGTACGATGTTGCGACCCATCTGTTCCAGCACCGGTTTGAGCACGGCAAAGTGCTCGGCAGAACCGCCGACCATGAACGTCAACGTCCCAGCCTGCGCGCCACCGGTGCCACCCGACACCGGCGCGTCGCCCAACACCACGCCTTGCTGCGCAGCGACAGCGGCGATGTCGCGGATGGTCTGCGGGTCGATGGTGCTGCAATCAACCGCAGGAACGCCGGGTGAGATGCCTTTCAGCACGCCGTCGTCGTTCAGGTACACGCTACGCACATGCGCCGCAGCGGGCAGCATGGTGATGACCAGCTCACTGCCTGCGGCGGCCTGCCGGGGTGAGTCACTGACCTGTGCGCCCAGCCCGGTAAATTCCGCCAGCACGCTCTTGTTGAGGTCGAACACCTGCAAGCTGTGTCCGGCCTTGATCAGGTTGCGGGCCATGGGCGCGCCCATGTTGCCCAGACCGATAAATGCGATGTTCATTATTGTTCTCCTGGCCTGGCTGAGAGGCTGTGATCAACGCAAATTGATCGTGGTGTTCACGCCGTCGTTCACGCTGTCATCATCGAACCAGCGGCTGGTAACGGTCTTGGTCTGAGTGTAGAACTGCACCACCTGTTTGCCATACGGTCCCAGGTCCCCCAGTTTGGAACCTCGCGAGCCGGTGAAGCTGAAAAACGGCACCGGTACTGGAATCGGAATATTGATCCCGACCTGCCCGACATCGATCTCGCTTTGAAACTTGCGCGCCGCCGCGCCGCTCTGGGTAAACAAGCCAGTGCCGTTGCCGAACGGGTTGGCGTTGACCAGCGCGATAGCCTCATCGAGGGTATCGACCTCCAGCACAACCAGCACCGGACCGAAAATCTCCTGAGTGTAGATCTGCATGTCGGTAGTGACGCCCGAGAACAGCGTCGGCCCTACGAAGTTGCCGCCCTCGTAACCCGGCACCGAAACCTGCCGACCGTCCAGTTCAAGCGTCGCGCCTTCACGCACACCGCTCTCGATGAGGTCCAGAATGCGCAGCTTGGCCTTTCTGGAAATTACCGGGCCGATGTCCGTGCCCGCCTCCTGACCGGCATTGACCTTGAGTTTCTGCGCCCGCGCCTTGAGGTCCGGCAGCCACTGTTTCGACGCACCGACCAGCACCACCACGGAGGTCGCCATGCAACGCTGGCCCGCCGC
Organism: Pseudomonas sp. RGM 3321; assembly: GCF_022836805.1. NCBI lineage: Bacteria > Pseudomonadati > Pseudomonadota > Gammaproteobacteria > Pseudomonadales > Pseudomonadaceae > Pseudomonas > Pseudomonas sp. RGM 3321. Next base: position 91,266 of record NZ_JALHBH010000100.1, read on the forward strand.
ACCGAAACCTGCGCCCACCAATGCATTCAGCGTTTGCTCACGGTTGGCATCAGGCAGCACGACCGCGTGATTTTTCGCGCCCATCATCGCCTGCACACGCTTGCCGTGCCGACCAGCCAGATCGTAGACATGCGTGCCGACAGCGGTCGAACCGACAAAGGAAACAGCCTTGATGTACTTGTGAGTGCAGATCGCGTCCACCACCTCCTTGCCGCCATGCACCACATTCAGCACGCCGGCCGGTACTCCCGCCTCAATCGCCAGTTCAACCAGCAACAGCGTCGACAACGGGTCCTGTTCAGAAGGTTTGAGGACAAAGGTATTGCCACAGACAATCGCCATCGGAAACATCCACAGCGGAATCATCGCCGGGAAGTTGAACGGCGTGATGCCCGCGCAGACGCCGATGGGCTGGCGCAAGGTGTAGGTATCTACGCCACTGGCAACGTTTTCGGCAAACTCGCCCATTTGCAGCGTGCCGATCGAACACGCGTGCTCGACCACCTCAAGGCCGCGAAAAATATCGCCCTCGGCATCGGCCAGGGTCTTGCCTTGCTCGGCACTCAATACCGCCGCAATGCGTTTGGAGTGTTCGCGGATCAGCGCCTGCAATTTGAGCATGATGCGCATACGCACACCGACAGGCGTTTCGCGCCAGGTGCGAAAGGCCGCATGGGCCGCAGCGACAGCAGCGTCCACCTCACTGGCGGTGGCAAATGGCACCCGGGCGAGGATTTCCTGAGTCGCGGGGTTGACGATGTCTTGCCATTCGCTGCTTTGCGAGTCTATCCACTCGCCGTTGATCAGCAGTTTTACGCGAGCAACGGTGGTTGTGGTGTCGTTCAACGAGGCGTTCATTTCAGCGGTTCTCCCTTCAGCAAGCCACGCATCCAGCGCATGTGCAGATGGATCGCCGTGGTCTTCCGGCAGTCTTGTTTTTGAGTTGGTCAGGGGGCGTGCTTTGGAGTATAGATGTGCAAACTTCTAACAAGAATGCAGATAAAAGCAGGGTCAACATGCAAAAAAACATCACCTCCCTGGGGCTGTTGAACTGGGATGACCTGAAGTTTTTCCTCGAAGTGGCACGCACCCGCAAAGTCAGCAGCGCGGCCCGGCGCCTGGCCGTTGACTACACCACCGTGTCGCGACGCATCAACTCGCTGGAAACCTCGCTCGGCACACTGCTGTTCGAAAAGTCGCGTAACAACGGCTTCATCATGACCGCCGAAGGCCAGCGTCTGCTGGGCTACGCCGAGTCCATCGAAAGCACACTGCACATGGCCTGCGAACAGGTTTCCGGGTCCAGCGTCGCATTATCCGGGCATATCCGCATGGGCTGCACCGAAGGCTTCGGCAGCTTTTTCATCACCCCGCAACTGAGCCACTTTCTCGACAGCTACCCGAGTATTTCGCTGGATATCCTGCCGCTGCCGCACTTCATCAGCCTCTCGAAACGCGAGGCAGACATTGTCATCGCCCTGGAGCGCCCGGAACACGGCCCCTATGTGTGTTGCAAACTCTGCGATTACAGCCTGCGCCTGTACGCGACCCAGACGTATCTGGACAACCACACGGCCATCGAGCAAAAAGCCGACCTGAGCGAGCACGTCTTCATCAGCTACGTCGACGATCTGGCGTTCAGTTCCGAACTCCTTTACCTGAGCAACCTGCTGCCCAACGCCCAGGCACAACTGCGCAGCACCAGCGTCATCGCCCAATACACCGCCGCACTACAAGGCCGCGCACTGGCGATCCTGCCATGCTTTCTGGCCGCCCAGGACCCGAGGCTGCTGCCGGTGCTGGCAGAAGAAGTGAATATTACTCGGCAATTCTGGATGTATTGCCGCGAGGATTTGAGGAAGCTGAAGCGGATTACGTTGTTGTGGGATTACATTCGGGAGGTGACGGAGTTGAACAAGGGGTTTTTGTTGGGGGAGAAGGCGGAGTTACGGTTTTCGAGATGATGCGCAAGAAGTTGCTTGGTCATGCCGTGTAACAGACGCACTGGATAGCTGAAGAGCAAGCTTCACATACGTTTCGAGGCGCTGCGCAACATCGCGAAAAAGCGCGCAAGATGATGCGCAGATTTTGCTGATTTTTTTGCTCCACGCACCTAAAACCCATCCTCAACGTCACCAACCGACTGATTTATATATAAAAAAATTATCTGGCACCTTTCTTGTTATCTCTCACGCTATTCAGCGGGCGAATTCGTCCGTTACCGCGGAGAGTTTCGGATGTTCGCACCTGCCAGTCAGCCTCGTTTCAGCCTGAGCATCGATAGCCACAACGGCATTGATCATGGTTTTCAGGTAATGGCGTTTACCGGCCATGAGGCCATCAACCAGCCCTTCTGCTTTACGCTTGAGCTGGTCAGCGAGCGCACTGCGCTGGACCTTGAAGACCTGCTGAATCGTCCTGCATTTCTGCAGTTCGCACCTGACGATGGGGGCATTCACGGCTTGATCGATCAGGTGTCTCAAGGCGACTCCGGCAGACGTCTCACGCATTATTCGATCACCCTGCGCCCGCATCTGGCCCGGCTCGGGCATCGCACCAATCAGCGTATTTTCCAGAATCGCACAGTGCCGCAGATCATTACGCAGGTACTGGAAGAACATCACTTGCTGGCCAATGCCTACCGCTTCGAACTCGGCACCACATACGCGGGACGGGAATACTGCGTGCAGTACAACGAGTCGGATCTACATTTCGTCCAGAGACTGTGCGAAGAGGAAGGTCTGCACTATCACTTTGAACACAGCCCCGCAACGCATCAGCTGGTGTTTGGCGATGACCAGACGGTGTTTGCGAAACTCGGTTCGGTGATTTATCGCCGGGACAATGGTCTGGTGGCCGATGAGCCGGTCATCAAGCGTTTCAAGCTGCGCCTGGAAACCCGCGCCAACCGCACCGCCCGCCGTGATTATCACTTTGAAAAACCCCTTCTGAAAATGGAAGGGTCGGCGCATGCCGAGACGCAGCCTGACCTTGAGGACTATGACTACCCTGGCGGTTTCACCCACCGTGATCGGGGTGCGCAACTGGCGAATCGAGCCCTTGAACGCCACCGCCACGATTACCGGCTGGGCGAAGGTCAAAGCGATCAGCCTCGCTTGGTCAGCGGTCATTTTCTGCCATTGGATGGACACCCCAACGAGGACTGGAATGATCTGTGGTTGCTCACTGAGGTGCGTCACGAAGGCCACCAGCCTCAGGTTTTTGAAGAATCCGTACATGAAATCCAGAGCCCTGACAACTTTCAACAGGGCTATCGCAATACCTTTTTTGTTACCCCCTGGCTGGCCTCGTATCGCCCGCCTCTGCATCATCCCAAACCGAGAATATTCGGCAGTCAGACTGCGGTGGTGACTGGCCCGAAAGATCAGGAAATCCACTGCGACCGGCATGGCCGGGTCAAGGTGCAGTTTCATTGGGATCGTGAAAGCGACGGCGATGACAAGAGCAGTTGCTGGCTGCGAGTGTCGTCCAGCTGGGCTGGTAATCGCTACGGTGGCATGACCATCCCGCGAGTCGGCATGGAAGTGCTGGTGACGTTTCTGGAGGGCGACCCCGACCGGCCATTGATCAGCGGCTGCCTGTACCACGCCGAACATATCCCGCCCTACGACTTGCCTGCGCATCAAACGCGCAGCGTGTTCAGAACCCTGAGCAGCCCCGGCGGCAATGGCTCCAACGAGCTACGCATCGAAGACCGGGCCGGTCAGGAGCATATCTACATCCATGCACAGCGCGACTGGGACCAGAACATCGAGCACGAGCAGAAAATAAGAGTCGGTCATGAGCGACATGACCGGGTCGAGGGCAACAGCTACAGCGAGTTCAAAGCTGAAGAGCATTGCACTGTCGATGGCAACCGGCTGACCGAAGTCAAAGCGGACGATCACCTGACGGTGGGTGGAACACAGCACATCAGGGTAAGTGATGGATTACTGACACACGCCGGGCAGGAAATTCATTTCAAGGCCGGTAACAACGTGGTGATTGAGGCGGGGCTGGAGATCACTGTCAAGGCCGGTGCTTCCTTCCTAAAGATCGACGCCAGTGGCGTAACCATTACCGGGCCTCAGATAAAACTCAACTCAGGGGGCACGCCAGCCTTGGGCACCGGTGCATCGCCCGATTTGCCTGGGCTTGTGAAACAGGCAGATGACGATGGGCCAGGGCAGTTGCTGGCGCAGCGCCTGGGTGAACCAGGCCCGATAGTAGAGCTGTGCCAGAAACCCAAGAACGGAACGCCCATGGACTGCCCGCTTGCCGATTGCGGCTGTCGCAGGGCGTTGCTGTCGAGAGGTCGGGCATGAACGTTTACGTGCTGCTGGAGCGCACCGACTCGCTGCTGGAACAACTTTACCAACGGCTGCCTGATCCAGCGCCAGCCGTATTATTCGACAAGACCGAGCTGGCCACTTACCGGGAGAAAAGTCCGCTTTTTTTGAACACATCAGGCAGCAATACCCTCGTCGAGGCCATGCATGAAAAACCAGAATGCTGGCCAGGCCTGATCATCGAAAGCCTCTCTCCCGCCGACGTGTTGCTCGGCCATCTCCGGCACATTCTGTTTGTCAGGTTCGAGGGCCAACGCCGAGGCGTGCTGCGCTACTCACATCCTGTCACTGCCAGCTATTTCTTTACGGCAGAGCCCCCTCAATCCAGTACCCAGTGGTTCGGTCCTATTTCCAGACTGGGCTGGTACGGCGGCACCTGGGAGGACCTTGCACAAGGCAAGCAGCGCTGGTTCGACGTTCGCAATCCACACGCACCTGATTGGCAACCGCCACAACCTCAAGTGACGTTCGGTTTAAACCAGCGGCAAGAAGACGCGTTGCGGCGCCAGAACAAGGAGTTCTTACGATGACCAACGGCAGCCTGAGCGCTGGCCCTTCCTGCGAAATGGACAAACTGATCGTCCAGATCGTGGGTAAGGATCATTCGGAGCAGCAGCAGGTTTTGCTGGTCGGCCCTGATGGAAATCGACTCTATCAAGCCAAATCGGAAAGGCTGGTAAACGAGCTGTTCAGCAGCACACTGAAAGTCTGGGATCACATCGACGGCGGGCGTCTTCATCTGCAGATCGCGACCATTGAAGGCGAGCCGATTCGCCTGCCGTTGCTCAGCGGCACGAAAGTCACGCCGCGACAGGCCGATGCGCAGTTCAATCAAATCGTTCCGGTATTACCGTTCGTGGCATTGCCCGGTTCGAAAACGGTGGACGACATGGGCACACCGGTGCTGGCTCGCGCGGGTTATGTGTATGTGTTTTATCAGGAGAAGCTGTGGCGCGAGCTGGAGATCCACGTCAGCGAAACCGGCAACACGTATCACGACATCGACGTGGCCCGATATCGTCAGCAAAGCGGGTTTCTAGCGGGCGAGCGCAAGGCCACTGGCCAGGCGCTTGAGGACATCTGGCTGCCGGTACTCTGGAACAACCGGCACGTACAGACGCTACAGTTGTGTTTCTCGGAAATACAGCTCAGCGCGGCACGCCTTGAGCGTCTGGAAAAAGACGCGGCTTCAAGAGATCAGCGCTGCACCAGCCCTGATCTGAGCGGGTCGAAAATGCGCTTCACGGACCTGTACAAGGGCAAGCCCGATGGCAAGGCGATGCTCGATGCGTTTTCCGGCTTTGATGCCAAAAACCCTGTCGCCCAGGCACTCATCGCCCCGATCAAGGCGAACCGGCTTAATCTGCAATACAACGCGTTTCCGGTCAGCCTGGCTGCACCGCAGCGCGCCCGTCAGCCCGGTTATGAAAGGCTGCTCGATCATCCGGCGCGGTATCTGTGTGATCTGTCGGGGCAGTTTCCGGTCGAGTCCTTCAGAGAAGCCAAGGCATTTCTCGCTCAGGCTGGCAGAGGTGTTGCTGTGCAGGATGTCAGGCTCCTGGAGCTGACAGCGATGGCCGACGCGCTGCTCGCCAGTTTGCCGATCGAAGCGGATGCCGAGCCCGTCGATGCGGGGGTGCTCTGGGAAGCGCAGGCCGGTGTCGTCGATGTGCTGGACAAAGCGCGGCAGCGGCAGGTCTGCGGCGTGCTGCTGGACGATGCCTGTTATCGACTGCGTCATCTGCGGCAACGTGTCGATACGTGCCAGCAACTGTTCGCGCTGTGCGCCCGACACGCCGTTCTTCACCCACACCATGCCAGCGCGTTGCTGGTGCAACAATTGGTGGTGCCGCGCAGTATTCGCGGTCAGGAAAACCCGCTGCATGCGGCGATGGCCAAGCTGCATGAGCCGGGCAGACGAGCGATCAACCAATGCACTGCCACGGTCCAGCGCGCGGTGGTCTGGCGGCACATGCTCAGTGCTCAGGACGCGCTGGTCGCCAGCCTTAAACAAAGCGCCACGGAGCAAATGCTGGCGGATCACCTGAGCCTTGAAGGTTTCGACTACGTGGCGGCGATGTATGAATTGAGTCGGACGCTGGCGACTCTCGCGCTGCTGCCATCCAACGTCGATCCGCTGGCACCCGGTGGCGACATGGTGGATGCGGTCACGGGTGTTGGGCTATGGGATCAGGCCGTGAGCCTTGGGCAGAAGTTTTTGAACCAGACGGCCAGCGATGACACATCGCCCCTGCACCTCATGCTCTGGCCCGAGTGCGATCTACAGACCGCTTGCGCGCCTTATGTCGTGCCGGTTACAGATGACGAGAACAAAGGCGACGGCCGTTTTCGCGCCACCGAACTGGCCCGTTTCGAGAATCAGCCAGCGCCTGACCCCATCGCCCAAGTCACACTGGACGCCACCACCCTCGCTAACCTGCTGGCGGGCGACAGCCTGCAGAACTTCTTCCTGATCAACAACGGCAAAGCTACAACAGCTGCGCTGGTCGGGATCTTTGAAAACCTGCAAAGCGCCGCAGATGGCGCTGCGAACGCCGTCGCCAAAGCCAGCCAGACTCTTGCGTCAGCCAAAGGTAATGCAAACAGCGCCAATGCCAACGTCCGCTCGGCAAACGACCGACTGGCCCAGATACAAGAACGCCTCGGCACCAACGCCCACAAGATCAACGTCAACCGCCAGGGCCGAGGCGTACAACAACTGCGCAGCATGATCCCCGAGCATTTCGGTGCGGCCTTCCTGATCCGCCGTAATCAGGTCACTCCACAACACTATGTATTCGGTCTGGAAGACCTGCCCGGCCGGGAGTCATTGCCAAAAACACGCTATGGCGAATATCTGAGACCCGACGGAACGCCCTTCGGCGACATCGCCCCTCCGCATCCCTTTTCTACCCGCCTGCCCAAGGGCGACCATCTGGTGCTGGTGATTCCACGCGGCCACAAAACCGCGCAGGTGGTCGGCGACATGAACCGAACGCTTAAAAAAGCCCGTGAAGCGGCCGGTGCGGTGGGTGATGCTGAACGGGGTCATATTCGGGCGAAGAGCGGTTTGAGTGATGCCATTGAGGGGCTGGATTCGGAGAAGAACAAGGCGGCTTATCGGGTGCTGGGACCGACACCGTTTTGTCTGGCGGTGTTGATGCTGGAGGTTTGGAATGAGAGTTCGGAGAATGAGGCTCTGAAACAGACAATGCGAGAAAAGAATAGTGCAAGGACAACCGCCGGCATCATCAGCGCTATTGTAGATCTGACTATCGCGCTGGAGGCGCTGACTGTAAAATTACTGGGTAGCCAACCAAAAGATTTTTTAAGTAGAAAGTCTCTGTGGGTAATCTCTGAAGAAGGCGCAGAACGGTGGCTTGGAAAGACACTTGGCGAAGTTGTAACCAAGCAAATCACCAGCCGCCTGATCGCTCAAATAATTTCAGGAAGTCTACTTTGCACTATCAACCTATATGACATTTGGTATGCATGGCAATGGAATGATCAAGCTATATATGGCTATCTGCTAATTTCCATGGGCGGTCTACTAAGCGCTCTTGGTTCGATATTCGGGGGACTAACGGTCTACTTCGGCCTCAATCCGCTAGGCTGGGCGGCGTTGCTGCTGATCGGCATGGGCGTGGGTTTGGTCATCATTATGAGCTCAACGCCACTGGAGTCCTGGTTAGCAAACGGACCATTCGGTGAGAGCCATTCAATTGACCTGTATTTACAGGACCCATCAGAGGCCTTTTACCGGCTGGCAAGCCTGCTTGCGGGTATCAGTATCTCAATAGAGAGAAATCCGGCTCACGAACAGCACGCCACATTTGATACCACGCAAAAATACCGCATGCCATACGCAGCGCTGACACCGTCATTCGTTTAGAGAGCCGTCTACCAGGCGTTATTGGCAGCCTTCACAGTGTCAGCATTCAAGCCGACTGCCGTCACTGCCGCATTATTGAAAGGATCAATAATCAAGGCGTTCCCTACCGGGCAACAGTTGAAGTCACAGATAAAGCAACACGCCCCAATGCGCAGCGCCTCTATCCTGATGCGATTGAGCTGTTTTTCACCACACCGACTAGCCAGATCTCATCAACTGGCAACAGCAGGCATTATTATAAATGGGCTGTAAGGGCTCAGTTCGTTTTAACTCACGAAGGAGAGAATTTATATTTCCCATCGCCTCCGGTCAAAGACCCGACTAAATATAGTTCAAAATGGGCAGTGCCAAATTTTGAAGTCATCAATCAACCCTTTTGGGCAGATGAAATAACGCATAAGGTATCTTTGAATGACTGAATCAAAGACGCACACTTGCTATGGACATAAAGCCTATAAGCCTCACAATATCCCTGAGCAAAGACCGTCTATTCGAAAGTCACGCGCGACTTACAAGTTTCGCCTGCCATGGGGTTTGACTCAGCAAGTGGCTACACCAGGGATCGTTAGACAATCCACCCCAGAAAAAATGAGATTCTGGGAGAGGGTGAAAATAGAGGATGACCGAAAAAAAAACCTCGGAACCTATAAAGCCAGAATATTTGAAGACGTGGAGCTCCATCAGAATTTTGATCAGGAACGCTTTAGATTTTCACAGTTTCCATTCAGATCTCAATTCTGGATATTTATTCTACTGTTTGGAAAAGTAGGCTTCATTATCCTCTTTCCAATTTCAATACTCTCACACATCGCTGTTGTCCACGCTTCCGATGACTCGTGGCAACAGGTCACTGTCGAGCTGCTAATAGGCCTCTACCCGTTTTTGCTAGGCATTCCGTTGCTCAGCTGGCTTATCGGCCATATCGTGATCAATCACTTTCCCCGCCTCTGGTTCCGTCCGCCAAAAGGCCCACTCTGGGAGCTAAACCGCAGAACCGGTCTGGTCACGATCTTCGGCTACAAACGCCATCGAAAAGAAGGGGTGATCGACGAGTTCATCGCGCCGTTCTACGAGTTCGATGCCTACATGACCACCACGCATGATCGTCATGGCTGCTATCACGGCCTGATGCTCCAGCATCGCTACGAAGAGCAGTCCATCAACTTTCACGCACTGCTCAGCCCTGACGATTTCCAGCAACGCCCCTGTGCACTCTGGGACTTCCTGCAAAACTACATGGACACCAGCGGCCCGATTCCGGACATTCCGCTGTTTGAACCGTATCGGCACCTGGACCCGGTCACTGCCAGTTACGATCAGCAGCGCGGCCGCAACCCTCGTTACTGGATCGACATGGATAACGAGACGTTCAAGGCCGAGGTTGATGCCATGTGGCAGCGGGTTTATGCGATCGATACGTTTAGCCGCCCTAACCTTATGGCGCGGTATGTGGATTATGGCTCATGACTGGTGGCGTCCGGTCTACGACGGAGCAGTGTTCCAGGTCGGGCGCATGCAAAACCTCAACGTCAGTCACACCTGATAATGCGCAAGGCTGCAGATTTGTGACGCAGAGCGTCACGGGATGCATGCCAACGCGGAGCATTGGCACGAGAGTCAGTTGGATGTGCGTACAAAAAGATTCCACTCAATGCAGTCAAGATTGGACAACACTCAACCTCAGGAAAGTCGACCAACCATTCTGGACCGATGACGAAGCTCATAAGGCATTTGCCAATGGCTGAATCGAGCGGCCGCTCCTACTACGGGTGTCTGGCCTATCAACCTGGCAATATTCCCGAGCAGGCATCATTGCGCACGGATCCATATCACTCTTGCTCGGTCCGACTCCCTTGGGGGAATACTCAACAGACGACATCAATGAAGCTCCTTGAGGAATCTACCCCAGAAAAAATGAGAATCTGGGAGCAAGTAGCGAAAGAAAAAGAGGAAAACAAAACAGCTGGAACCCATGTGCTGGCATTCCATGAAGAAGTCGAACTTCACAATAAGTGTGACCACGAGCATTTCAGATTTGCGCCTCTTCCACGCTGGTCACGGTTTTGGCTGATCTCATTACAACTCGGGAAAGGAGGATTCATCGTGCTTTCCCCTTTCATAGTGTTAGCACACCTGTCTCTAATCTCGGTATCCCATAAACCATGGCATACGGTGACCGTCGACTTACTTTTAGGGGCCTACCCGTTGTATCTAGGTAGCCCTTTACTGCTTTGGCTAATAGGCCACGTTGTCATTTACCATTTCCCTCTCGTTTGGTTCCGCCCGCCAAAAGGCCCACTCTGGGAGCTAAACCGCAGAACGGGTCTGGTCAACGTCTTCGGCTACAAACGCCATCGAAAAGAAGGAGTGATCGATGAGTTCATCGCGCCGTTCTACGAGTTCGATGCCTACATGACCACCACGCATGATCGCCATGGACCGTATTACGGCCTTCTGCTCCAGCATCGCTACGAAGAGCAGTCCATCAACTTCCACGCACTGCTCAGCCCTGACGATTTCCAGCAACGCCCCTGTGCACTCTGGGACTTCCTGCAAAACTACATGGACACCAGCGGCCCGATTCCGGACATTCCGCTGTTTGAACCGTATCGGCACCTGGACCCGATCACCGCCAGCTACGATCAGCAGCGCGGCCGCGACCCTCGCTACTGGATCGACATGGATAACGAGACGTTCAAAGCGGAAGTCGATGCCATGTGGCAGCGGGTTTATGCAATTGACACGTTTAGCCGACCGAACCTCATGGCGCGGTATGTGGATTACGACCAATGATGGTCGGGGCGGCGGACGAGCAGAATTGGACAGTTGCTATTGCATCAGAGGGTACTGGCTAACTTAATCAAGATGGGTTGAACGTACGCTCAGGCTTGAGCAAGGGTAATCCTTAGAAAGCTCAAGGCGTCCTTGAACACCTGGTGCCAGCTTTCGGACGGATCAGACATCAGCGGGTGCCAAAAAAACCTGAATTCATGCCCGCCATCATCTTCTGCAAAATGCACCCAGTTATCGGGCAGGTCCTGGGCCACGAGGCACTCATGAAATGCCCAGGTGTGCCCGGTTACAGGGGAACGCCACTCACCCAAATGTCGCCTGACTGTCGCCTGAATACCGGCCTCTTCCATGAGTTCTCGTACAGCAGCCATTTCGGTAGATTCGCCTGGCTCCACACTGCCTTTTACCAGCTGCAGTCCTGCCAACGGGTGCTCAAACGCCAGGATTTCCAGCGCTCCACGGTCTCGTACCACCACAGCGCAAGCTTTATCCGCTGTCATGTCCTTATACCTTTGCCTTGTTCAACGGAACTCTAGCCTAGTCGCCAGGCATATGGATTGTGGCCCATGACGGTCTACTTCGGATCTACGCTGCTCAGTAAAGATCAGGCTCAGAGCCTGAACGCAATCAAAGCCCCAACATCAGCCCACTCAGGCGTTTGACCTTGCGGCGCAGGGCTTCTTCGAAGATGCCCTGGCGGGGTTCGATCAGGCTGAACCAGTGTTTGGCGCGGGTGATGCCGGTGTAGATGAGTTCTTTGGTCAGTACCGGGTTGAGCGCTTCGGGCAGGATCAGGGCGGTGTGGGCGAATTCCGAACCCTGGGATTTGTGTACAGTCATGGCGTACACGGTTTCTACCTCATTGAGGCGGCTGGGCAGGACGAAGCGCACGCCATCGCTGCCGTCGTTGCGCGGGAACGCGACACGTAGCACTTGCTTGCCGTCGCCGTCGCGCTCGGGCAGGCGCAAGGTGATGCCGATGTCGCCGTTCATCAGGCCCAGGCCGTAGTCGTTGTGGGTCATCAGCACCGGGCGGCCTTCGTACCATTGCTGTTCGCTTTCGATCAGCTTCGCGTTGAACAGCGCGTGAGTGATGCGCTGGTTCAAGCCTTCCACGCCCCACGAGCCTTTGCGCACGGCGCACAGCAGTTGAAAGGCGTCGAAGGCGCTGAGTACCAAGCGCGCCCATCGCGTCCAGCACTGGTCGTCGAGTGCCGAATCATCGGCGGGACGCCCGGCGGCGAGTACGTTGAGGTAATGGCGGTAACCCTGCGGGCCTTGCTCGCCTCTGCCAAGCCCGTCGAGGACCAGGCGTTCGAACTTGAGGTCCTGCTCGCCCTTCAACGTCAGGGCGAACAGGTCGTCGTGACTGCCAGCCGCAAGCAGCGCGCGGGCCTGTTGGTCCTGCTGCTGGTTGACCAGTCGGGCCAACTGGCCGATACCGCTGCCTTGGCCAAAACGACGCGAGTGGCGCAACATCACCACTTGTTGTGCCAACGGATGGTGCTGCGCATCGCCTTGGCGCAAGGCGCCTTTGCTGAGGTCTTCGCCGCTGACAGCTTCAAGCCAGGCCTGAGTTTCAGCACTGTAAAAACCTTCTTCAGCGTCGCGACACAAATCGCCCAGCACGGCACCCGCCTCAACGGAGGCCAACTGGTCCTTGTCGCCGAGCAGCACCATGCGTGCATGCGGCGGTAATGCGTCGAGCAGATTGGCCATCATTTCCAGGTCGATCATGGATGCTTCATCAACCACCAGCACATCCAGCGGCAGCAAGTTGCCCGCATGGTGACGGAAGTGCCGGGTACCGGGGCGGCTGCCCAGCAGTCGGTGGACGGTGGTGACTTCGCTGGGGATTTTCTGCCGTACGTCGTCGCTGACGTCCAGGCTCTGCACCTGCTGGCTGATGGACTCGGTCAGTCGGGCAGCCGCCTTGCCGGTAGGTGCCGCCAGACGGATGCGCAGCGGTTGGCCGCTCTGCACCGCCGGGGCCTGCAATAACGCCAGCAAGCGCACCACGGTTGTGGTCTTGCCGGTGCCGGGGCCGCCGGTAATGATGCTGAAGCCCTTGCGGGTCGCCAGCGCGCAGGCAAGTTTCTGCCAGTCGATAATGGCTTGAGGCGCTGAGTTCGCAGGCCCGAACAGGGCATTCAGGCGCTGCGGGAGATCCTCCGGTGGCGCTTCGCTCTGCGCCAGGCGCTGACGCAAGGCTGCGGCGATACGCCGTTCATAGGTCCAGTAGCGGCGCAGGTATAAACGTCGCTCGGCAAGCACCAATGGTTTTTGCAGCGCCTCGACACTTGAATCGCCCACCTCGGCAACCAGCATGCTGTCTGCAAGCGCCTGGCACCAGGCGGCGCCATCCAGTGCTGCCAGCAGTTGCGAGGGCAGCAGCATTGTCCCGCCTTGCTGATCGCCCTCGGGTGGCAATGACAGGGCGAAGTCCGGTTCTTTCAGGGTTTCGTACAGATCAAGGCAAACATGGCCATGGCCGAGTTGATGACTGGTCAGCGCCGCAGCGACCAGCACCAGCGGATCGGCCTGCGGATCGAGGTCGCTGAGAAACGCGACAAATGCTTTGTCCAGCGCACGCAACCAGCCGCGCTCGACCCAGCGCTCCAGCAGGATCAACAGATCGCCGACGCGCGTCAGCGGACTCAATTCAGCGAGGCTGATGTCGTCCAGCGCGGTGGGCAACAGATCGTCAAACGAGCGGCTCATGCCAATGCTCCCGACAGGTCATGCGCTAACGGTTTGCCCTGAAACAAAAGGTCCAGGCTCTCGATAAGTTCGCGTGGCGGGCGGACGAAATACGCACCCTGAGAGGCCGAGCGGCTGCCGCGCAGGAACAGATACAGCGCGCCGCCCATGTGCTGGTCGTAATCATAGTCGGCCATCCGTGCCTTGAGCTGACGATGCAACGCCAGCAAGTACAGGACGTATTGCAGGTCATAACGGTTGTCGAGAATGGCCGCTTCCATCGCCAGTTCGGTGTAGGCAGTGTCGTCGATGCCCAGCCAGTTGGACTTGTAGTCAGCCACGTAATAACGGCCTTCGTGTTCGAACGTCAGGTCGATAAAGCCTTTGAACATGCCGTTGAGCGAGACCGTCTCGGTCGCAGCACGCGGCGCGTTGTTGTGGGTGAAGCGGCGCACCAGGGCATCCATCTGCGCCACATTGACGTTGTTGCTGGCGAACCAGAATTCCATTTCTATGCGGTACTGATTGGGCTGGTCCAGCTCACCCAGGGCGACCGGTGTGGCATCCGGCGACAGACGCAACGGCATGTTCAGCATGTGCTGCAGCCAATCGCTCAGGGTATTGATCCAGCCCGCCCAACCGCGCCGATTGCAGCGCCGGGCAACGGCGTCCTGCAGTTTGTCCGGCGCGTGCGCGGTCATCGCAAAACCTTCGTTGCCTGCCCACTCGAGCAGCCCGTGCAGAAAGGTGCCGGGATTGGGGCCACGCGGAAAGCGATGGATATCGCCGCCGCTGGTCAAAATGTCACGCGGGGCTTCGGGGTCCAGGCGCTCATCGTCGAACAGCTTCTGTGCCTGCGGGCTGTCAGGCGATTCATCGGCACCAGCGGTTACAGTGTCGCCGATACGCAGGGCGCTGTAGGAGGCGATCCACCAGTTCTCGGCAGCGCGACGTTTGGGCACCAGCAGTTTGACCAGCGCGGCTTCGTTGCGCGGCGCGCTGAAGCGTTCGTCAGTGGGCTCGGGAACAGGCTGCAAGGCAATCGCATCGCAGCCTTGCGCGAGATCACGCAGCCAGACTTTCAGCTCTGCCGATTCGGCCAGCGCTAAACCGCCACCCAGCAAATAACCCAACGCAGAACGGTGCAGCATCGAGTTGCTGGCATTGCCGCGTTTGAGGTCGGCAACGCCCAGCCAGCAAGCGTGTTCGGAACGGGTCAGAGCCACGTAGAGCAAGCGCAGGTCTTCGGCCAGACGTTCGTCATCGGCTTGCTGAATCAGCGCTTCGGTGGGCTGCAGGCTGATCTGCGACTTGCCGTCGGCGTCATGAAACTGCAGTGGCAGGCGACTGCCGTCCACGGGTTTCGAGGAGCAAATGAATGGCAGGAACACCAGCGGATATTGCAGTCCCTTGGACTTGTGGATGGTCACAACCTTGACCAGTTGCTCGTCGCTTTCCAGACGCAGGATCTGTTCTTCGCCAGCCTGACCGGACAGCGCCAGGTGGTCGCCCAGATGCCGAATCAGCGCCTGTTCGCCGTCCAGTTCGGCGGCGGCCTGCTGCAGCAGTTCAGACAAGTGCAACAGGTTGGTCAGTACTCGCTCACCGTCGGTGCGCGTCATCAATGTCTGCGGCAGGGCGAAGTCGTGCAGCAGGCGGCGCAGCATTGGCAGCACGCCCTGGCTGCGCCATACGGCACGATAGCCACGGAACTGCATGACGCGCCGTTCCCAAGCCAGTTCGTCCTGATTCAGACGCTCCAGCTCGGCCAGCGGCAGGTCCAGCGTGATACACGCCAGCGCGGCACGCAGCGTACGTTCGGAATCGGGCTCGGCACAGGCTTTGAGCCAGGACAGCAGGTCGTGGGCTTCCTGAGCGGCGAACACTGAGTCCTTGTCCGACAGATAAACGCTGCGCACGCCACGCGCGGTGAGTTGCTGACGCACCGCCTGCGCTTCCTTGCCGTCGCGGACCAGAATCGCAATGTCGGCCGGACGCAGCCCGCGCAGCGGTTTATCAAGCACGGCGAAACCGGCACGGCCCTGTTGACCGGCGTTGAGCAGACGCACGATCTCGCTGGCGCAACTGGCCGCCAATTGTTGGCGATAAATGACCCCAGACACCGGCTGTTCGCTTTCCAGATGCCAGACCGTCAGTGCAGTCAGTGGCGCGCCGTCGACTTCCAGGACCTCTTTACGACCCTGGGCCAGCGCATCGGAGAACGGCACCTGATTGCCTTGATCATCACGAAACAGGAACGCTCCGCGACCTTGCGGACGTTGCTCTGCGCGCGTGAAGACATGGTTGACCGACGCGACCATTGCATGGCTGGAGCGGTAGTTGGTGTCCAGCGTGTGCCAACGGCCGTCGGTGGCCTGCCGGGCGCGCAGGTAGGTGTAGATATCGGCACCGCGAAACGCATAGATCGCCTGCTTGGGGTCGCCGATCAGGAACAGCCCGGTCTGCTCGTCATTACCTTCAAGGTGATAGATGCTGTCGAAGATCCGGTACTGCACCGGGTCGGTATCCTGAAACTCATCGATCAACGCCACCGGAAACTGCTCACGAATCAGGGTGGCCAGACGTTCGCCGCCAGCGCTGTGCAGGGCGGCATCGAGCCTGAGCAACATGTCGTCAAAACCCATCTCGGCACGGCGCCGCTTCTCTTCTTCAAAGCGGGCACTTACCCACTGCGCCGCATGCTGCAATACCGCGGCATCCGGCTTGGGCAAACTGTCCAGCGCAGCTTTCAACTGTGCCATGGCCTCGAAAGCCGGATGTGAAGGCGGATCACTTTTCCAGGCTTCGGCAACACCGTCCGGGGTCAGGCGCGTGAAACCGGTACCCAGGTCCAGCGCTTCCTGTGTGTCGTCAGCAGCCCACGCGGCAAGCTTTTCAAACCAGGGTTTGAAGTAGCGCTCCTGCATCTTGCGGCCATCGACTACTTTGCGGGCAACGGCGTCCTGACAAAGCGCATACAGCTCTTCAGCCCAGGCGGTCCAAGGCGCTTTCAGGGCAGCAAGCACTTCTCGACGCTCCTGCAACGACGCCTCGATCAGTTCGGTGGGCTCTTGAGTGAGCGGGCTGCGATCACGACCAAACAAACCTCGCACACGCGGCAACAACGCCGCCGGACCGCTCAGGTTTTCCCGCACCCAGGTCAACGCGTCGCCGCTCATGGGGTAGCAGAAGCGGCGCCAGTAGTCGCGCAGCACTTCACCGAGCAAATCGCTGTGGTCGGTTTCCAGGGTCTGGGTGAACAGGCTGCCGCTGTCGAATGCGTGTTCGCGCAACATGCGCTGGCACCAGCTGTGAATGGTCGAGACGGCGGCTTCGTCCATCCACTGTGCGGCGATGTCCAGACGGCTGGCACAGGCAGGCCACTGCTCGGCCTCGAACTGCTCGCGCAGCTCGGCAATCAAACCGTCAGGTGCAGCAATCTCGTCACGAAAGAACCGTGCTGCTTCCGCCAGCCGGGTACGAATCCTGTCACGCAGCTCCTTGGTAGCGGCGTCGGTGAAGGTCACCACAAGGATCTGCGGCGGCAGCAATTCACGACCAAAGCCTGACTGTTCGGTGCCGTGCCCAAGTACCAGACGCAAGTACAGGGCGGAGATGGTGAAGGTCTTGCCGGTCCCGGCGCTGGCCTCGATCAGCTGACTGCCGCGTAGTGGAAAGCGCAGTGCCAGAGGAAGGGATTGTTCGTTCATGCGCCACCCTCCCCGCCAGACAGCGACTGCCAGGCTGCATCGTAAACCGGTTTGTAGAGCGTCTCGCACCAGCCTGCAAACTCTTCACTGTCGACCAGCGCGTCAAAGTCTGGAAACTGTCGGGCCAGCGCGGTGCTTTCGCGGCGCTCGCCATCAGTGGTCTGCCCGTCACCCTCGTAGGCTTTACGGGCTGCCGCTTCGGCTTTGTCGGCGGGCTGGCCCAGCCAGGCAAATGCAGTTTTGACGGCGACTGGCAAAGGCTCTTGCATGCCGCGTAGCCAGGCCATCAGCAAGTGATTCAGGGTGGTTATGGCCGCGTCCTTGTCCAACGGATCGAGCATGAGGGTTTCGTCACTGGCCACCAGTGCCGTGTGCAACGGCAACTCGCAGGCGCAGGCCACCAAGTGGTTGACCCACGGTCGAATCAGCCGGTGCCATTTGCGAGTCTTTTTCGAGCCGATGCTGTTGGGAATCGCCGTGACCAGCAACAGCTCACCAACAGCGTTACGGTGCAGTCCGCCAAGCCAGCCATCGATACTCACACTGCCATGGCTGAAACTGATCGGTAATGCGCTGCTCAACGTTTCGGGCCAGAGGGTCAACAGATCGTGGTAACGCTTGAGAACGTCTGGCAACGGCTCGATCAGTTCGCCCTGCATCAACGTGCCAAATCCCGCGAGCGGCAGCAGGCCACTGGCTTGCAGTTTCAGTGCCTGGGCTTTCAGAGCGGCATCCATATCGTCAGAGGAAGCCATCGCTGCGCTGAGCAGGCTTTCACTGAGGCCGTAACGCTCAAGCGCATCGAGCACGAACGGTTCCTCATCGGCGAGCGGCGCTTCGGCGACTTCAAAATAGATCTTCAGGCGCTGGCTGAAGAAATGCTTCACCGGGTTTCTCAGGAAATCCTGTAACTGTGCAATGGACAGCGGTTCTTCCTGCTCATGGGGGGAAAGTGCTTGAGGTACGGGCACCTGAAGGTCGGTTTCATGCAGCAGGCGCCACTCGCGGGCGAAGCTGAAATACCCAGTGCCTGCATGGAAGTAATTGGCACTGAAAGGCTGCAGCGGGTGATCCACAGTCAGCGCGTTCAGTAAGCGCTCACCATCGTCCTGCTTGCCGTCAGGGTCGGTCTCGCCAGCCAGCTTCCAGCCACTGGCCAGGTGATCGCGCAATTGGCCAATCAGCACCGATGCAGGACGCTCGCTGTTGTCACGAATGCTGTGGCCAACCCAGCTGATATAGAGCTGGTCCCTGGCCGAGAGCAGCGCTTCCAGCAACAGGTAGCGATCGTCTTCACGCCGGGAACGGTCGCCGGGGCGGTAATCGCTGCCCATCAGGTCGAAATCCAGCGGCGGTTGTGCGCGTGGGTAATCGCCGTCGTTCATGCCCAACAGGCAGACCACTTTGAACGGAATGGCACGCATGGGCATCAGCGTGCAGAAGTTGACCGAGCCTGCCAGAAAGCGTTGCGACAGACGCCCCTGATCAAGCCCGGCCAGCCAGGCCTCACGCACAACGGTCAACGGCAGCTCATCGGTCAGCCCTACCGCGTCACAGGTTTCCAGCCAGCTTTCGCGCAGTGTTTCAAGTTGAGCGAGCAGGTAGTCATCGTGTTCGCTGTCGGCGAGGAAGAACAACTGCAACAGCGATTGCAGACGCGTTCCCCACGCGAACGGAGTTGCGGGTGTCGATAATTCCGTATGGGCCACCTGAAGCGCGTCAATCAGCGCTACCAGTGGGCCGATCAAAGCGGCATCAAGTCCGCCAATCTCATCGTAAGGCTCGATGCCGTCGTAAGCCTCACCTGCCCCCACGGCGTAACCCAGCAGCATGCGACGCAGGCCGAAATGCCAGCTGTTCTGCTCCAGCGCATCCGGCAACCCCAGACCTGCACGCTGCTGTGCGTTGAGGCCCCAGCGAATGCCGGCACCCTCTATCCAGCGGTGCAGCGTTGGCAGATCGCGCTCCTGAACCCTGAAGCGCGCGCGCAAGGCAGGAACGTCGAGCAGGTCAAGGATTTCGCTGACCGGGAAGCGGCTGTCCGGGAGTTTAAGGAGGTGTTCAACGGCAATCAGCAAGGGTTCGCGACCACGTTGCCCCTGGTCGGCCAGCGTAAAGGGAATGAAGCGACGATCTTCGCGTTCGATTTGCCCGAATACCGCTCGTATGTGGGGGGCGTAGCTGTCGATATCCGGGACCATGACAATCACGTCACGCGGGCGCAGGCCAGGGTCTTTGCTGAATCGTGCCAATAGCTGGTCGTGCAGCACTTCCACTTCGCGCTGCGCACTGTGCGCAACATGGAAACGGACCGAGCGATCTTCCAGCGGATCGACTGCCGGCCAGAGCTCACGGGTTTCATCCAGCGGGCGCAGCTCGAGAATATCGTCCTGCAACTGGTTCAGTAGTGTTGTGGGCTCCGCTTCACTGAACAGATCAATGCGCTCGTCCTTGAACGAGGAGCGGTAGCTGCGTGGGTCGTCATGGCTGTCCAGCAGGTTGATGTAATCACGTCCCTGCTTGCCCCAGGCCGCGAGCAACGGGTGAGCATGCTGATGCAGCGCTTGCGGGTCGAGGACCATCGGCATTCCGGTCTTGCGCGCCTGGCGTTTGTACTGGTGACGCAGCAGGTCTTTGTCGGCGACGATATCAGCCCAGTGATGGCGGCACGGGTTGTGAACGCAGAGCAGAACCTGGCTGAACTTCGCCAGACCCGCCAACGCCTCAAGCGCTTGTGCGGGCAACGAGGAAATGCCAAAAACGATGACGCGTGCCGGCAAACCCGGGGGCGCTTCGGTCATGTTGCCGATGCGCTCGATGAAGCGCTGATGCACACCCGCTCGACTCTGCGACATACCTTCGGCACCGACATCATCCAGCAGCGCGCGCCACAGTTCGGCTTGCCAGCAATTGGCGGCTGACAGTGGTCTGGCCTGACCTCGGCCATCGCGCAATTGATGGCGGCCAGCGGCCCAGTCCTCCAGCCAGTCGGCGCGGTAAACCTGATATTGATCGAACAGATCTGACAGGCGCTCGGACAATTGATAGCGCTTGCGTAGATCAGTGTCGTCGGTCAGGAAACGCTGCAGGGGCTCAAAGTGCGGCTGATTGATAAGTTCGGGGAGCAAGCGCATCAAGCGCCAGGTCAGCGGGGTCTTGTCGAGCAAGGAGGTCGAGGGGATTTCATCGCTTCCGAGAACCATGCGGTACAGCGTCCACATGAAACTACCGGGCAATTGGACGTCTATGGCTGCGGCAATGCCACAGCCACCGCTATCTTCATCCTGAGCATCCTCGGCCAACGCCAGTTTCAACCACTGCGCAATGCCGTTGCTCTGGACCAGCGCAATCTCGTTTTCCAGGGGGGCCAATGGATAACGTCGCATCCACGACACAACCAGGCTGCGCAGTTCATCCGGGCGGTTGCCTTGGACCACCATGAAACCTGCACTCAGAGAGGTTGTAACGGACATGCTTGCTTCCTTGACCGGTGCGTAGAACCTGATGCCGAACCATAAGGGCAAGCGCGCTGGATTGCCATAAGCATGTTGGTCTGAATGACTGTCGGAGAGGTGGGGTTATGAGTTCAGGAGAATGCAGAGGTTTGTGGAACCCCAGAAAAACAAAAACCCTCAACGCGTAAGCGATGAGGGTTTCTGGAATTTAATCTTGACGATGACCTACTCTCACATGGGGAAACCCCACACTAC
Organism: Pseudomonas sp. RGM 3321; assembly: GCF_022836805.1. Taxonomy (NCBI): domain Bacteria; kingdom Pseudomonadati; phylum Pseudomonadota; class Gammaproteobacteria; order Pseudomonadales; family Pseudomonadaceae; genus Pseudomonas; species Pseudomonas sp. RGM 3321. Next base: position 112,420 of record NZ_JALHBH010000100.1, read on the forward strand.
CATCGGCGATACATCGTTTCACTACTGAGTTCGGGAT